>NYYP01000001.1 GCA_002686835.1 Opitutia bacterium | reverse complement strand
TGTTCACTTCTGCTCTCTTGATTGAAAAGGTGTTCGATATCGATGGAATGGGTCTGCTGGTGTACAATTCGATCTTGAGTCGGGATTACAATGTGGTGCTCGGAGTCATACTTATCTCCAGTATTATGGCTCTGTTGGGCAGATTATTTTCGGATATGCTCTACATTGCCATCGATCCACGAATCAAATTTAGCTGAGGTTTAATTTACTGCTATGTTTTCCAAACTTACCAAAGATCGTTTTAGCAGATTCCGAAAAATTAAAAGAGCGTGGTATTCCTTTCTCCTGCTTTCTTCCCTCTTTGTCCTATCCCTCTTCTCCGAAATCCTGTGCAATGACCGGCCCTATGTCATGTCCTACCAGGATAAGTTGTATTTTCCTATGTTTCAGTTCTATCCGGAAAAAGAATTTGGAGGGAAATACCAAACGGAGGCCGATTATGTAACCCTTCGAAATTCAAAACTTTTTACCAATGGGAAAAATTGGATGATTTTTCCACCGGTTCCCCACAGTCCACTACATTCTTATATTGATTTGGCAGGCACTCCTCCGCACCCTCCATCTTCAGATCATTGGTTGGGTACCGATTCTTCTGCAAGGGATGTTTTCGCTCGTTTGCTATATGGATTCCGCATCTGTATGCTTTTCTCTCTGATTTTGGCAGCGATCTCCACCGTGCTGGGGATATTAATCGGAGGATTGCAGGGCTATTTTGGAGGCTTGATTGATATGGTTGTGCAGAGACTGATCGAAATTTGGTCGTCTTTNCCGTTCCTCTATGTGGTCATTCTGGTGGGAACGATTTATTCTCGNAGTTTTATGATCCTCATCCTCGTGCTCTCCTTTTTTCAATGGATTGGACTGTCTTATTATATGAGAGGAGAGTTTTTAAAAATTCGTAATCTTAATTATGTGAAAGTTGCCAAAACTATGGGTATGTCCAATCGCCACATTATTTTCCGTCAAATCCTGCCCAATGGACTGACTCCCGTTATCACTCTGCTACCCTTTCAGATTATTGGTGGAATTGGTGCTTTGACCGCTCTCGACTTTCTTGGATTTGGACTGCAACCCCCNACTCCGTCATGGGGGGAACTTTTGAGTCAGGGCCTCAACAATCTATTTGCTCCTTGGCTTGCCATATCNACCGTGGTTTGTCTGTTTGCCACATTGCTTCTGGCAACCTTTATTGGCGAGGGAGTTCGCGANGCCTTTGATCCACGGGCTTCCACAAATTAGAAATGCAAGAGGTTCATTCGAGCAAGGTTTCAGGCGAGTACTTGTTACAAGTTTCTGATCTTTCCATTGGGATCAAGCGTCCTACTTCTGTGCTTCAGCTCACAGCAGGTGTATCGTTCGACCTTGCNGAGGGAGAAATTCATGGATTGATCGGAGAATCAGGCTGCGGTAAGAGCATATCCTCACTNGCTATTATGGGAATGCTNCCTGAGCCCGATGGNGTTCTTCTTTCCGGTAGTGTAAGGTTTAAAGGAGAAAATATTTATCAGCTTGATGACTCCAGCCTGAATTCTCTGCGGGGAGATAAAATATCGATGATTTTTCAGGAACCCTTTGCCGCGATGAATCCCTTGCTCCGGGTGGGGGATCAAATGCAGGAAGTTTTTGAATATCACACCACGGATTTTGACAGGCATCAAAAAATCAGAAACCTGCTAGATGAGGTGGGCCTGACGGATCATGCAAGAATCCTGAAATCTTTCCCGCATGAACTCTCTGGGGGCATGCTTCAAAGGGTTATGATTGCGATGTCGCTGCTTCTTGATCCGGAGTTACTTATTGCGGATGAACCGACCACGGCCTTGGATGTGACCGTCCAGGCACAGATCATGAGCTTGATTGTACGCTTGTGCAAAGAGCGAAAAATGTCGGTTTTGCTCATTTCCCATAACATCAGTCTTATGGCCCAGTATGCCGATCGTATCTCGGTGATGTATGCCGGTCAAGTGGTGGAGAGCAATNATATCAACCCTTTCCTATCGCAGCCACTCCATCCTTATTCGAAGGGCTTAATGCGAGCAATTCCGAGCCTGGATAAAGAGGACAGTAAGATCATTTCAATACCCGGTCAGGTGCCGGAACCAGGAAGTTATCCNGTTGGTTGCCGTTTCAAGGACAGATGTTTGGATGCATCAGAAGTTTGTCTTACCGAACCACCTGAAAAAAATCATGATAATAAGGGGAAGTACCGATGTCATTATTGAATGATGATAGAAATTTCGAACCGATTGTGGAAGTCCAGGATTTACAGACCTGGTTTCCGGTGAAGACTGGTTTGTTTGGACGGACCAGTCATCACATAAAGGCGGTGGATGGGGTAAGTTTACGAGTGAATGCGGGAGAAATTGTTGCTGTGGTGGGAGAATCAGGTTGTGGAAAGAGTACTTTGGGAAACTCNCTNGCCGGGGTNTTGCCCATCCANCAGGGGNNNNTGTTTTTCCGGGGGAATTNGGCCTTGCACAAAAANCGTCTCCAAAGGGAAGTCTTTAAGAATAAAGTACAGATCATTTTTCAGGATCCTTACTCCTGTCTGAATCCAAAGCATACAGTTTTTGAAATCCTGTCTTTCCCTCTCTTGTATCACAGGATTTGCACCCGCGATGAAGTGGAGGACTACATTGTGTCCCTCCTCGAACAAGTGGGGATGTCTGCAGAATATATGCAACGATATCCTCATTCTTTTAGCGGTGGACAGAGGCAGAGAATATCCATTGCCCGGGCAATCGGGATGAAGCCAGATTTAATTATTTGCGATGAGATTGTNTCTTCACTCGATGTGTCCATCCAGGCACANATTGTTGAACTGCTGCTTGAATTAAGAAACAAATTAGGACTATCCCTGCTTTTTATTGCCCATGATCTATCNCTGGTCCGNACGCTTTCTGACCGNTTGTATGTGATGTATTTAGGNAAAATTGTGGAGTCTGGAAANACGGCCCANGTATTATCATCTCCCCAGCATCCCTACACCCGGGCATTGGTTCAATCGGTNCCTACCCTNNATCGTANCCGACCCCCTGTTATTTTGGATGGAGAGGTTCCCTCCTTTTCCAATATGCCACAGGGTTGCAGTTTTCAGAACCGTTGCCCTAATCGTACCAGCCAATGCCTNAAGGATCCTGCTATTTATGAAACGAAAGGCCGAGAAGTTCGTTGTTTTCACCCGGTTGAGTCTTAATTCCTGCCCTTTTTGCTCCAGTGATGAGTCGATTATTTTTCTAACGTGCGCAACTAAGGGTTGTAAGGATGCCTGTTTCGATGTCTTTAGAATAAGGCGTGAAGGTAACGGTATTTGTTTCCCCCAAAACCACAGTTTTGGATCCCCAGGGCGCGGCAGTTGAGCAAGCGATTAAAAGCTTGGGCCACCATTCAATTGAAGGGGTACGGGTCGGTAAGACGGTAACCTTTGAGATGGAAGGGTCGGATACTCCAGAAATTCGCGACGAGATCGATCGCCTGTGCGATGGATTGCTCAGCAATCCGGTAATCGAAGATTATCGATTCGAGATATCCAGCGAGTGAAAATCTTTCGTCATCTCGACCGGGCCGGAAATATGGGCTTTGGTCGGTTCGATGAGCAGGGCCGGACCTTTCTGATCATCCAAAAACCGGATGGTTCATTTGAAGCTACTGATCAGGCGATCACGCCCTTCCAATTGCTCACACCTATTGATTTTCGGTGCATCTATGCGGTAGGGCATAATTATCGGGCACATGCAGAAGAAACGGGANCGGAAATTCCCAAACACCCGGTAATTTTCATGAAGGCTCCCACGGCGGTGCAGAACCCTGGCGATCCCATTGTGATTCCCCGCTTTTTGCGCAGCGATAAGGTCGACTATGAGGGAGAGTTAGGTGTGGTNATTGGCAGGCCTTGTAAAAATGTGTCNCCATCTGAGGCACTTTCCTATGTATTGGGGTATGTTGCAGCCAATGATGTGAGTGCCCGGGACTGGCAGAAAGAAAAGGGTGGAGGTCAGTTTTGTCGGGGGAAGAGTTTTGACACCTTTTGTCCGGTCGGACCATGCCTGGTCACTACGGATGAATTGCCNGACCCTTCNAATCTGTCTCTCCGTACTTTTGTCAACCAGGACAAAATGCAGGATTCATCCACATCGGATATGATTTTTGATGTTCCCACACTGATTTCNTTTCTNAGTGGAAGCACNACTTTATTACCGGGTACNCTTATCCTTACTGGCACTCCTAGTGGGGTGGGGGAAGCACGGGATCCGAGAAGGTTTCTTGTGCCTGGAGATGAAGTGACGGTGGAGATCGAGGGGATTGGTTTNTTGACCAACCCCGTAGTGGAAGAANTATTTGAGGATGAACCATCCAAGGAGGAAAAAATATCGTGAAGGTAGCAATTATTCAATTTCCGGGATCCAATTGTGATTGGGATGCCGAACATTCTGTGCAGGATGTGATCGGGCTGCCTGCCGGGCGGGTCTGGCACAAAGACCCATTGCCTGATGATGTGGAGGCGGTCATCGTGCCAGGGGGGTTTTCGTTTGGTGATTATTTACGGTGCGGTGCCATTGCCCGGTTTTCGCCCATCATGTCCGATTTGCAGCACTTTGCTGATCAGGGAGGCCAAGTACTGGGCATATGCAATGGGTTTCAAATCCTTTGCGAGTCTGGGTTGCTGCCCGGAGCATTAGTCAGGAATGACTGCATGGAGTTTCGTTGCCTAAATCAATCCCTGAAAGTGGAAGATTCCAACGATCGTTTTAATGCTGAGAAATTGGGTGCGCANGTTGCCCTGCCTATTGCGCATGGCGAGGGAAATTATCGGGCGGATGAAGATGTACTTACGAATTTGGAAACCAACAATCAGGTGTTNTTGCGCTACCAACCCAATCCCAATGGTTCAGTTAATGATATTGCTGGTATTCGTAATCTTGCGGGCAATGTCTATGGCATGATGCCCCACCCGGAACGAGCGGTGGAGAGTCATCATCCCTGTCTCGACGGACTTCCCGTTTTGCGGGCTTTTCTTCAACCTCTCCTTCATTCCTCCCCGGTCGAACTTTCTGCTTAAGTCATGGAAACATCCTCTGCTACCCTGCCNCCCAATCCCGATCCTTGTCTGAATGTTGAGATCACACAGGAATTAATNACTCAGCACGGGCTCNTGCCTGATGAGTANGAACAAATCCTNAAAATCCTTGGTCGTACCCCNAATCTTACCGAATTGGGAATTTTTTCTGTGATGTGGTCGGAGCACTGTGCCTATAAAAATACCCGTAAATTACTCAAATTATTTCCCACCGAAAAGGCAGACAAAANTNCAATTGGTCAGGTTCTGGTCAAAGCGGGCGAGGAAAATGCTGGNGTGATTGATGTGGGCGAGGGCTGGGGAGTTGCNTTCAAGATTGAATCCCACAATCATCCAAGTGCGATTGAGCCTTTTGAGGGGGCTGCAACCGGTGTGGGCGGTATTGTGCGGGATATTTTTACCATGGGTGCCCGTCCGGTTCTCCTTACCAATTCATTACGGTTTGGATCATTGGAATCGAGCCAGGTAAAGAGACTTTTTCGTGGAGTAGTAAGTGGGATTTCTCACTACGGCAATTGTTTGGGTATACCCAATATGGGGGGAGATGTTTATTTTGATGACTGTTATGAGGGCAATCCANTGGTCAATGCCCTTTGTGCAGGGATTTTNCGTCATGAAGAAATTCAAAAAGGTGCGGCCACAGGAGTGGGCAATCCNGTCTACTATGTTGGCCCGGGTACCGGACGGGACGGACTGGGCGGTGCCAGTTTTGCTTCCCGGGAATTGACCGAGGAGAGTGCGGAGGATAGACCCGCAGTCCAAAAGGGGGACCCTTTTATGGAAAAACTCCTGCTTGAAGCCTGTCTGGAAATGATGTCCATTCCTGGACTGGTGGTAGGCATACAGGATATGGGAGCGGCTGGTCTTACCTGTTCGACCTGTGAAACTGCTTCCCGGGGGAATTCTGGTATTGAGATAGATTTGGACCTTGTGCCCCAGCGGGAAACGGGGATGAATTCTTATGAAATCATGCTTTCTGAGAGCCAGGAGCGCATGTTGGTAATCGTGGCCAAAGGGCGTGAGCGTGAACTCGAAGAGGTCTTCGAGAAATGGGATCTGCACGCCGCCCGGATTGGGGAGGTAAAAGAGGGAGATCGTATGGTTGTCCGCCACAAGGGTGTGGTGGTGGCGGACCTGCCGGCCAAATCTCTAACTGATGAGGCACCGGTTTACGACCAGCCAACCAGTGAGCCTGCACATTTGGCAAGTGCCCGGGACTGGAAAGTGGACTCCGTCCCAGGGCTTGCCAGGGAGGAAGTTGAAGGTGCCTTGCTTGGCCTTCTCCAGCACCCAACAATCGCGTCCAAAAAATGGGTCTGGAAACAGTATGATCATATGGTTATGTCTGGATGTACGGTCGAACCGGGGAGTGATGCAGGAGTTGTAAAACTAAGCATTGCGGGAATTAATAAATTCTTAGCCATTGCCAATGATTGCAACAATCGTTTCTGTTATCTCGACCCATATGCAGGTGCCCAGATAGCCTTTGCTGAGTGTATGCGCAACCTTGCCTGTTCTGGTGCCCGGGCACTGGCGGTCACGGATAATCTGAATTTTGGAAACCCAAATAAACCGGAGGCTTATCATATGCTCAAGGAATGCGTGAAAGGATTGGCAGATGCATGCAGCTACTTTGATGTCCCTGTGGTGGGTGGAAATGTCAGCTTGTATAATGAGCATGGCGAGGGAGCGATTGATCCGACCCCGGTTGTTTCGATGGTCGGCTTGATTGATAATCCTGATTGGGTTACCCGGAGCACAGTAGGTGAGTCAGGCTTGGATCTAATACTGCTTGGTGGCTTACCCCATGAATTGGGAGGAAGTTACTATTTACAATCCAAGTTTGGAAAGAAGGAAGGAACTTGCCCATCGGTCGATCTTAATGCGGAAAAAAGCCTTCAAGAATTTTTGGTTTCGCAGATCGAAAATGGAAGAGTTCGGGCAGCTCACGATCTTTCAGAGGGCGGATTGCTGGTATGCTTGTCCGAAATGCTTTTTGATACAGATGGATTGGGGGCATCTGTCTCCCTAAATGNTTTGGGGCAGTCTGGTCGCTTGGACGCTNTGCTCTTTGGCGAGAGTCAGGCAAGGGCAGTNATTGCGGTAAGAACCGAGGACAGNGAGGCTGTAATGCGGGTNGCAGAACAAATGCAACTGCCCGCTGATTTGCTCGGNAAAACCAATGATTCCGATCAATTGCAGGTGGAGGTNNCTGGTCAACNAGTTNTAAGNACAAATGTTTCCGGCTTGAAGAAAGCCTGGGAAAATGCGATTCCTAACCATATGGCCATTGCCTAGCCCTCATCTACTCTCCCTTCTTTAATGAGCGACGAAATTGGACATCATTGTGGGATCGCCATGATCCGTCTGAAGAAGTCCCTTTCTTACTTCAACGAAAAATACGGCAGTCCGCTTTGGGCCTTTAATCAGTTGTTTCTCCTGATGGAGAAACAACATAATCGTGGACAGGACGGTGCAGGCATTGGATCGATGAAGTTAAACATGCCAGTGGGAGAATCGTTCATGTTTCGCGAGCGCAGTACCAGTTCCAAAGCACTGGCCAAAATATTTGGAGCCCAGCACAAAGCACTTGGGAAAATGATTAAGAAAGGCCGGGCCTTTTACGAGTTTCCTGNTACCATTAAGCAACATTTTGACTATGGTGGAGAGATTCTCTTAGGACATTTGCGCTANGGGACATCCGGTGANTATGGGTCCAATACNTGCCATCCGTATTTTCGAAAGAGNAATTGGCCGAGTAAAAANCTGATGATTGCTGGGAATTTCAATCTTACNAATGTGGAGGAACTCAACAGAAGATTGGTGGAAAGGGGACAGCACCCAGTTTTTGACACAGATACTCAGGCAATTCTTGAAGAGTCAGGGTATCATCTCGATTTTGCGGTGGATAAATTGGCCAGAGAAGCATCTGATCAGAATGTTTTTGGGGAAGAGCATACCCGTTGGATATCGGATAAAATCGATCCAGTTTCCATCTTTCGTGAGGCATCGAGAAACTGGGANGGCGGATATGCACTTGCTGGGATTTTGGGTACTGGGGATTGTTTTGCGATGCGTGACCCCAAAGGCATTCGTCCAGGGTTTTATTTTGAGGACGACGAAGTGTTTGCGGTTGCTTCTGAAAGGGCTCCCTTAATGACTGTTTTTGATAAGGGAGTGGATGATATTTCCGAAATCCAACCCGGTGGAATCCTGGTCGTCCGGCCTGATGGTTCATTGATTAAGGGTCAGTTCTCCAAAGATGCCGTAAAGTCTTCTGGTTGTTCCTTCGAACGGATTTATTTTTCCAGGGGTAATGATCCAGATATTTATGCCGAGAGAAAAACTCTTGGTGCATTACTGGTACCTCAAGTCGTGGATTCCGTAGGAAGTGATTTTTCAAAGAGTGTATTCAGTTATGTGCCCAACACTGCNGAGAGTGCATATTATGGATTTATGGAACAACTCCGCTTGGTCAGGCGGGCCGAGGTAAAGCAACGGTTGATTGATGCCCGGCAATCTGGCGAACTTACCGACTCATTGATCGACGATCTGGTCATGGATAACTGGCCTAGGGGGGAGAAGATTGCAAATAANGACATCAAGCTACGTACTTTTATCAGCCAAGAATCCGGACGGGCTCAACTTGTCTCACATGTTTACGATATTACCTACGGCGTAGTCCGGGAGCAGCANGATGCTTTGGTTTGNATCGATGATTCNATCGTTCGTGGTACCACCCTCAAGAAAAGCATTCTCAAAATTCTTGGCCGTTCNAAACCACGTAAGTTGGTNATTGCATCGACNGCTCCCCAGATTCGATATCCGGACTGCTATGGGATTGATATGTCCGAGCTTGGTAAATTTATTGCCTTTCAAGCAGCCGTTTCCTTGATTCAGGAGCATGGGTATAGAGGGCTTCTTAAGGAAGTGGCTGAACAATGCCGGGAAGCCCTCAAATCTGAAACTTCTTCAAAACCTGAAAATTTTGTCAAACGGGTATATGAAAATTTCACCGTTGATCAAATTTCTGAACGAGTTGCTGATTTAGTTGCTCCTGAGGCATTGAGAGAGGTTACCAAGGTGGAAGTTATTTATCAAAGTGTGGAAAATTTGCATGAGGCATTACCTGACCATCCAGGGGACTGGTATTTTACTGGCAATTATCCAACCCCGGGGGGGTACCGGGTAGCTCACAAAGCGTTTTTAAATTTTTATGAAAATAAAGATGGTAGAAGCTATTGATTGCTCAATTATTACCAAAGAGTCGTAATATCTAATTCGACAAGAGAAAAAAACTTTGACACACCCACTCCATCCACAGTTATACTCCAAACAGGATGGACACTGGTTATCAGACCCTTGTACTTAACCGAATATGGCAACCGGTTAATGTGGTTGGGGTGGAGCGTGCTTTCAGTTTGCTCTCTTTGGACCATGCCCAAGTAATTTATGCTGAGGATGAGAGCTTTCGGGTTTTTAATTCATTGGCTTGGTTTGATTTTTGCCGGGAAACAGAAGCCTTAAAAGGGGCACGCATAATTCATACAGTCAGCCAGCAAGTGATTGTTCCGAGCGTGCTTCTACTACGATCTTATGATCGTATCTTGTTACAGGAAATGAAGTTTAACCGACAGAATCTGCTCGAGCGGGATGATTATCGATGTCAATACTGCGGGAAATCATTTGCCCCCAAGGAATTAAACATGGATCATGTTTTGCCTAAGGACCGGGGTGGGGGAACATCATGGGAAAATGTGGTGACTTCGTGTATTCGTTGTAACAGCAAGAAAAGCAATCGATTGCCTCGAGAAGCAGGAATGCGATTGCTTAACGAACCCAAAAGACCAGCCCGCCGCCCCTTTGTCAGTTCCCTATATGGTAGACCAGTTGAAAAAACCTGGGAGCATTTTTTACAGGCTAAAAAGTAATATTCTTCTGGCTAAAAGCACACTTTCTTGTATTACGCAAGAGGTTCAATAAGCCGTCTAGTAATCATTCATTTGAGCATATCATTAGAGATTTCCTGCCTCGCATATAGACCGGAAATATTCTAGTAGCAAGACTGTGCAGGATACTATTCCAGGAAAAAGAGAAGAAGGCAGGGCAATTGATGCTCTTTACCGAATTAGTACATTGTCGGGCAAGCACCTCAATCCAGTACGGGCATTGGAGGCGATTTTGGATGAAGTAATGCAGGTTTTCTCTGCAAATTCAGTGTCTATTTCATTACTCAATGCGAGTTCAGACACCTTGCTGATCGAAGTGCAACGGGGACTTCCGGAAAAAAGCCGAGGCTTCGAATTGCCAGTTGGTGTGGGTATCACTGGGTGGGTGGCTGCACACGGCCAGCCACTTTTGTGCCCGGATGTATCTCAATCGGAAAAATACTTCCAATTAGATGAGCGTGTAAACGCTGAGATGGCCGCCCCCT
>NYYP01000015.1 GCA_002686835.1 Opitutia bacterium | reverse complement strand
GTAACGGTCTGAGCCGCATTGCCCGCTGCATCGGTATAATTATAGAAAAGCAAATAAGTTCCCGGAATACTGGCATTTACCTCTTCACTGGCAGCAATCACGCCCGATCCATCCACCGCATCGCTCCAACTCGCATTAACATCAAGGTAAACATTTCCTGCTTGGTGGGTGATATTGGCATCCCCATGTAAACTGATAACCGGAGCGGTTGTATCCACCACAACCACTGTTCGGGTAATTGTCTGAGCCGCATTGCCCGCTGCATCCGTATAATTATAGGAAAGCAGATAAGTTCCAGGCACACTGGCATTGACCTCTCCACTGGCAACAATCACACCCGATCCGTCCACTGCATCGCTCCAACTCGCATTGGCATCGAGGTAGGCATTCCCTGCTTGGTGGGTGATATTGGCATCCCCATGTAAATTGATAACCGGGGCAGTTGTATCCACCACAACCACTGTTCGCGTAACTGTCTGTGCCGCATTGCCCGCTGCATCGGTATAATTGTAGGAAAGCAAATAAGTTCCCGGAGTACTGGCATTGACCTCTCCACTGGCAACAATCACGCCCGATCCGTCCACTAAATCATTCCAACTGGCATTGGCATCGAGGTAGGCATTTCCTGCTTGGTGGCTGATATTGGTATTTCCATTAAGAGTGATTATTGGAGCAGTATCGTCCAGATCGAGTAATGTAATGGTAAAGTTTCCTTCCACTGATCCACCGTGGATATCGCTGGCCCTTGCTCGAATGGAATAGGTAGAGGCGTTATTTTCATAGTCTAAAACAACTGCAGTTTTAAGGATTCCATTTGTTTCCAAACTAAATAATGAATTACCTGAGTCTCCCGCACCATTGACCAATTGAAAAGTAATGCCATCTCCATCGGGATCGGTTGCAGAGAACTGTCCTACGGATGAGCCAATTGCCTGGTTTTCATTTATCTGCAAATTAGACAAAGATAAATTAACAGGAGCAGCATTCCCCCCGGGTGTAGTTGGGTTGCTCAATTCATGAAGAACATAAACTTCGCTGGCACTTAATGCCCTGTTGTAAATACGGGCATCATCAATCAATCCCTGAAAAAGAAGAATTCGGCTACCATTATCCATGGTGTTGAAAGATACATCCTCATTATTTGCTCCAAAAACACCAAAACGCGTCGTCCCACGTCCCAGTGCTGCCCCCGAATGAGCAGTAGCGGAGCCATCAGTAATGCCGTCCAAATAAAAATTAACAGCACCAGTACCATTCGAATACGAAGCTGTGATCATGTGCCAGGTTCCATCGCTCACTACTGTCTGTCCGTATAGATCAGTGACGGATGAAGAGAAAGTAGAAAACATGATTTTCCCATTGTTATTAGGTCCACCGACAGATAAGCGCCAGTATTCACTCCGGTCAAAACTCATGACGATACCTTCGGAGCTTTTAGTGGTTTTGACCCAGGCTGAAACCGTGACCTGTGGAATCTGCCCGGCTTGGTTGTAGAATAAATTTTGGATGGCCAGATAATCATCCACTCCATCTAGTTGAACTGCTCCACCGACTTTACCGCTTGCCCATGAGGATGCCCCATCACCGGCATTGTAAATAGTGGCATGATAATTGTTTCCTGAAGAGTCCGCACCAGTGACTCCACTGGTTTCATCAAATTTCCAGTGAGCAATTAAATCATTGTGCAGAAGAGAAGAGGCTTCAGAACTCGGATCGGTACCGACTTGCGTTTCGTTGTAATCAGGAAATCCGTCCCCGTCCGTATCCTGTGAATTTGGATTGGAAAAATATTCTTTTTCTAAGATGTAACTTTCGTTGGTGCCTGAACCAAAATCATTCCAATTTCCACTCGAATTCCAAGTTACAAGATAATTTTCTCCTGTACCTCCATTTGGTTCGCTGGAGGCCCAAAAATTATAGCTCCATGGTTCACCAGTGACCCATTGCCAGGTACCTTCGGTTTGAGTGTCACTACCACCCAGCCAGGAATTGGAAGACCTGATCGTCTCCACTTTGTTTTTCTCTTCCAGACTGGTGATAGTGGCAAGATAACCACCACGACTCTCCGCATCTGCCTTGGCGGCAGACCATGTAAGGGAACTATTAATCTGCTCGTAAGTATGGTAGCCCATAACTTCCTCGAAATCGGTAAGCCCATCGCCATCGGTATCCGAAGATGTAGGATTGGTATCAAGCAAACTTTCCTCTGCATCATTGAGACCATCCGAGTCCGTATCCGTGACCACTGCGTCGTAAAGGTTATCAATTTCAAAGGAGTATAATACCCGGTCGTACAATCGGATATCATCCATCTGTCCGTTAATGCCGCTGTAATTAGAATTGCTCTCCTGGCTGGACCCAAAAAGCAACGGATTTGAGGAAGAAACTGTGTCAGTCGTGCGAATGGTATCGCTTGCAACCAATGCCTTATCCTTAAAGGCACGGATAGTTCCATTGTAGCGATCCAGGAGCATCACCAGGTGCATCCAGGAGTTATTGGNAAANGCACTNTTAGNAGAATTCGCANNTTGCTGATCAGTNGANTCGGCACTGGTTGCATGGATNAACCGGCTNCCATTTTCTAGCCATAATGAATAAGTTCTGGAGGAACCACNATTCCCACCACCCTTATATAAAATCGCAGAANAGCCTGTTGCCGGAATCGTATCTAATTTNAGCCATAAAGACAGCGACATNGTACGGCGCAAATCTAANCCATTATCATGAGGGACAGTGAGAAAATCATCCACCCCATCAAAGTCCAGCGCTTTATGAATCTTACCATCCACAAAGCCTCCAGTGGAACCATTGGCATTACTCAAGGTTGCATGACGAGCATTACCAGACATGTCAGAAGTATTGCCGTCCAAAGGATACCATAGGAGCAGACCATTTGAGAGCTCTGGCTTACTTGCACTGGAATTTGGATCAGTTCCAGCCTCGATTTCATCTTCATAGGTAAACCCATCTCCGTCTGCATCAGATCCAGGCATTTGGTAAAGTCCTGAAATCTGATCAGAAGATAATGCACGGTCATAAATTCTAAAATCATCAAACACTCCGACAAGCCGAGTGGAGCTAGCACCACCGCCACTCCACCAATGCCGACCCAATGCTGAATGGGTCGCAGTGTCAGAAGCAGCACTTGAGGAGGACCAACTACCTGTGGCCACCAAGGAACCGTTTAAATATCCACGATTCGTAGAGCCAGATTTGGTTACTGTGTAATGATTCCAAGATGAACGGTTTATACCAGAAATATAATCAGTGGTAGAGCTGAATGGAAACGCTACTCCATCATCACGGTTTGAAACCCTCTCTAATTGTCCGTAAAACAAATAATCTTCTCCATGTGCGTAAAGCATTGATTCCTCTAAGACCCATAAAGCGAATGTGTAATCAGAGTTTTCTAATGATGAAATGTAAGGAAGCGAAACATGCCCAGTTACGCCACTGGATGAGCCCACTATTCTTACACCTATACCAACTTTTGCGGATACATAACTGTGGCTATTCACCGCTGTTGCATGCCTGCCATTGCCCGACATATCCGAGGCATTCCCATCAAAGGGATACCAAGCGATCATACCATAATCTAATCCAGGAATACTTGCATTGGATTCCGGGTTAGTTCCGGCATCATACTCCACAGAATCCACAACCCCATCGGAGTCAGAATCTACAGTTGTGTCCAGTCCCCATTTTTTCGCTAAATAAGCCTCACCAGAATCAATCTCCTGCTGGTTGAGCAAACGGTTAAAAATCAAAAGTTCACAAATATCACCAGTNCCCATTTCATTATTTGAAAACCTGGAGTGAAGGTAAAAGGTACCACTACCATTTGAGCTTCCAGAAAAGTAAGAAAGCTGCAGTTGGTTGTTCATTATCAAGCTACCATTAACAGAACTTTGCAAAACTCCGTTGCTCATATGCTGATTCCAATACGAGCCGGCACTCCCCAAATAAATCCATGAATTTGGAACACCGTCCCGAAAGTCCCACAAATAATGAGAATTTGAAGTTTTATGGACAGCAAGGATTGAGCGCACTGAAACCGCCTCCCCAGTTTTTAAGGAATCCCCAGTGAAAGAAACCACATCTTTAGAGTTTACTAAAGCAGCATTCAATACCGGGGAATTAGCGGTGTTTATGACTGTTAAATGTTTGCCGTTCCCTGATTGGTCCTTCCATTGAGAAATCGATCCCCCATTCGAAATCGTTGTGTTTTGCTTAAGATCTACATTAGTGGCATCGATCCACAGGGTTGCTTNACCCAAAAAGCCAGGCAGATCAGCTGGTACACTTGATGAATTATTTTCATTCGAGCCTGATGATATTTCGATGCTATCAAGAAACCCATCAGAGTCTGTGTCTTCCTGTCCATCATCCAAAACCGAAACCGAAAAATTCTGATCGATAAAATTTCCATTAGTATCAGTTGCACGGACTACTATGGGATAGCTTGCAGAGGTTTCCCGGTCCAAGGAAACTAAACTCTTTAGGGTTCCATTGGACTCGAGTTCGAAAATGCCATTGCTGGTAGCGTGGGGATAATTCAAGCCCCATTTGCGAGCCAGATAGGTTTCTAAGGCTTTTCTGGAAATTTCCGAAGAATCATTGAGCACGATCAGTTCAGAAATCTTCACATTGGCAAAATTGCCTGCGGCNGCACTTTTTCCAATAATTGCTGTAGCCTCAGTGTTTGTAGGCACAGATGTATCTGAACTGCCAGCAGTTCTGTCCTGCTCGGCGCCGTTGTAGAAAAATCGAGAAGATTGATAATTTGTCCCCGCTTGCCGAACCCACACCTGCAAAGCANAAGTATTGAGAGATACGCTGCTGTAGGCTTCATGACCTCCATTGAAACGCCACGACCAACGCCCTGTGCCCCCCGCCATCGCTAGGCCGTGACTATTGGTACCGANCTGAAAGATTCGTTCGTCNTTATTGGCGAGAGACAGGAAACTCGTTACCGCAAAAACCGAAATATCTGGGTTGGCACTGAAACCCAACCTCGAAGAAATGCTTAGGTAATCATTTGAGCCATCAAAAGTGACCGTAGGCATCCCGTTCAAGGATGTAGCCGAATATAAGGGACGCTTGGAATTATCAACATTTTGAGTGAAGTGATAATTATTCCCACTTTTNTCCCTCCACTCACTTACTGAACCTNCCGAATTGATTACGGAAGAAGAATCGTTGGCATCAAGCCATAACACCGGAGAAAACTGACTGGGCAGAGATGGNGNTAAAGTGAAGGACAAACCATCTCCATTTGGATCAGTAGCATTCAACTCACCCACGATAGTTCCGACTGAAGAGTTTTCGTTAATGGCAAGTGCCCCCAAGGAATGCAGGTTGCAGGGTGGACTTTCCAGTTGCCCCCAGATCGCCATGGTTGAGGGCACATATCCATTTGCATTCCCTCCGGATCCGGGAGCCACATACCCATTATTACCATTAAGCCCAAGATACAGGACATTGAATGCCTGCCCGTCTACCGTCCAATCGAGCTGGGCATTGCTTGAGCTTTTTGCAAACCCATAGGCATTGCCATACATTGCACCAAAGGTTTCCCTGCGGGCATACATGGAGCCAGGTAAGTTCGGACTTCCTTGGATAACTTCCAGATTGAGCAAAACGGTGGATGGATCGGTGGAAACGCTTGACCAGTTTGTTGATCCTGCTCCAGCACTTGGAGTCTGAGCCGCGGTCATTGTTAATAAAGATGGGTCAGTAAATTCGAAGGCCACACCATGATCGTAACTACTTATACCTCCGTTTGGCTTTGGGCTCCCATTATTTGTCCAGGTAATGGCAAGCTTGGGAGCACTTTGGGCAAAGCTCAGAGCGTTTAAGACTGCAGAACCTTGTCGCCCCTCATCAATTTGCCCGGATGCAACGGTGAACTTGCTGGTAAAATTTCCATCCGTCGCATAACCAAGCAATGCCCAGGGTCCACCATTTGATAAATTTTCATCCACATAGGTGTAGCCAAGATTATTTACATTCTGGAAATGCGGATTATCTATGATCTGCAACTGCTTAATCTCCGTGTTACTCAATGCACGGTTATAAAACCTTAATTCATCCACCTGCCCGTTAAAGAAATAACTTGGAGTGGTGCTTTCAGTAACCCCGGCACCAATCCGTAGTGGACTCGATGTATTGGGAGCAAAGGATGGAGAAGATGTGCTAACGAAACTGCCATTTTTGTACCCCGCAAATGCAGTGCCATTATAGGTGCATACAATGAAGACCCATTCATTCAAAGTGATCGCACCCAAGTTGGTGCTTCCCCATGCAGAACCAGTACCAACCCATGGACTCCATGTATTGCTTGGATCTTTATACAACATAAATCCAGTTTGTAAGCCACGAAATGTGAAAGGGGATTGGTAAGAACTAGAATTGGCAGATGGATTTACCCAGAGGCTGAAAGAAAATTGATTGCTCGAATAAGGGGATTGGCAAGGCACTTCAATATAATCATCCGTCCCATCAAAAGAAAAAGCACTGTTTGCCATGCCCCATCGATTCGGAACAGAACTAGCCCCATGAATGGTCCCAGTGGCCCCAGAGACAAGATCTGAGGCATTTCCGTCTAAGGGAAAATAGGCGACCAGGCCATTGTTTAAATTGCCAAGTAGAGTTGAGGCATTAGCCAACAGCACAAAAATTGCCAGTGCTCTTATTTGTGAAACCTTTAAAGCAGAGAACATACAGCAGGTATTTTAAAAATATATTAGGATCATGACAAAAGTATTCTATAATTATCATTAGCATAGATGATAAAAAAGATACTTAAATCTGAATTCAAATAACATCCTCTTAACTAGAAGGTTGCAAAATTACTAAAAATTTCAGTAACTGTTCACTTCTCTCGATGCCCGGATGGCGGAATTGGTAGACGCGCTGGATTCAAAATCCAGTTCCCGCGAGGGAGTGAGGGTTCGACCCCCTCTCCGGGTACCATCTTTAAAAACTCCTTAACGCATTACATGGATGCATTGATCCGCAGAGGACGAGAGTCCGACTTACCCGCTCTGCGGGACATTCTCAATCACTACATTCTTAACACTGTGGTGACTTTCGAAATGGTGGAATTATCTTTGGAAAACCGAAAGACTTGGTTTACCCAGTTTTCCGAGAAGGGACGGTATCAGTTGTTTGTGGCAGAAGAGGCAGAAAAAGTAATCGGATATGCCGCCAGCCTACGCTTTCACCAACGACCAGCTTATGCTCCCTCTGTAATGAGCAGCATCTATCTAGACCCCGAGCATACCGGAAAAGGAATTGGAGAGAAACTGTATGCAGAATTAATAGACAACCTAAGGGACACCGAGGAAGTTCACCGGATATACGGACTCGTGGTTTTACCGAACCCAGGTTCCGAAAACCTTCATGAAAAAATGGGGTTTAAGGTAGCCGGACTTCTCCACGAGGGTGGTTACAAATTTGGCAAGTATCACGATGTGCGTATGTACGAACATCGACTGGGAAGTAAAAATCTTTCCCCTACCTAGTTAACTTCAAAAATTAGCTGGGGAGCAGGTCGGAAACCATCTCCCGTTCCTCGGCAAGTTCATTAACCGAGGCATCGATCTTTTCCCTGGCAAATTCATTGATGGGTAAATCCTGCACAATTTCCCAATTCTGACCGTCTGAACGGATAGGGAAAGAAGTAATCAAACCTTCCTTGGTTCCATAGCTGCCGTCAGATGCCACACATACACTGTTCCAGTCACCCGCAGGAGTAGGAGTGGTAAGAGATTTGACGGTATCAATCGCCGCATTGGCAGCCGATGCCGCCGAGGATGCACCCCGTGCCTGGATAATTGCGGCTCCTCGTTGCTGGACGGTAGGAATAAAATCTACATGGGCCCAGGTATCATCAGAGATGACTTCAGGTGCTGAAACACCCCCAATTTTCGCATTGTAATAATCTGGATACTGAGTGGCAGAATGGTTCCCCCAGATAGTAACATTGGAAACTTCTGAAACCTGCCTGCCTGCCTTGGCAGCGAGCTGGGCGGCAGCCCGGTTTTCGTCCAGTCGGGTCATGGCAAACCAACGGTCGCGGGGAACATCTTGTGCATTGTTCATCGCGATTAAACAATTGGTATTGCAGGGGTTCCCCACCACCAGCACCCGCACATCCGAGGCTGCATTCTTGGCAATAGCCTGCCCCTGACCGGTAAAGATTTTTCCATTGATTCCAAGCAGGTCGCCACGCTCCATTCCCGCTTTTCTGGGAACACTGCCCACAAGCAAAGCCCAGTTAGCCCCATCAAACCCCTCGTTCAAATCGCTGGTCGGGCGGATATCTTTGAGTAATGGAAATGCACAGTCATCAAGTTCCATACATACGCCCTCCAGAGCCTTCATTCCTGGTTCAATTTCAATAAGGTTGAGGGCAACAGGTTGGTCGGGGCCGAATAAGCCACCTGAAGCAATACGGAAAAGAAGAGAGTAGCCAATTTGACCAGCAGCACCGGTAACGGCCACGCGAATGGGAGTTTTGTCGTTCATAGTGTAGTTAATTTTAAATGGTTTAAATTGATGGGAAGCTAAGAAAAACGAACCTTGTCTACTACCTCAGCTGCCCGCCTGAGGCAAGCCTCCGTCGTTTGCCAATCGATACAACCATCTGTGATGGAAACCCCATAGTCTAATTCCTCCAGGGGGCGTGGAAAGGACTGACTGCCCGCATGCAAATGACTTTCGAGCATAAATGCATGCACCGCATCTGCACCGTCCGCCACTTGCTCAAGCACCGCATCCAGAACCTGGGGCTGTCGGGATGGGTCCTTTTCACTATTTGCGTGACTACAATCGATCATTAGCGAACAGGGTGCCTCGACAGGATCGAGATACGCTTCCGCCTGCTGAACATATTGCGAAGCAAAATTTGGCCCAGCAGTGCCTCCACGAAGAATGATCTGACAGTCGGGGTTTCCGCCCGTGGTAACTGCAGAGGCCCGGCCATCCTCAGTTATGCCCAAAAAGGTCTGACTTTGGGTCGCCGCAATAATTCCGTTTACCGCGGCTTTTAAATCGCCACTGGTCGCATTCTTAAAACCAACGGGCATGGAGAGACCAGATGCCATCTGACGATGAGTTTGTGACTCCGAAGTACGGGCACCTATGGCAGCCCAACTCAGAGAATCCGCTAAGTATTGGGGGGTAATAGGGTCGAGCAATTCGGTGGCTGTGGGGATGCCAAGGTCGAGCACTTCCCCAAGAAAGGACCGGGCAATGTGCAAACCCGATGGAATATCACAGGTGCCATTAAGTTGGGGATCCATGATCAGGCCCTTCCATCCAACAGTGGTTCGGGGCTTTTCAAAATACACCCGCATTAACAATAAAAGACGATCCTCAAGCTCTTGTGAAAGTTTGGCAAATTTTTCCGCATATTCCAGGCAAGCCTTTAAATCGTGAATGGAACACGGACCGACCACTCCAATTAAACGCCGGTCCTGACCATGAATAATCTGGTGAAGCGCGGCGCGCGATTGGGCAACCACATCCAGCTGATTGCTGGAACGGGGTATGGCATCGACCATTTCCACAGGCGAAGGTAAAGCAATGGAGTCCGAAATTCTTAGGTTGGTTACTTGTTGCACAGGGCAATTACCATAGAACCTATGCTTGCATGAACAAGCCAAACTTTTAGCAAGGTAGCATGTCTATACAACTCTTTCAATCTTCTGTGGCCGGACTGGTCCGAGTTTCGGGCGAAGATGCCCTGCCCTATTTACAAAGCCAGCTAACCATAGATTTGCACAACCTCCCGGTGGGCAGAACCCGCGTGGGNCTTCGTTTAAACCTTAAAGGCAAGGTTTTGTTCGGTGCTCAAATTATATGCACAGGTGAGGAGGATTTTTTGTTAATTTGCAAAGAGGCTCACTCCCAAACTGTGATTGATTTACTTGGACAAAATGTGNTCGCGGATGAAGTGGAGTTTGAGCCTGTGCCCGAGGACTGGAAAGAAATTNTCCTCTACCATCCGACCTCAGTNGAGGAAGCGTGCCAGGTTCTNGGCATCGACTCCATCCTGCCCGGCCATGCACATGCATTTGGCAACGGATGGGTTTATCTTAGTTCACTGGTGCCACCTACCGGACTCACAATAATGTTACCCAAAAGTTGTCCGACTCCGTGGGCGGATACTATTGCTTCACCCCATCCGGGCGAATTCCAACGGTTGCGACTNCANCAAAAACTATTTCTTCCCGGGCGGGAAATTGGAGAGGATGAATTTCCCCAGGAGGGAGGTTTGCATAAGCCCTCCGTTGATTTCAATAAAGGGTGTTATCTTGGGCAGGAGGTTATGGCCCGTATTCATGCCATGGGAAATGTCAGAAAGCAGGCTGTCGCAATAAAAGGAACAGGCAATTTAGAGGAGTCGCTTCCATCCCCCCTGTTAGCTAACGGCAAAAAGGTGGGCAGTCTGAAAAGTCAGTTTCTTTTACCTGACAACGAAAATTGGATTGGGGCTGCGGTCATTCATGAAAATGCANTAGAAATTTTTGAAACCAAAGGTTTGCTAATTGAGTCAACCGGGCAATCTATCTATCCCCTAATATGATGAAAGAACACGAACGGGCGATCGAACAGGTCGGAAAAGCTTTTGAAAACCTTGGCTCATCGAGAGAGCAGGCACTGGTGATGGCCCAACAATTGGTTAAACGNGCTCAACAATTACAAAACCAAAACAATTCCACATTTCTGGAAGAACTGGGAAAGCTTTTGCAAACNGTTTCCTGTGGTGCTCAAGGGGAGTTAAAGCCCGAAGATAAAGCCAATTTTTCCTAAAATTGGCCGAAATCCGCAGAAAAATGGGGTTTTTGAGAGAAAATGTTTGACCGAACGCAGTAAAATGGCGAGCTAGAAGCTTACAAACCTAGTAAATCAACCCTTATAAACAAAAGGAATACAATATGAATAAAGGTCAACTTATCGAAGCCGTACAAAAAAACTTGGGCAAGGATACTTCCAAAGCCGCTGCAGACGCTGCTCTTAATGCAGTACTCAATGCTATCACCAAGGCAGTAAAGAAAGAATCCGTCCAAATCATCGGTTTCGGCACCTTTTCCGTGGTCAANCGGGCAGCTCGTAAGGGAATCAACCCCCAAACNGGCGAAAAGATCAAGATCAANGCTTCCAAGAATGTAAAGTTCAAGGCTGGCGCAAAGCTCAAGGCTGCGATCTGATTACTTGATCAACATACCCCTTTTAAAAAGGCTCATGGGCAACCATGAGTCTTTTTTTTAGTCTGTTATGATTTGGAGATAAGCCAGAAATGCAGCAGATCGGGCGGTAATTCAGCTTACTGGAAATCCAGAAGAAATCCTTTTAGATGGATCAGAAAACCATCCTTATCCTCCACATGCACATCATGGCCCGCATCCATCAGCGTAAAAATTTCCGCAGACGGAAAAGCCTCCTTCACCAAGGGGAAATGCTCACTCCTCAAATAGCCGGACTTACCTCCCCGTATAAACAGAGTTGGTCCATCGTAGGAATCGTTCTGGCTTAGGGGATTAATAGAAAGTTCGGAGATGGAGGAACGGAGAACCGCAAGGTTTGCCCGCCATTTCCATGAACNCGAATCTTCNCGGAGGTTGGTAAGGAGAAATTGACGGAATGCCCAGTTGGGAATCTTTTCGCTCAAGGCATCATCAGCCTCTTTGCGTGACTGCAAAGCATCAATCTTGAGGCTAAGCAGGGCATTTAAAGTGGGCAGATGGTGCTCCGGAGGATAATCCCTCGGGGCAATATCAACAACCACAAGTCCTTGCATTGCCTGAGGTTTCTTACAGGCATGAGCCATGGCTACTTTTCCGCCGAGGCTATGCCCGCAAAGGATATATCCCCCAGGTATATGGCGTTTGATCCAAGCGGTTACCAAGTTATTCATGGCGATTAAACTGGTGGAAGCTGAATGGGGGGAATTTCCATGCTCTGGCAAATCTAAAGCAAATATATGATAATGATCGGAAAGAGCCTTNGCCACCGATCTCCAATTCCGGGATGAACCCAGCAGNCCATGAAGAAAGATAATCGTAGGACCAGCGGGCTTNCCGTACTCCTCAAAATAGAGGGATCCGTTCAAAACAATTCCAACTGGGATGGGTCTACCTGAGGAGCCANCCGTCTGGTTTTCGGCTTTTTTTCAGCCAAATTAGTAGAGGCTGGAGGAGTTTGCCCGGTAGAGGGAGTCTCATTTTTTATTTCTGCAGGAGTTCCCTGGGAATCTCCCACTTCCAAATTTCCAAGTATTTGCTTAGCCCGCTCAACCACTCCATCGGGCAGTCCAGCCAAACGGGCGACCTGTATACCAAAAGATCTCTCTGATGCCCCCGGGGTCACTTGACGGACAAAGATGATTTCATCATTCCATTCCTTCACCGCCACCGAATAATTTTTGAGACGGGGAAGACTTTCTGCCAGGCGGGTGAGCTCATGGTAATGTGTGGCAAACAGGGTCTTGGGACCCTCCCCTTCTTTCCCGTGCAAATGCTCCACCACCGCCCAGGCAATACTCAGGCCATCATAGGTACTGGTNCCCCGACCAATCTCATCCAGTACAATCAAACTGTCTGTGGTGCAGTTATTGAGTATGTTTGCAGTCTCATTCATTTCCACCATGAATGTGGAATTCCCCCGNGCCAGTTCATCACCTGCTCCCACCCGGGAAAAAATACGGTCNACCATACCCAATCGGCAGGACTTGGCGGGCACTCCCGACCCCACNTGGGCCATAAGCGCGATTAAGGCGACCTGCCTGATATAGGTTGATTTACCCGCCATGTTCGGCCCGGTGATCAGGCAAAGCTGTTCCTCGGAGGAAGACAGGCTGGTATCATTGGGAACAAAGGCATGGGTACCGGCCAGTCCAAGGCTCTCCTGTTTGAGCACTGTTTCCACCACGGGGTGGCGTCCCTGCTCGATACTTAATTCCCGGGAACCCTTCACCACTTGCGGTATGCAATAGTCGCGATCCCGGAGGATAGNGCCCCAGGAAGAAAAAACATCAACTTCAGCAAGCACCCGGGCGACCTTGGCCAGAAGATCAGCGTGTTGTAATGCCTGGCTTACCACTTCCTCAAAAAGTTCCTGCTCCTTGGCCACGGTCTGTTCCTCAGCATTTAAGATTTCTTTCTCCTTGGTGCGGAGTTCATCGGTGTAGAACCGCTCGGCATTGGTCATGGTCTGCTTGCGGACATAATGCTCGGGCACNAGGTGCAGGTTTGCTTTGGTTACTTCGATGAAATATCCAAACGCACCATTGTACTTTACCTTGAGGTTGGAGATTCCGGTCTTTTCGCGCTCCGCTGACTCGAGCTCTAAAATCCACCGCTTCCCACCACCGGCGAGGTCACGCAATTGATCAAATTCCTCATTATACCCCGCCCGTATAACCCGNCCGCCCTCTCCCTTGACATCCAGCTTGATCTCCGCGGGCAATTCCTCTTCCAATGCCCGGTTGAGCAGATCGGTCAGATCTTCAAACAATTCTATGCGTCCGGCCAATTTCTGGATCGCAGGATAGGTCTCGCCCAAATTGGTGAGCGATTGGCGAATGGCAGGCAACCCACGCACTGTTGCCCGCAGTCCACCAAGCTCACGGGGCCTTACCACCCGGTTGCGCAATCGGCCCAGGATTCTTTCGAGATCGGCCCCCCGGCGAAGGATTTCAGCTACCTCTTCGACAACCCGTGGTGACTTGGAAAATTCGAGTACNCATGCCTGCCGGCGTTNAATCTCAGAAAGATCACGCTCGGGACGGGCAAGAAANCTTTCCACCAGGCGGGCACCCGCCGGGCTCACCGTCTGGTCCATACAATCAAGCAGGGACCCCTTACGGGTCTGGGCAGAGGTCCGAAATACTTCCAGGTTCCGCTGAGTGGCCGGGTCGAGGAGCAGGGCCGCACCCGCACGGTATTCCTCGATGCGGTTGAGGTTGCCCGGNTTNCCCTTGAGCACATCCTGAGCATATACCAGAACTGCACCGGCGGGCCCTAAACCGGGATGCTCCAAATCAATGCCAAAGCCCTCCAGGTTCATAACCCCCAGGCTTTCCATGACTTCACGGGCACCCGAGCGTTGGTCAAAGTCAAAGTCCGGACGCTCAGTTCTGGTAATATCTCCTAATGCCCGGTCGATATCATCCGCCAGGGCACGCCCATTCTCCATCATTTCCANCCTCCGGCCCAGGCTCTCCGCCATCAGTACTTCCCGAGGTGAAAGGGAGTGGAGGATCGAAAATAAATCCCCCGGGTTTACTTGGCTGGACAGGGCAAATTTACCAGTGGATAGGTCCAGCCAGGCCGCACGGGCTCCCTTTTTGTCAAGATCAAGAGCGAGCAGAAAATGATTGTGTGAAGCCTCCAGCTGCCGATCCTCCAGGACAGTCCCGGGGGTAAGAATNCGGGTAATTCCCCGCTTGACCAATTTCCCTGGCCTGGGTGGCTCCAGCTGGTCACAAATCGCCACTTTTTTTCCCTGAGCGAGCAGTTTGCTAAGGTAGGACTCAGCCGCATGGGAGGGAATCCCCGCCATAGGCATATCATGGCGTTTGGTCAGGGTAATACCGAGGAGTGCCGCCCCCTGCTCGGCATCGTTTTCGAACATCTCATAGAAATCGCCCAGACGAAAGAGCAGCAAAGTATCGTCCTCGAGGCTTTGCCTGGCCTCCCGGTACTGTTTCATCATGGGGGTTTCCGTGCTCATCAAAGTAAGCGAATAGGCAATCCCCAAGCGGGGAATTCGTCAAGTGAATGAAATTGACGTGAGAAGAAAACTAGAAATTCGCCCCTACTCCCAGCTCGATCAGGTGCTGAAAGGATCCATCAAAAGATTTATTGGAGGTCAGCCCAAGCAAGCGGTATCCCAACCGGGCAGAATAGTTCTGGGAAAACATGTATTCCAAGCCCATTGAAAAATCATAGGTAAAGACTAGCGAGGACTTAGTTCGATCTCCTTCTGGATCATCGACCCATTTTAGATAACCATCTTGTTCTATTTGAAATTGCACATCTGCACTATTTTTGCGCCATGCAAAGCCAATACCAAGAGCTCCATAGGTTGATAATTTTTGAGTTAGAGGAATACTGTATCCCCCACCAAACGAAGCTGAGTAAGATTCTTCGTTACCAAAAACTCTAGTTGGATTATCAGCTTTAAATGAAGGGTTTTCATATTCTAGATATTGATAAGATATACGAACATAGGCTAACCAGTTATCCCACCTTTTGCCGGCAAATAGTCCGATGGCATTACCCCATTCGCCATGCAGATCATCGTCATACTCATGTTCTGTGAATGTTGTTGATGTTGCCACAGCAAATCCAACCAAAGGCATTAAGTAGTAATCTCCCTTTCGTTGCTGAGTCGTAGGTGCCACCCGAACTACCTCCGACTGGTAAACTGTGGGCATTTCTTCTGTAATAGGCTCTTCGGGGATAGGCAGGGGCTCCACCATCGGCCCTGGCAATTGGTCGTAGGATTGCTGGGCATCCGTCTCCAGTTGTACTGGAGCAAGAGACTCATTGCGGTCGATCAGCTCAATCGGCTCAGTGCCCGACATTTCACTGAGGCGCTTGGAAAGGTCAAGGGCCCGTTGCTCCATCTGCAGGAACCTGCGCTGAAGCTCAGAAACAGGTGCACCATCGCTGTTTTGCCCCCACATCGGACCGCACATGGATAGAGCAAAGAAAACGGGAACAATGCGAAAAAAAATACTCACAGTCTGTATGGAAAACGATTTAATAAGAAAAATCAAACTGAAGAATTTTGTTAAGGGTTGATGAGCGTTTAAAACGGTTTAATTCGGCAACTATCTTTATTACTTCTGATTGACTGAAGAAAGGGCTTCTTTGAATAAATTTACTCAGTCCAGACAAGTCTGGCAGAATCTCAATTACATCGTCCCGCACCTGCATACGGATAAAGTCTTTTTCATAATACTGGACCTCCTGCTCTGTTCGTAAGAACCAACCACTCGATGAGTTTATCCCGCCCTCCCAGTGCAACCATTGCTGAAGCCCCTGATGGTAGACCCATTTGAAATATTTATCTCCCGTCCAGAACCATCCAACATTTTCTTTCCACATCCAGGTGGCATCGAGCAACTGATCAGGACGGTGAACATAAACCCAACCCATATCAACATGATAAATCCAGTTTTGCCGACCATTGGTTTCATTGGTATCCCGGTAGTATATTCCAAAGAACATAAGGTTGGTCCAATCTGGTTGCCCTGCTGCGGTGGCCACCCAGACCCGCACCGTGGCTGTATCCTCTAATCTGTCATTATCATCCCCATCATCTATCAGACGGTACTGAAAACTATCCTCCCCCGTAAAATTACTGTCTGATTTTGGATCATACCTGTAAACTCCCCTGGACCAGGTGTTGACATAGTGCCCATTGGCAGAATATGAGCCAATTAGTTCGACCGTGTAGGAACTCTTTTCAGAGGGATCGTCAGGCCCGGTATGATCATTGGCTAAAACATCAATCAAAATGAGAGGATTGGAAGTACGGTTTTCCTGGTAAAAATATTTAATATCATCCACTGCAACCGGAGCATCATTGACCGGGGAAACCAACAATTCAACTGTCTGAACATTGGAGGTATAACCATCCGAAACCAGGACATCAAAGGAATCAAAGCCATAAAAGTCTGCATCAGGACGATAAGTAAACCCAGCCCCCAAAACGGTGACAGCCCCATATGGGGACTGGCTTTGCAACTGGTAAGTGATATCGTCCCCGTCTTCATCAAATCCTTCAAATACCTGAAAAATCTCCCCATCCTCACTTAAATTATAATCGTTTGCGGAAAGCACGGGGGGATCATTGGCATCTTCCAACTCCACAAAAATTGTCTGGTTGGTTTCAAACACTCCATCCGATACCCCAACCACCACCTCAAAGATCCCATCGCCATTTGAATCACCAGGATTCTCAAAGTTTTGCAGAGTAATAAAGTCCAAAGAACCATTGGATTCATCAATGAAGAAGAATTCCGCATCCGCACCCTTGGCCACCCGGTAGACCAGATCATCGGTCTCATTGTCCTCAGCCGCGACCTGAGTTATAAACAATCTATCCTCCGGAGTGGTAAGCTGATAAAATGTCTCACCTCCCCCACTTGTATAGTAAGGGGGGCTCTCGTCATGATCTGCAACCACCACAAATACTTGATAGGACTGACCGAGGGCAGAATCGTTTACATCGATAATCAATTCATACCGGTTGTCCCCGTTGGAATCGTTGGCATCTTCAAAGTCAAAACCATACGGATCCACACTTCGAAGCACGCCTTCTTGAGTTAACAAAAATAACTCGGCATCCGCCCCACCAGTAATGGTGGCATTTGGATCTTCCAAATTATCAGGATCAGCCACCTCAAGATCGGCAACAATTGCCTGATTTTCAGGGATGATAAAAGTACTCCCCTGCGAACCAGCTTTTAAGACAGAACTGGGCAGACTGTCGGGCAGATTGTTGATAAAGACAGTGAGATTGTGCTCGGTACGATTGGTGTAGGGATCCTGTAGGCCCAGTCTGGCAACATATCCAAGTTCGGTGCCCGCACGCTCGTAGTCGGGCAAGGCATCCTGTTTAAAATAGAGCACATTACCAAGCACCTTGAAATCAGGATCATCTGCAAGCCAGGTTGTCCATACCACGGAGTCTCCATCCCCATCATAAGCGAGAAGGGGCAGCACCTTGCCCACTCCCTCATCCATGGTATGAGAAAGTGGGAGTCTGGTAACAGGGGCGTCATTAATCGGGGAGACTTCCACTTTAAATTGAACTACCACGGGCAAGCCCGCATTGTTTAATGCCTGTACAAAAAATTCGTCCGCCCCGGAATAATTTCCGTCCGGCTGGTAGGATATGGTCACGCCATCTTCAATGGTTGCCGAACCATGCAAAGCATCGCGAAAAATATCATACCCTGCAATTCCTCCATTGGCATTATCTGGGTCACTCGCCTGTAAATCTGCCACGGGATGATTCAATACATTATCCTCATCAACCGTTTGATTTTGAGGAGAAAAAACGGGGTCCACTCTCGGTGGCTGGTCCCATTCCAGTATACTCACCACTATCTCCTGCTCGCTCGACAGTCCCGCATCGTCAGATATACGGACGATCACCCGATATTGGTTGTCCTGGCCAAAATCCCTGGGGTTTTCGAAATCGGGAAGGTAGTCAAATGTGACCACCCCGGTTTGTTGATCCACGCTAAAGACATCACTGCGAAATTCCAGCCTCCCGCTGCTAGCATTGATCTCGAAGAACTCCTCATCCTCACCACCAGCTAAATCAAAAGATGTGCCCTCCAGCACGAGCGGATTAGATTCTGGGTTAAAAATATCAATTTGCTCGAGTACCAAAAAGGTATGCTCAACATGATCAATTTCAGTTGCCAATGAAGTAAATACCGGGGGCTCATTAACGGCTAACACCTCGACAGTTATTTTCTTTTGATCAGACTGGGTGTCTTGGTCGGGATAGGCTGGCTTTTTTCTCGCTTCCACAACCAGTTCGTAGACATTGTCCTGACCAAAATCCTGTGGGTTTTCAAAATCAGGAGCCTGTTTAAAGAAGAGCCGTCCTCCTGCGCCAAATTTTACTTCGTCAAAAAGGATTGCATTTTCGCTGACATCCTCCCCCCCCTCTGGTTGAAAAAAGCGAAACTCCACCACATCAATTCGACGGTCAAGGTCCAAGACCTGCAAGGATTGAACACCCGAGTCCTCAGCAAGTTCGACTACCTTAATCACATCAAAAATAACTTTTGGCTCATTATCAACCTCCCGGTGCTTGAGCTGAAAGGCATATGGTTGGTTAAGTTCACCCACGATCAAGGTGGGCGATCCATCTTCTCCAAAATAAAAGGGCTCAATCACCCCTGGTTTTTCCGGCCGATCCGGCCATCCCGACAGAACATCAGGGTACTCTGAATTATCTGTAAACGCTGCAGTGGGATCTCCAAAACCGCTGGCAAGACCAAGGCATACCATCAATTGATCGTCTTCGACAAAAACAAGATCCGTCCTGTTATTGCCCAAGAGGTCGAGAACCTGGAGGGATGCCACACGGTTCCCCTGACTGAGGAATGTTTGTTCAAAACCAGCGGAGCCTAAGTTTTTTATCATGGCCAAGCCCTCATCAGAACCAATCAACAAGTCGGGACAAGCATACCCGTCACTTAATTTGTCTGCATTTTCAAAGTTGAACATTCGTAACGCCCGGGGGCGGGTAACACTGGCAATCATGCCTTGATAGGTAAAAGTTCCTTCCCCATCATTGGCATACCACAATACTTCGTTGTCATTGAGATAAGCAACGACCAGGTCCAAGTCATAATCTCCATCCAAATCCTGCACGCTGATCTGAGAAATCTTTCCACTGCGCAATTGATCAGATGCCGGATCAAGTGGAACCTCAATGATAGTATTACCGAAAGGCAAATTCTCATCAGAGCTGTTTATGAATAAGACAATCCCCGGCTTATTCTCGGCAAAATCGTGATAGCAAACCAAGAGGTCCAAGGCTCCATCAAAGTTGATATCTTCGATCATGGCAAAAGTGGGCGACCCCTCAAATGCACCTGCCATTATAGTCTTTAATTCCTGATTAGAGGTAAATTCTCCTGCTCCATCATTTTCAAAATAAAGAATGCTCCGACTTGTCAGAACCACCACATCATTGATGCCCGCATTTCGCATATCCCCGGATCGGGCAAAACGACCTGTCCAGTCAAGCGGACCGGAAACTGACTCACTCAATGACCCGTCAAATGCCAGGCTCGCCTTGGTTGCTGTTTTTTGGTGAGGAATAAAACCAGCACCCAACTCGGTAGTGTATAACAAATCCGGAAACTTCACTGGTGTCTCCGCATCAAAGACATCGATATCAACCACAAATAATTCATTTTCAACGATTTGAAGATCGGACAGTGCCGGATGAGGAGGCAATGGCTCGGATATTTCAAAGGTAAAATTGTCGTCCAGTACTAAAATGTAGAAAGGCTCCACTACCCGGTCTCCATAACTGGGCTTTCCATCTTGCACAGGACTAACCTGCATATGAACTTCGTACATATTGTCCCCGTCCTCACTTTCCGGATTTTCATAATCCGGAGGAAATAGAAATGAAAGTCGGTTGGATGTTGAATTAAATTCAAACAAATGATCATCCGGACCATCCTGTGATATTTCGATTAACAAGTTTTTATTTTGGTCCAGGGTGGAAGCATTGATCTCAAAACTGTCTACTTTTTGCTCTACAATGCTGAAATTTGCGTCGGGGTAAACCGGATCGTACTTTGCTCCAAAGGATGGTGGCTCGACATTATTTTGCACCTGGACCTCAATGAGCATTTCACTGGATTTTGCCTCATCATTAAATTCGGTTATGCGGATGATGGTTTGGTATCGGTTATCCATCCCCAAATCCTTGGGGCTTTCATAGTCGCGCGGACTCACAAAACTGAGCTTCCCTGATAGTTCATCGAATACAAACTGTTGATAATCCAGTTCAGAAAGCATGGTCTTCAAGATAATTGTTTCCGCAGATCCAGGTTGGTTATCGGGATCGGTTGCGGCAATCGTGAGGACATCTGTCTCACCCTCTTCAGGAAAGTTTTCAATGATATACAACCTTGGGTCGGAAGGAACAAAGACCGGACGCTTATTCGGCACCTCTTCCACACTTATGACCACTTTGAGTTGCTGCATATCACCAGGGTCCACATTTTCCTGCACGGTTATATAGAATTCAAAAGTTTGCCCCCCCATACTTTCATAGTCCGGCAGGCCATTATTGGTCTCAGCGGGAAGATCCCAATAAATTCGACAAAATTCGGAGAAATCATCGATCCTGAACATCCCCGTCCCATCAACAATTCCCCAGGTAAATGAGCTGGCAGGCGGGCTGTCCTTGTAGTCAGAAACATAAAGCTCCGCAATGGGCACTTCCCCTTCCAAATGCAAGAGACGGAGGTATCTTTCATTCACTTCCTCGCTCTCTTCCACAAAAAAAGCATCCTTGCTCACCGCATTGGCCACGAAAAATTCTTCCTGGAGCAGGATCTCCGGTTTGTCAGGAACATCCTCAATATCAAAACGAAAATTCACCGTGGAATTATTCTCCGGTTCATCATAAAAATTTATCTCCACCTCATAAACTCCGGATTGGTCGGGAGGAGCAGAAAAAGTAAAGGTGTCATTTTCAGGGAAAAATTCCAGGGTAGCATTGGGATCTTCCTCGCCAAAACGCAGAATGGGACCAAGGTCAAAAGTCAGTTGGCGGATGGGATTGTCAACATCGTGAAAATAACTGCTTATAAGTTTGCTAAGCGGTGTATCTTCGTAACCAGAAAATGATAGACTCGAACCTAAGAGAAGTTCCGGAGGATCATTTTCCGGCGTTATTACGATATCAAAAAGTACATATATTCTCGACAGCCCATCCGTAACTCCGACCATAACCTGGCCGGAGCGCTCTTCTGAATCCTCATAATTTGGTGGCGAACTTGCCTTGAAATACAATTGAGAACCAGATACCTCCATGCGGTTTTGAAAACTTGGTGATGGATACCCCTCGCGTGGCAAAACAAGTGAATAACGAAGGGTTTGGTTATCTTCATCCAGTAAACCAAAATAATTGGATAAATCAAAAGGACCACCATGCTGAACCCCTCCCCCCATCTCCTCTGGGTACATCACAGACTCGGTGGTAAAAGGACCGAGCGAACCGTCTACCGTTTCTGGAGCTTCCAAAGCAACCGGAAAGGAAAAAACATTTTCCTCGAGTTCCTCCACCCCGTCATAACTGTCTTTGATTCTGGGCGGGTCATCCTCGTCAAAAATTTGAAAGGTGTAGGTAAATACCCTGGAATTAAGGTCCCGGTCAAAGACTTGGACAGACGCATTCAACTCCCGTTCTTGAGGATTTTCAAAACTTGGAATTTTAGCAAATAACAAATCCACACTATTCCCGGCAATAAAGCCTTCACCAGTATATCCAAAATTTCCCTCATCATCACGGAATTTAAAATAGCCCGCTGCATCATGAGCATTTTCAAGGCCGGCAAAGCGCCAAGTGTAATTTTTGTCTGCACCTTCCGGATCGACCGCCAGCAATGAGTCGATCGCCAGCTCCGTCTCCTCAGGTAAAGTAATTTCAAAGCGGTCATCTGGAGTTAAGTATGCGGGCTCATCCACATCAAGTGTTTCAAAAGTAAAATAAAAATCCTCGAAACTTCCCTCCTCATCAAAAACCGTTAATTTCACTGTATAATTACCATCCTCCTGCGGACTCTCAAAATCCGCACTAAAGGATTCAGTAAAATTCAAATCCACCCAGTAGATCAAGGGATCGTCCACATCCTCTCTCTGATAAATCTCAGATAGAACAAACTTGGACTCATCCGAACCTGACAGCACAACTGAGGTAATATTTTGCTCATCCAAAAGGTCAGAAAAAGGAAGAGAAAAACTTGGTTTTGAATTCTCATCAAATTGTACCAATATTTCAGTCTGTCCATTACTTACAGCCTGTTGGTAATATCCAAAATTCCCGCCGTGGATTTCAAAATAGGCGGATTCGCCGTCAAATTGAACATACCCTAAGGATGGCAAGTCCTTGTCGTTCTGAATAAACATAGAAAAGTTAATATCCACATAGGGCGATTCTCCATCCGAGAAACGAAGTGTGAAAAGATCATCCCCAAATCTTAAATAATCGGGCGAATAGAGAAAAGTATCAGGAGCACCGTCCTCCGTCCTTCCATTGGACAATGAAATTTGCCCTTTAGGATCTGGGGATGACACATATTCCCAAAGTATCAAATCTCCATCTTCATCAGAAATTCTTATATCAATTAAATCTCGTCTTGTTTCAAAATTCCACGGTTGTCCCTCAAATGTTGTTATACTGAAGTTTTCTGAAGCAAATGGATCGGTGCGAAAAGGAGGATCATTCGCGTCCTCAACCACGATTAACAAATTCACTGGATCAACTGCCGTACTAAAGTCAGACTGGTCGTGAATTTGCACATTAATTTCGTATAAATTTGGAGAACCGTTTGCACGATCATTTATGAAGTCCTGATTTATAGGGTCTTCGAAATTGGGAGAGGAGGCAAAGAACAGTGAACCATTCTCATCGATCTCAAATAAATCAGCATCCGCACCGCTGAGCCGGTAAAAAATTTGTGCACCCGAATCATCTGAATCATTATTATCTGTCCGGTATTCTGATCTGGGATGAGAATCGGGGTCCATCGGATCAAAATCAAAAACCGCAGTAGTATTATTTTCTTTGTAAGGGATTGGTATTTCAGATGGTTGATTAAAAGAAACTGCATCATCAAAATCATTCTCAATCTCAACTTGAACAGTCATGAAATTCCCTTCCGAACTGGTACTTTCATCGGTTGCTAGAATCTTAAATTCCAACCAGTCACCATCGAAAGTGAAAAAGTCATCATCCAGAATTTCAATCCTGACCCTCCCCTCATCTCCACTCATCCACACCGCATCGTCACTCAGGAGAACCGGGTTGCTGTAGGTGGTATCGGTTCCTGAATCATATATTTGATAGTAGCTTACCTGATAAGCAGTGGCGGCGGGCAGCCTCTTGGTTTTGTCCGGATGAGTTATGTACTGACCATTAACCAGCTTTTGTAGGTCCAGAATATGTGAGAGGGTATAATTTCCATCCTCAAAATCATCTGTCTGTGCATTGTAAAACCGTTCAGCCTCAACCTTAAAATCAAATTCCAAACTATCTGGGTTTTCAGCGATGGATGCCACAAACTGGTGAGGCCCATCTGAACCATCGGCTGTTTTAGTTACTCGATTTTCTCCGGAGGGAAATTTTTGCACAAATACACCCCGTGGTTCCTCAGGAACATTTTGAAGCACAAGCTCCAGATCATAGGTTGAAGTGTCAACTGGTACCGTATCAGTAGCAGTTATTTGAAGTTGAAAGACCTCAGGACCAAGAGATTCAAAGTTCAGGGGTGCAGTAAGCCATCTTAGCTCATAGGTAAAATACCACCCATTCTCTTCCGAATCCGTCTCCTCTTGATCCACTCCAGTTGCAACTAGTTCAAAAGTTTCTGAAGTTATGGAAAGAGCAGGAACATTCGCTGCATTTGATGGATTCTCCCACTCATTGGTTGGGTCTGGGTCAAAAAGGATCAAATCCGCGATTTTTACTGAATTCTCAGGAAATTCCACAATTGTAACCTGTCCAGAAACGAGGTTGATCTTCTCATCCCCATCAATTTCCAAAGCCCGGACAACTGGAACATCCTCAGGGTCAGCAATCTCCAGCTCAAAGGTGAAGTTATGATCAATCAGGGCATTGCCCTGCCTAACAACTCCCGGCCAAATAAACTGGTCTCGGCCTCCTGCATAGGGATAAGGCCTGTAGTAAAAATAATTAGAGTTATTTTTAAATTCATGATAAACAGTGCCCTTATCTGGCCCAAATTCAGTGGAACTCCATGAATTCAGCCATGCTGGCTCCGACGGGAGAGGCTTTGTCCAAGGGTCAAAAACAGATATCAGAGTTGCACCGTTTAGGGTTGTGATATTTGTACCGATGTAAATCTCGGTCTCGACTGCACTGCTTCCTGTGTTGCTGGGAATCGGAGATGCCGGGGAACTGGGCCAACTCTGGGCAGAAAGATATGCAGAAGAAAGGAATAAGAAATATACAATAAAACACCAACCTTGCTTGATATTATTTTTAATCGAAAAGGCAGGCCTTTTTTTAACTTTTATAAAAAGCTTAAACAAATGCCCAAATACTAGGATAAAATGCATTTATTTAGCAAAGAAATTATTCCTTTAAGATCAGAAGTATTAAAAGAATTATCAATCATAGGATTCAAATTTTTGCGGAGAACTTGGCTCAACTTTGAAACAATCCTAATTAATCTTTCTTGCCACTATTGAACTTTTCATAGCATTCTTCGATTCATGACAGTCCAAACATCCCCTTCAGGTTCCTACTGGAGTGACAGCCTTAAACTTGTAGGAAAATTGTTAAGTATTTGGTTTTTTGTATCTTTTGGGTGCGGAATTCTTTTCAAAGATTACTTGGATCAATTTGCAATTGGAGGGGCACCACTTGGGTTTTGGATGGCCCAACAGGGCTCAATCATATGCTTTGTGGCCCTGCTTGTGGTCTATGCCCGTTGGATGAACAAGCTCGACGAGAAACATGGTTTTGAGGAGGAGGAAAATTGATGGACCAAACTGTCTGGAACTTCATCTTTATTGGCATAACTTTCGGCGTATATATTGGGATCGCCATCTGGTCCCGTGCCGGCTCCACCAAGGAATATTACACCGCAAGTGGTGGTGTATCTCCCTTTGCTAATGGTATGGCAACTGCAGCGGACTGGATGTCCGCAGCAACCTTTATTTCCATGGCTGGAGGCATTGCAGCCGCTGGATATGGTGCATCAAAATTCCTGATGGGGTGGACCGGGGGGTTCGTACTCCTTACCACCCTAATGGTGCCATACCTCCGAAAATTCGGTAAAGCCACTGTGCCTGATTTTATTGGCGACCGTTTCTATTCCAATGGTGCCCGTCTGGTCGCTGTGATTTGTGCGATCTTCATCTGCATGACATATATAATGGGACAGATGCGCGGCGTGGGGATTGTGTTTTCTCGACTGTTTGATATCGAAATTTGGATGGGAGTATTAATCGGTGGAGGAATTGTTTTTTTCTACGCCGGACTGGGAGGGATGAAAGGAATTACCTACACTCAGGTTGCCCAGTATTGCGTGATGGTTTTCTCATATACCATACCCGTTATTTTTATTTCTATTATCATTACAGGTAATGTAATTCCACAACTTGGCCTGATTGGAAACTACATCAAAGATGGCACGGAAAAGTCAGTTCCGTTAATCGAAAAAATCAATCAGATATCAACCGATCTGGGATTTCAAGAATACACCGCCAGTTCCAGTAACAACCTAGATATGTTTTGCATCACCGCGGCTCTAATGATTGGGACGGCTGGACTACCCCATGTGATCGTGCGATTTTTTACCGTAAAAAATGTCAAGGCAGTCAGAAAATCGGCCTATTGGACCCTTAGTTTTATTGCGATCATTTACCTGACTGCACCCGCCTTGGGGCTGTTTGCCCGCACCAATTTCGTGGAGGAGATAAACCAGAAAAAATATGCTGAAGCTCCTGAGTGGTTTAAGAATTGGGAAAACCAAGGGATGATTGCCTGGGTCGACAAAAACAACGATGGAATCATGCAGTACAGTGCTGGTGCTGTCTTTGCTGGCAAACCCGTTTATACGGAGGAGGACCGCCAGGAAGGGGCACCTCGTAAAGTGATAAATGAATTAGTGAATACTCCCAATGAGGTGTACTATGACCGGGACATTATCGTACTGGCAAATCCGGAAATGGCAGGCTTGCCAAAGTGGGTCATTGCTTTGGTTATGGCAGGTTGTGTGGCCGCGGCACTTTCCACGGCAGCTGGACTATTGCTGGTTCTGTCCACATCAATCTCCCATGATTTGATGAAGAAAATCCTGAAGCCTGACATATCGGACAAGCAAGAAATCCGCTATGCCAGAATGGCATCATTTGGAGCCCTTGCCTTAGCTGCATATTTTGGAATTAATCCGCCTTCCAGCTTCGTGGCTAAAACCGTAGCATTTGCTTTTGGCTTGGCTGCATCTTCTTTCTTCCCGACCCTCATAATGGGTATATTTTCCAAGAAGATTAACAAACAAGGTGCTATTGCTGGAATGATCAGCGGGATAGGCTTCACCCTGGGGTATATCATATACTTCCAGTTTTTAACACAGAGCAAAGACTATTGGTTTGGCATTTCCCCAGAAGGGATTGGCTTCCTGGGAATGTTCATTAATTTCGTCGTTGCTTTTGTTGTAAGCTCTCTTACCCCACCTCCTCCTCAGGATGTCCAGGAATTGGTGGAGAATATTCGCGTCCCCCAGGGTGCAGGCAAGGCGATCGAGCATTAAAACATTAGCCTATTTAATTAAATTAAATTGCCACACGGAAAATTTCTGAAACATTAATAATTATGAAATCATTCAAACTATTTACAATTTCAGTCATCAGTCTTCTTGCCTGTAGCATTACCCATGCAAATGATCATGACTACCATTTAGGATTTCGTATTGCACCCCGAGTAAGTACACTTGGTGGCGGTTTGGAAGTGGCTAAAGGACTCACCCCCTGGTTTGGCTTACGTGGAGGAGTGAATTACTTCACCTACGACTACAATGGCGAAGAATCTGATATCGAATACGATCTGAATCTTGAACTAAAAAGTTTCGGTTTGTTCGCCGATGTTCATCCATTCAAACAAGCCTTCCGTATAACAGCCGGTTTCTTGATTAATGGAAATGAATTTACTGGCAAAGGAAAGCCAACCGGCAGTGCCTTTGATATTGGGGATAATTCATATACTTCTGGTGATATCAACTCCCTTGGTTTTGACCTCTCCTACAACACATTTGCTCCCTACCTCGGGATTGGTTTCGATACTACCTTTGGGGATGATGACCGATGGGGATTTGTTTTTGATTTGGGTATTCTCTTTTCCGGTGCCCCTAAAGCCTCTTTTTCTTACGCCACTACCCTGACTGGTTCAGATCTTCAGACATTGAAAAATAATATTGAGAAAGAAAAGAAAGAGATTCAGGACAGCCTGGACGATTTCGAATTCTGGCCAATTCTGAGTGCCGGTCTGGTTTATCAATTTTAGACTTCTTTAATCGTTGCTTACGAGATTGGGCTCGTGGTCCCACAATAGGTAGATCGGATACTTGATAGTTTCGCCGAAGTAAGCGAGTATTCCACGGTCTGACTTCCACCAGTCATCCACGCTAAAAACTTCATTTGGTACCCCCGCCACCTGTACTTCAATATCACTTCCTTCGAATACTTCTTTAAAGGCAAGTAACGATCTACGGGTATGGAATTCATCGGTCACCAGGATGATTCTTTTCCATCCTTCTTTTGAAGCCATAGCCAAGGCATCTGCGGCTTCATCGAAAGTAGAGGTTGCACCATCTTCGAGGGAGGGAAGAAGTTCCCAAACTGCATCCAATTGCATCTGCTCAGTTACTGCTCTGGCAAATTCCAAATGACTAAGTTCCAGTTCATTAAATTCTTTATTCTTTGGCTTCTCAGCAGTAACGAACAAACGACTGGCGTATCCATTTTTCCAAAGCCTCAAACACTCAGGGTTCCGGGTTTCACGATCACCCGAAAGACAAATAATTGCATCCGCACCGGGCTCAGCATCCCGCACCACAAACCACCCAGCATAGAGTGTTAATAGTTGGCTGTGAAAAAAGATGAGGGAAAGCAAAAATGCCAGCGGCACACCAAGCACCGCAATCAATTTACTTTTCCAGCTCACTCTTTGATCTGAAAAATTCCTTCTATCTCAACCATTGCCCCAGCAGGTAATCCAGATACCCCAAAAGCACTCCTAGTGCCCACGCCACAATCATTCCCAAGTACATCTTTTAAAAGTTCGCTGCATCCATTAATCACTTGTGGATGCTGGGTAAATTCATTACCCGCATTAACCATGCCGAGAAGTTTCACCACCCTGACGATTCGGTCAAGTGAACCAAGCCCATCTCGCAGAGTTGCCAGCATATTCAACCCCACTTGCCTGGCCGCTTCACCACCCTCCTCAACGGTGCAATCATTCCCAACCTCACCCACCAAAATGGTACCATCCTCTAAAATGGGCAGGTGACCAGATAAATAGACAAGGTCATCAACTATCAGCATCGGTTTATAAAGGCCGGCAGCCACAGGTGCAGGTGGCAGCTTAATCCCCAAAGTGCTCAATTTCTCTTCATAGTTCATGTGCGGTAAAATGCCGTTGCTTACAGCTTATGGGCAAGCGTCAAATTGTAAGAATTCCCCGTTGCCAGAAAAGGGGTTACTTTGTTTGATCATCGGATGAACCAAACATTTACTTTTTCCAGAAGACAATTGTTCGGAGGTCTTGCCCTGTCCGGTCTCTCAGGTGGTTTACTGTCTGTGCTTAATGCAGAAAAAAAATCAATTCCGGGCAGAATTCGTTTGCAGAAAGGAATGACCATTCTTTTCCAGGGAGATTCCATCACTGATGCAGGCCGTCAAAATCGTAAAAGCCCCAAGGTTAACGATCAGAAATCCATGGGCAATGGATATGCGGGCATGGCAGCTTCTGCCCTACTTGCCAGCAGATCAAGCTGGAACCTCAACATATTTAATCGTGGAATATCTGGAAACAAAGTTCATCAACTCGATGCACGCTGGCAAAGTGACTGCCTCGACCATCGACCGGATGTCCTCAGTATCTTGATCGGAGTGAATGACATCTGGCATGGATTAACCGGCAGGTATGATGGCACCGTACAAAGATATGAAAATGATTACATGGCTTTGATCGAACGCACCCGCATGGCTCTGCCCAAGGTGCAGCTTGTGATCTGTGAACCCTTCGTCTTGAAATGTGGTGCGGTTGATGAAAAGTGGTTCCCGGAATTCGATCATTACCGGGCCGTTGCCCGGAAAGTTGCATCCCAAAACTCTGCAACCTTTGTGCCCTTTCAAGAGATGTTTGACCGAGCACTCAGCTTTGCTCCAGCCCAGCACTGGGCCAGAGATGGCGTGCATCCATCCCATCATGGATCAGCACTGATGGCCGATTTCTGGCTGCAAGCGGTTCGAGGATAACTGTATCAATCAAACCTTCAATTTTTAGCATATAATGGAACAGAAGGTTGTCACTTTTTACCGTTTCGCCGATTTCCCAGAGCATGAGACCTGGAAACCAAAACTGAAAAAACTTGGCGAGAATGAAAAAATTTCTGGAACCCTTATTTTGGCAAAGGAAGGGATCAACGCTACTCTTTCTGGCCCTGCCGAAGGGTTAGACAGGTTCATAAGATTCATCTCTGATGATTCCCGTTTTGCTGATCTGCCCATCCGTTCAATGACTACACCACGTCCCACTTTTTATCGACTGAGAGTATTGGTGCGTCCGGAAATTGTAACCCTGGGAGACCCCTCGATTCTGCCCTCCAATGGGTCGGGGAAATATATAGAACCGGAAGACTGGAACGAATTAATTTCTGATCCAGATGTTGAAGTGATCGATGTGCGCAACGATTACGAAGTAGAGATTGGCACCTTTGAAGGGTCGATCAATCCAACCACCCAAACATTTGGACAATGGGCGGAATTCGTTGATCAAAGATGGGGAGAGGAAAGAAAGAAAAAAGTGGCCATGTTTTGCACGGGCGGAATTCGTTGTGAAAAAGCGTCCGCACATCTTGTACAAAATGGTTTCGAGGAAGTTTTTCATCTTAGAGGAGGAATTCTTAACTACCTTGAAAAAGTGGCACCGGAGCAAAGCAAATGGAAAGGAGAATGCTTTGTATTCGATCACCGGGTGTCAGTCATTCACGGACTACTCGATGGCAAAACCAAATTATGCTTTTCCTGCAGATGGCCACTTGCGGATGAGGACTTTCAGTCTCCCCTTTTCGAAGAGGGTGTATCATGCCCTAGATGTGCCTCCAAACTCACCACTGCAAGAAAGGAGAGCTTGCGTGAGCGCCAAAAACAAATGGCCTTGGCCCGCAAGCGAAGGACCAAGCATATCGGAAAAGAAATGCCCAGGCAAAGCCCCGGACACGGCCCTTCTTGCACCTGAGGCAAAGTTGTCCTATAATAATACTCAGTCTAGATGTGATTAACAAAGAGGATGAACAAAATCGCCTGAAGCAGGAAAAAACCGATGAGGTTTTACCACGTTCGTGGAAAAGTGGGTCACTCAAATACGATGAATTAAAGCCTTTAAGCGAGGGCGGCACTGCCAAGCTATTCCTTACCGAGGACCTGAACCTGCACAGGAGAGTTGCCTATAAGGCATTGCATGATGACTTGCAGGATTCCGACATTGAGACCCAGAGGTTCGTACGGGAAGCACGGGTGACTGCAAACATTCAACACCCTGGCACTGTGCCGGTATATGAGCTTGGACGAGACCGTTCTGGGCAACTGTTTTTCACTATGAAGCGGGTTTTGGGACAAGACCTCCGACAAATTCTGCTTGATCTAAAACACGAAGTTCCTGACACCGTGGAAAAATTCCCCCTCCCCCGCCTACTTGATATTCTCATTCAGGTAAGCCAGACTATCGCTTACGCACATGAACTCGGAGTGGTTCATCGTGACTTAAAACCTGCCAACATAATCGTGGGAAAATTCGGGGAGGTTTATGTACTGGACTGGGGATTAGCTAAAGTTTTGGGAGGTAAAAGTTTGGCAATTGATCTGGGCGATGAAGAACCCGCTGATGATCTTAGTCTCACACGTAGCGGTATTCATTACGGAACCCCCCTTTATATGACCCCAGAGATCGCACGGGGGCTCAGTGACCTGGATGAAAAGTCTGATGTTTTTGCACTTGGCATTCTTCTTTTTGAAATGCTCACATTAGAGCCATTCTTGCAAGGAGATGATGTAACTGAAATCAAGAAAAAACTACTGGATGAACCGTACCGGCTTCCCCGAGAGGTTGCACCTGAACGAAAAATACCCAAAGATTTACAAGCCATTTGTATGAAAGCCCTGCACCGTTCCCGCGGTCACCGGTTTTCCAGTGCAACTTCTTTCCTCGAGGATCTACAACGATACAGGCACGCAGAAGAAGTATCTGTGTATTGGTACTCAGGTTGGGAGCGATTTACCCGATGGAACAACCAGAACGCTTATTTGATTATCTCGGTGATCTCCGGGATTGTAGGTGCTGGAATATACGCCCTGTTTTCTTCCTGAAGGTGTAAATTACTCAGGGAAAAGGCTGCCCTTCCCCACCTTCTTGGCTCTGCACTCCTTGCAAACGCAGCTATTTCCATGATCATTCTCTACTTTTTTGAACAATCCCGGTGAGGTGGTCTTTAGAAAGTCTTCTTTCTTTTGAGGTAATAATGCCCTGCTTTGAATTAATTTAGCTTCAGTAGAATTGGGCTGGGTTATGGATGTTTTCTTACCCGCCCCCAAACTGGTGGTTATTTTGTTTGGGAAAGATTGGGTCGAATTAGTTACCTTTTTTTTTTCGTAGGGGTTCGCGACCGAATTTCCCATCGAGTTCATGTGTTTGGTATATTTTGAAGCTAATGATTCCACCAGACTGGTGTTATCAATCTTAACCGTGGCTAAGAGCTTGTCGCTGTTTATTTGGGCGACGACGAGGTATCCTTTTGCAGATGGATGAAAACGGGTCGCCCTAAGCTTGCCTCCTGGATAAACAGGCACCTGAACTTGTTTGGAACGATCTGTCAATGTGACCGGTTGAGTGATTACGGAAATTTCAGCAGGAAACGCCATGGTGGAATACTTGTGTGCCCAGTCGAGCACATTGGTGATAAAGGACTGGCTGACATTGGGACCATCATCCTCTTTTTCAACTTCTACCGGGCGGGCTCTTTGTGCCCGCACGAGATCATCCTTTGCATTGCTGAGCTCGCGCTCAAGTGTCCTGATTTCGTCCTCCAAATCATCCACCTTTTCTGAGGATTCAGCCACTTCTTTTGCCAACGCGTCTTTGTCCTGGCGAAGAGAATTTGTTTCCTCCACCATCTCGGCATTTTCACCTTCCAATTGTTTCTTCAGCTTGAGATAGAAAGATTCATTTTTTTCCAGCTTTTCCACTTTTTTAGCCAGATCATTTGCACGTTCTTCAATTGAGTCATCAATTGAAACAAACAATCCGATCATTCCCAGCGTACTCAGGGCAGCCAGTCCAAACGCAACCAAAGTAAGAGGGCTAGGACCGGACTTTTTGACCGAACTTCCCTTGAATGCATTCTGCATATTCGAGACCTTACTTTGCATCTGCTTGAGGGCCTCTGATTTCTTCTGGTCTGCATCCGAAGCGGATTGCAGGTGAAGGAGGGACTCCTGAAGTTCCCTGCCCATGTCCAGGACCTTGCGATTGCCCTCGACCAATCGGCCTGACAGAATGCTTGCTACATTGAGGCAGAGTTGGCCTCCGGCAAATCCATTGTCTCCAATAAATTCAAGCAGTCTTTCATGATTCATCCGCCATAGAATACATTCACCAACCGCTTGAACAGTTGCCGAAGCTACCCCACCACTCAGAAACGCCATTTCGCCAAACGCGGCACCTACGCCGAGGGATGCTATTTGCTGATTTGTGCCCTGATCGTCTGCCTTGTAAATACCAACCTGCCCGTTGACCACCATGTAGAGATATTGCTGTTCGTGCCCGTCGGAGACCAATACTTCATCCCGGGCCAAGACCCATTCACCCCCGAACTTCAGGGCGGACATCTCATCCTCACCTATATTAGCACATAAGCCTTCTGCAGGCAGATCGTAGCCCGCTTCTTCAACATCTTCTCGGTAAAGCAGTTTCATGCTATCGGCGAATCTAGTTAGAATGGGCTGGGAAGGGCAAGGAAAGAAAATTTTCCCTCACTAAAGATCGTCTATTGAGCATGACAGCACTTGCCGTGTTTTTTAAGCCTCCAATAGTTGTAAGGCCAAGCGGCCAAAAATCCTGCCCCTAAAGTAAAGGGCAATACCGCAAGCGTAATTGCAGGTGCTCCCATCATTCCATAATCAGCCAGGTTCATAGCCGCCTCCATAAGCAGCATAGAAATCAGACTCATTCCCAGAGCAGTACGAAGAGCTTCCCGGGGACCGACCTGTCGCCAAAGAACGATGGTTTCTAAAAGCACGCTGGTGCAAATTCCGGCAGTCATGGCTAAAACCCAAACCATTACCCACATACCTTCAGGAATACCCTGAGGGTGATAAGCATATTGAAAACCTGCAATTGTACCAAGATCGCCCAAGGCACATCCAAATAAACACCAAACAGTGTTTTGAGCAGAACGGCGGGCAATCATGATTACAAAACTGGCTCTCTCAGGCCGCCTTTAGTTTGGTCTGCTCCCATGCCTTTTCAATTTGGGCAATTATGGAAGATACCAGAGGGACAACCACAGAATTACCAAATTGCTTATAGGAAACATTTATTTTTTCGTGCAAGATAAACCCCTCCGGAAACCCCATTAATCTGGAGCATTCCAGTGGATGAAGCCGTCGCACTTTGTTCCCTATTAAATACATTCCTGTCTTGGCACCAATCCCACCCCCAAAGGCAGAAAGAGTAATGGCATGGCCCTTAGGGCTGTAAATTCTCTCCCCCTGGCCCCCTTTGCCAACTGTACCTATGCGCAACGGCTTATTTTGCCTGGTTTTTGGAATGACATCCTTGAACCGAAAATCATCCCGGCAAATCAATAAGGGTTTTAACCTGGGATCATCCTCTGGCAAAAGAATATCTTCGAGGGCGATGTCGACAGTCTTCGGTTTGGGGAAAGAAAACTCACCGACATTCAAATCTTTCCGAAAACAAACAAAAAATAATCGCTCCCGTTTTTGAGGAACTCCGTATTCTGAAGCATTTAGGGTTTGAAAAAATACCTGATAACCAGCCTGGTCCAAAAGCTCCAGGGTGACCGCCATTGTCCGGCCTCCATTGTGTGAAAGGTAATTGCGAACATTTTCCAATAGCAAAACCCCTGGTTTACGCAGCTGGGCAATGTGCAAAATGTGATGTAGCAATGTACCACGGGAATCAGCGAAACCTTTTTGGTTTCCCGATATGCTGAATGGTTGGCAGGGGAAACCTCCGCACAGAAGATCATGCGGGGGAATATCCCGTTGTGCTAATTCTGTAACATCTCCCAGTGGAACATCGCCATAATTTTGACGGTATACCGTTTGGGCGTGAGGGTCCCAGTCGGAGGAAAGTACACATTTGTGCCCCCGAGGTTCCAAAGCTTGGCGAAATCCACCAATCCCACAAAACAGATCAATAAACTTTAAATCATAACTCACTGACTTCAGGAAAAAATAACTCTTACCTGGCAGATCGATCAGACATCACAATGTTCCACGGCTTGGCGCAATCCCACCAATGGATCTCCGGTCGGGATAAATTCCTGCCCCACAAAACCCTGATATTTAATATCCAGTAATGCCTGCATGATTGGACGATAGTTAAGCTCCTGTGATTCATCGAGTTCTCCCCGCCCTGGATTTCCGGCTGTGTGCACATGACCAATTAAGTCTCCGCACTCTTTGATTCTGCGGATCACATCACCGTCCATTACCTGCACATGATAAATATCAAAGAGTAATTTTACACGGGATGAACCAACAGCCTTCAAAATATCCAAGCAATAATCGATATGATCCCCCTGGTATCCAGGGTGCCCTTTGTCTGGATGATCCCCTACCCTGCTATTGAGCATTTCCAAACAAACATTAACCCCTTTTTTCTCTGCATATCCAGCGATTTTCTTGAAACCATCCACACAATTCCGGGCACCCTCTTCTGCAGAGAAATCCTCGGAGAATCCGGTAAATGCAATTACATTAGGGCAGCCAAAATCAGCCGATTCGTCAATTGCTTTACGGGTAACATCCAAAAGCCAGGAATGATAGTCAGGGTTATTAAACCCTTTCACAAAAGGTTTCCCCTCAACCGCAATTGGCGAAATGGCACAGGTCAGTCCAAACTCTTTCAATATGGTCCAGTACTTGGAGTCAATTAACTCTACACTTTCACACCCTAAATCGCGGGCATGTTCGCAGGTTTGTTTAACTGACCAATGGTTTGCATAGCACCAGGACACAACCGACTGCCTGATTCTCCCCCTTCTTTGGTCGGGATTGCGAGACTCCTGGGCACAACCGGTTGAAACCCCTCCGATTAACGAACCAGCACCTGCCAATCCGGCGAGGGTACCTTTGATCAATCCGCGACGTGATAATTCTTTTCGATTCTCTTCATTATGGTTCATAACAATGCATTTTTGTTTATTTCGATCCAAGGCTGCCAACTGCTATCCCTCTCATTGATCGGTATCATTACCGCTTCCAAAAAACCATGGATAACAATAGGCCCGCAAAAGCACCTGCCGCATCGGATGCAACATCCCAAACATCCGCAACCCGCGAGCGATCAAGCCAGTCCTGCCAGCACTCATCGGCAATTCCAAAACAACAGCAAAAAGCAAAAAGAGCCCAGGGAAAACCGGAAGAGCCCCTCCCAAATGCACCCCATCCCAAAATACCCATTAATGCATACTCCATAAAATGGATTGCTTTATCAGGGAAAGAGAGAGCTTGTTCGGGAAATTCCTTAGGAGAAAGGCTCGAAAAATAAAGCACAAGCGCACAGTAAGCGAAAAATCCAATTCTCCATTTCATAATAATACTGTTTTTTCGAAACAATACCGGTTGATCAAGTCTTGAAATCAAATTCCAAATTAAATCTTTCTGCCTAACTCGTAGATTATCAATATTCTGTTGGGGCAGACTTGACAACTCAAGTGAGCAATCCCACCTTTAAGATGTGGAACCAATCATTTACAGCATGGCGGGCTTAAGCCTGGGCTTATCCCTCCTATTTGCCTACATAATTTGGCAAAAGAAAGCTGGAAGAACTTTCCTTGAGCAGGCTCAGGAGAAATTTCGGCAAAAAGAGCAGGAACTCCATGCTCTTTCTCGTGAGTTAGAACTGTTTAAGGAAAGAATAGACCAAGGGGATAAGCGGGAAAATGAACTGCGTGAAAAATTGCTCAAATCAGAAAGAGATGGGGCTCATCAACTTGCCCAAAAAGGAGAACTGGAGAGAAGATTAAAAGAACAGACGAGCGAGCAAGCGGAAAACGCGAAGCAAATGCACGAAAAATTTGAAAATCTCGCCAATCGTATATTCGAACAAAAATCTGCCAAATTTTCAGAACTGAATCAAGAAAAGCTAAAAACGGTTCTTCAACCACTGGATAAAGACATTCGGGAATTCCGTAAAAAGGTCGAAGATCTCCACGAAAAGGATGCCCATCGTCATGTGGCACTGCGGGAATTTGTTTCTGGTCTGCAACACGCTCAGACTCAATTGAGCGAAGATGCCCGCAACCTCACCCGGGCCCTGAAAGGAGATTCCAAAAAACAAGGGGATTGGGGAGAATTTATTCTGGAGCGGGCCCTCGAAGCATCCGGGCTTACCAAAGGTCAGGAATTTTCAATGCAATCAAGTTATGACGGGAAGCGCCCTGATGCCATCATTCATTTACCTGGCAATCGTCAGTTGATCATTGATGCCAAAGTATCACTTACCGCATATGAAAGATCGATTTCTGCAGAGTCCGAAGAGGCCCGTAAGCAAGCTTTAAAAGAACACCTTCAATCTGTCCGTAAACACATTGATGAATTATCAACCAAGGATTATTCCTCCATTGATGAATTAACCAGTCCTGACTTCACTCTGCTATTCATACCTATAGAACCTGCATTCGGAACCGCACTATCCGAAGATCCAGAACTTTATCAATATGCATTTGACCGAAAGATTGCCTTAATTACTGCATCCACCCTGATGGCAACCATCAAAACGGTCTCGAATCTTTGGAAACTCGAAAAACAAAACAAACATGCCCAGGATATCGCCAAGCGTGCAGGCTTGCTCTTTGATAAGTTCACCGGCTTTCTGGGAAATCTCGAAGATGTCGGAAAATCTCTAACCAAAGCCATGGGTGCTCATGAGCGTGCGGTTGGACAATTATCCAGTGGTCCCGGCAACTTGGTTGGCCAAGCCGAAAAACTCAAGAGTATGGGAATTCGTACAAAAAAAGATATCCCCCCCTCTTTTGCCAAAAGTAAAGAGATCAATGCTGTTGAACATGATGGTCCTGAACTTTCCTTCCCGGATGATGATTCGACAGAGAACCGCCAGTCTGCCTGACGACCGAATTCCCCCAGCTTTTGAAAGACTTTAGCCTGCTTTGCTTTGTTCCTCAGAAGTATGTATATTGGTGAGGAATGAATGATATTATTCATTTAGCCAGGATATACTTTCTGTGCTTTGGGCTTCTTCCTCTTTTTGCCAAAGGAGATACCCCCGATGATGCTTACGCAGAACTGGCCGCTAGGGTAAAACCTTCTGTGGTAACCATTTCGAGCGTAGATCGAGGGGGAGGCCCCTGGGGAGTAGGCACAGGGTTTGTTGTGGGCAGCGATGGCGTGATTGCCACGAATTTTCATGTGATTGGCGAGCATAGGGAATTTTTTGTGGAACTGGCTGATGGCACACGGTGTAAACCTACCGAAATCCTAGCGATAGACCGCAGTATGGATCTCGCCCTTTTTCGTATTGATCAAGTCGAACTGCCCGCTTTGCCGCTTGGAAACTCAGGTTCCATTGAGCCTGGGCAAACAGTACTATCCATCGGCAATCCACTGGGCTATGGACTGAGCGTCAGCAAAGGTGTGGTAGCCGCAATTCGAGAACTTGAATTTGGGGATGGTCGCCCGATGGTACAGGTTGCCATTCCGATCGAAGCGGGAAGTAGCGGCAGTCCAGTGGTCAATCGATCGGGTGAGGTGATTGCGGTGCTTTCCATAAAATCGGGCGGAGCTATGGGATTTGGTGTGCCTTCGCAATCTCTGGCAAATTTGCTCCAAGAAACCAAGCCTTTACCCATTGAGCATTGGCTTACCATTGGAATGCTTGATCAAGAAGAATGGATTTGTCCATTGGGAGGCAATTGGAGACAACGTGCTGGTATAATTTCTGCCTCAGGAATGGGGCGTGGGTTTGGGGGGCGCATGATATGCCTGGCAAAGTACGAAAATCTCCCCCCTCCTTATGACCTTGAGGTTGAAGTTCGTCTACAGGATGAAAGCGGTGCTGCCGGCCTGGTTTTTGGATCGGATGGCATGGACAGGCATTTTGGATTTTACCCCACCAATGGCTCCCTCCGTCTGACCTGCTTTAACGGCCCAAAAGTTTTTGATTGGAATATCATAGAAACAAAACCATCCACCCAATATTTTCCCGGAAAATGGAATTTGCTGGGTGTCCGCTTTGAGCAGGGTGGCCAGATTCGATGTTCTATCAATGGAAATGAAATAATTAAAGCAGTTGATTTTACCCTAAAAGAGGGATGGGTAGGGTTTTGTAAATTTCGTGAACCTGGAGCAGAATTTAGGAACTTTCGAATTTCTCCCAGAATTCCCCCAGGTTCAATCTCTCCTGAAATTAGGCAACGGGCATATGAACTTTCCCAAGCCCTGACACTGGAAGAAAAACTTTCGAAAGAAGACCTCAAGGAGCTTGCAGAAATGGATACTTCCGTTCAGCAAGCACTAATTGATCGGTCTGTTGAAATGAAGCATGCGAGCGATAGACTTCGTAAATCTGCAGAAAAAGTAAGAGTTGCCCAGATTCTTAATGAACTGGTCCGTCTGCTCGATCAGAAAGGAAACGACCAGGGAAGCATTCTACTGAGATCCGCTCTTTTAGTGGCTCGGTTAGACAACCCAGACTTTCATCCTTCCCATTATATCAAGCGCGTTGACCGGATGGCTGGCCGCATTGCCCAAAATATCCCCGCCGATGCCACGCAGCGTGAAAAGTTGGATATCTTGATCAGTCAAATGTTTGAAAAGTATGGGTTTCATGGCAGTTCCCTGGACTTTCATCACCGGGCAAACAGCTATGTAAATGAGGTAATTGATGAACGGGAAGGTTTGCCCATTACCCTGTCTTTATTGTTTTTGGAATTGGGAAACCGAATCGACCTGCCCCTTTCCGGCTTGTCTACCCCCGGGCACTTTCTTGCTCTCTACCGTGAGCCAGGTCAAGGAATTGATCAAGCCGTGCTGATCGACGCATTTGGTGGACAAACCATCTCCCGCCAACAAGCCAATGAACTCACTAATTCCGAACTTTCGGAAAAGGACTTCGTCCCCGCCTCCGACACCGAAATAATAACACGAATCCTAGGCAATTTATTAAGATCTGCAGAATGGCAACGGGATTCAACCGCTGCTCTCCGTTATTTAAATGCACTCGTGACAATCAACCCTCAGGACCAATACTTTCGTACCCTCCGAGCAATGACTTTCTACGGAGAAGGAATGCTTGCAGAGGCACTATCTGACATCAACTTACTGATCGAACAAGATCCTCAGAATGCTGCAAATGATACTTTGCTTGAGATCAAACGCCGACTGAGTGATCCTCATTGAACCTCGCCTGCATCCGGCATTTTTCATACAATTACATCTCCCCATCCCATTTTTCGCAAAGCTTCTCGCACACCTTCCAAGTCCTGGTCCTCCATTGCCATTTGCTTATATCTTTCATCGCGTTTGGCAGCTTCTTTCAAAAAGTCCAGACACTCCCCTAAGCTTCCCAGCTTACAAGCATAACAGGCTAGATTGTAGCGAATCATTGCGTCCTCGTAATGATGCACCAGTGCTTCAAGTAATATTTCTCTTGCCAGTTCCACCGACTGGTTGCGTCTTGTGGCATAAGCGTCGGCTATCCACCATTCTGCATCCTCAGGAAATTCCATGCGCAATCCATGGGCGAGTCGACACATCTCTGCCCAGTTCTTTTCTTGCTTGGATATTTCCACCCTCATCGCCCGCTTTTGCTTCCCCCAGGGAAGTTCGTGCGGCAGCATTCCCAATTCAGTCTTTGCTTGCTCCAGCATCCCAAGCTGTAAATATCCAGTCGCTCGTGACCAGTGAACCTTAGGTTGAAGGACATAAGGAGGATTATTTGGTGGATTTTCACTCATTGGATTTTCTGAACAGTCACCACCTCTCCCTCATCTGCAACTTCAGGGTTACTTCTTGACCACTTAGATGCCAGGAGACTCCCGATCAAACAGTGTAAAATGGCACTCATTGCACAGGGTGCCGGTGCCATGGGCATAGTTGGAAAATGCTTCGAGGCCAATGCGGTACCAAGTCCGGAATTCTGCATTCCCACCTCTATTGATACAGTCTGGCATTCCTTTTTTTCATGTCCTAAAAACCGTACCGCGAAATACCCAAAAAAGAAGCCTCCAAGATGCAGAAGACCGGTTGCAAGAAGCAGGGTCCATCCATGCTCAAAGATTGTATTTCTTTTTGCCGCGAGTATGTATCCAACAATCAGAAGAATAAAAACTACCGAAACCATCGGCGAAAAGACAGCAACTCGACTGGTAATTTTCGGGAAGAAATAGTTTAGAGAGGTACCCAAAGAGAGTGGAATCAAAACAATCATTAAGATGCTTTTGAGCAAGGACCATGGATCGATGGGCACATAATGCCCCGCATAGAAAAAAGTAAGCCATGGAGTTAGCAAGACCGCGACAAAGGTGGAACAAAGTGTGAGACTCACAGACAGAGCAACCCGTGCCTTGGCCAAAAAAACCACCACATTGGATGCGGTGCCACCTGGGCAACAAGCCACCAGAATGAGTCCAACCGCCAACTGAGGTGTTAATGCCAGCACCCAAGCAAGCAAGGCACTCCAGGCTGGCATGATTAAAAACTGGAGACTTACTCCTATTATAATAATTTTGGGCGACTTAAAGACTTTGGTAAAATCTTCGGCTTTTAATGTCATGCCCATTCCCAGCATGATAAAACAAAGTCCCCAGGTAATCGCATCGGAACCGTACCACAAAAAGATACTGGGTTGATACAAAGCAAGCAACCCGACCAAACCCGACCACAGAGGAAAGCCGGTCGTTAAATAGAGGGAAAACTTACCCAAGTTCAAAGTATTCTCTAATTAGTGAGTTCCCAAAACTCGACCTCTCCCCATTGGTGTCCCCATCCTTGAAAATATGGTTTTATTTGGAAGTACCTTGCATTAACCGCTCGCAAATCCATCTCCACCCAGGTTCCTTTTTCCGTCAACGTAACAATTTCACCGTATTCATTAAATGGATGAAACTCGCTTCCGTCCAAGCTGACAGATACTTCAATACTTTTCAACTCATCCTCTCTTGCCCATGCTTGAAAATAAATACGGATCGCTCCAATTTTCTTCTTCTCGCCAAGGTCAAAAGTTACTGTCGGGTCTTTTTGATACCATGCAGTCCAAGCGGAGCGCCAACCATCCTTTGGCAATTTCCCGTCTAATAACCGCTCAAGGCCATAACGTGCGCCATCTGGTGAAGGGTCAATATTGGCATTAACCGCGACAACCCGGGAAAGTTTTAATCCACGATCAGGATCAGGCGTGGGAGACTTTTGTCCATACCCCAAGCAAAAAGTGGAAAAGAAGACCAAACAAAAAAAATAAAGATTTGCCATGGATCTGTTTTCTTAGCTCTGCACCTTACAGGCAAGCGTTATGCATTTCTTTTTTAATCAAACAAATCAAAAACCATGCATAATAATTGATTTGCCGAGCTTATCGGGAGTGCAATTTTTTGGCAGGGCAACCCAAATTTATCTAAGAGGCAAGCTCCATAAATTTGTAAATTGCTTGTAGCCTGAGATAAATTGGGTACTTATCAAATTTGATGAATCGTATTTTATCAAGTCTGCTTGTCACTTTTGTAATTCTAACAATTTGCACGCCGGCAGGTGCCCAAATTCACCCTAAGGAGGCACTGGGCAGAAGGGTTTTCGACTCCTTTAGGCAAAATAAGTTCAGCGATTTTTATCTTCGCTCAATTTTTTCCTTAGAAGAAAAACAGTTCAGAAGTCTCTTATTTGGAATTGAAAACTATGAACTGCGTCAAAACCTCAACAAATTTTACAGATTAGACTATCCAGCCAGTGCAAAAAACGATGAGGAAAAGTGGAAGATTGCCTATGCCTACACCTGGAGAGATCAATGGCGGCACATTGCCCACCATTCTCCCAAAATGGTACAGCGAGAGTCTTTTGATCCAATTCTCCGTGAAGCCAAAGGCTTTGGAATCCAGTGGGAGACCACCCGACTTCTTGCGATCGAAGTACTGCTTGATGTGCACTGGAAAAACAATCGTTTCGAGGTAAAGCGTGACCGAATGATCGATCAAAACAAAACCGATCCAGATACACTTTTTTTTGATCGTAAATTGTCTTACCGCATAAGACTTGATAAATCCACGCATGGAAATGCATTTATGATTGGATACTCTCCTGAAGACTCGGAAAAATTATACAATCATAATATTCTTGGCAATGGCTCAGGCCAGGCAGATGTTCTGCTACGATTTGACACTCCCTTTCCTGATCGTTTGTATTATTTCTGTCCCGATGAACGAGGTGCAGGCGGCCCAATATTGATCAAAGATTTTGATGATTCTGACAAACCAAACCAACGAACCGATATTTTGCTTACCTTCTCTTTTGGACAACCAGAAAAGGCATACCAAATTTTGGTCAAAGACATTATCAGTACTCCTTGGGGCGAAGTATTTTGCGAACGGCCAGAATGGTTGGGGGAAGTCCCGCTTCCCCGCGGTTTGAACTTCAGTAGATAGTTTGGTCCTTTATTGTCGCAAAACCTCGATTAAGTCCCCGTTTTTATATCTTACCGCTTTGGATAACTGTCCATCTTCATCCCATATACGCATCAATCCGTTAGCCTGGTTGTTAAACCACTGCCCCTCCTCCTTAAGCTGACCATTAGGATACCAGGATCTTTCCATTCCATCCTTGTATCCCTCCAGAAAATGCGCCTCAGCACGAGGAGAACCATTTTCATATTCCTCAACCGCCCGCCCGGTAAAGGGTGTCCGCTCCACATCATAGTGCCAAAGATTTGTTTTTTTATCCCGAACTAATGAAGATCCATCTACTTTGCGAATCTTCAGGCTCAGCCGAATGTTTTCCCACTTTGCCACTTCCAGATCTGCTTCCAGTTGCTGTATTTTCTCCCTTCGACTAATAGCAGATTCTCCAGCGGCATTATCACTTAAAATTGGTTCATCTTCTTCACAAGCCGTTAAGAGTATAACTAGTCCCATGAGAAAAGGGGCATAAATCATGTGCATACATCAACCGAATAAAGGTCTCTCTTCTTAATCGCAAGCAGGTATTATTTGGATGTAAAGAGAGCCGAGAATCGGATTCGAACCGACGACCCACGCATTACGAATGCGTTGCTCTACCAACTGAGCTATCCCGGCAAAGAAAGATTTAACCCTTATATTTTCAAAGGTTCAGTATTTGGGCAAATCTCAAATCAGGAAGAAGTTGGATATTTGCGCTTTGGGTCCCCACTGAGGTTATTTACCATCCATGCAACTGCGACCATAATAACTGCCCCAACCGCAACCGGGCAAAATACATACCAATATCCTAACTGATGCACAGAACTTCCTCCAATTACCGAAATTAGAGCAGTTGCCCCACCTGGAGGATGGACCGTGCCTGTTGTTTGCATTGCAAGAATTGCAAGTGAGACCGCAAGTGGACAGGAAAAGATCGATTGTTCTCCCAAAAGTAAAAAGACGGATACCCCAACCAATGCCGAGACAATATGACCACCAATAATATTACGAGGCTGGGAAAAGGGAACCTGCGGTGCCCCATAGGCCAGCACTGCAGACGCACCAAATGAGCCAATCAGGAAGAGGGTTACCTCACCGCCCAAATCGACCAATTTGCCTATTCGTTCGATCATGAAAATGCCTAGAAATCCGCCAATCCAAGAAATGAGCAACCATCTGGCGGTCAGTCGTTCTCCAGCACCAAAAAATATTTTAGAAATTTTGTGTCCTGCCATAGAATAGATTTCACAACTATTTAATAAATTTTACCACACTTCAATATCCATAAAATCTGCGTACTAAACAATCCGGACTTGCTGCGTAGGATGGAGCAATGCAGATTCCAATAAGAGATAATGCAAGAATTTACTTACGAAGATGTAGCAGGCATGATTGACCATGCCCTGCTCCACCCCACCCTAACTGAAAAAGAATTATTTAAAGGGTGCCAACTGGCAGACTGCTATGAAACTGCCACAGTCTGTGTGAAACCATCTGATGTAAAACAGGCAGCACAACTTTTAAACGGCTCGAAAACTAAAATATGCACAGTGATCGGATTTCCTCATGGGGTAAATCTTACTGAGATCAAAGTATTGGAAACCCAAAGAGCATGCGAGGATGGTGCAAGCGAGGTGGACATGGTTCTGAATACTGGCAGAGCAATCAGTGGTGACTGGAAATATATTGAAGACGATATCCTGGCCGTTTGCGAAAAAACACATTCCAGCAATGCAAAGCTAAAAGTGATTTTTGAAAACGATTTCCTCGCCAAAGGAGGTGCCGGATTAGATGGTAATGATTTAAAGAAAAAACTCTGCCAAATTTGTGAAAATGCGGGTGCTGACTGGGTCAAAACCTCGACCGGATTTGGCTATGCTCGCCAAGCGGATGGATCATTCTCCTCCCTCGGAGCAACTGAGGAAGATGTTAAGCTGATGGTCAATGCCTGCCAGAATGGAACGCAGGTTAAAGCTGCGGGTGCGGTTAGAGATCTGAGCACTCTACTGAGGATGAGGGAAATTGGAGCCACCCGGATTGGCACTTCGTCAACCCAATCAATTTTGAATGAGTGCAAAGAATCACTCGGCTTGCCATATTTATCTCAAGCAGCGGAAGCAAGCTCAGCAACATACTAAATTTTAAACAAACCATACAGACTGATGATCGCACCTCTCAAAGCAAACGAACCTCTAAATGTTCTCGGTAAACCCCTAATTCCATGCTGTTTGGAAAATAACACCGGATGGTACCGTAACGGATCCTGCAAAACGGACCCAAATGATCATGGTAGGCATGTAATATGTGCCCTGATGACGGATGAATTTCTTATATTCAGCAAGCAAATGGGAAATGACCTAAGCACACCTGTACCCGAATACAATTTTCCCGGTTTAAAGGAGGGAGATTATTGGTGTTTATGTGCCGAGCGTTGGCAAGAAGCTTTCGAAGCAGGCATGGCTCCGAGGGTTAAACTCGAAGCTTGTGAGCAATCTGCCCTCGAAGTGATCAAACTTACCGACCTGGAAACCCATGCAATTAAGGACTCAACCTAGTCAGTCTTTTGCAGCCCAGGTTATAGAATTTGCTTAAAGCAAAGAACAAATAAAGCGATACGGCTTCGCTTATTCTCGACAAAAGCCCAGTTCTTGGAGAGGGATAAAGGGCCTGTCTGATGTCACCAATAGAAACTACACACTGGGAAAGAATACGCGATCGCAAACCGGATTCGCTTGCAGATCTGTATGACGGTTTTGCAGGTGCAATGTTTTCCCTTGCTCTTGAAGTACTGGGAGACCGTTGGGAAGCAGAAGAGGTAACCCAGGATGTGTTTGCCTATGTATGGAAAAACCCAAAGGCTTATTCACCGGTTAAAGGCAAATTCAGTAGTTGGTTACTGGTCATTACCAGGAACCGAAGCATTGATCGCTTACGTTCGCGCAAACGCAAGGTCGTTCATGGAGAACCAATCGAAGCGTTAAGCAACCGGCAGGATCATAGCTCTGAGGATGGAGCGGAGCATGCAGTCCGTGCTGACGAGCGCTCCAGCATAAAGGAAGCCTTTAAGCAGTTACCCCAAGACCAACGGGAAGTACTTGAACTAGCCTATTTTAAAGGATTGAATCACCAAGAAATTTCTGACCAGTTGAAATTATCCTTGGGGACTGTTAAATCACGCATACGCTTGGGGATGGAAAAGCTAAGGAGGGCATTGTCCAGTCTCAGGCCATGACCGCGTCAAAACCGATAATTTATATGCGGACCAAGAAAACAACAGTTCCTGGTTTGCGAAGCTCTATTCAAACCCATATAAAAGGAGTGATTTAAGTTTTGGAAGCCACCCGACAAAAAGCCACAGATTACCTTATGGGATTCCTCTCAGATGATGAGAAAGCATCCTTTGAAGTACTTTTAGCCTCAGATACAGCAACCCAAAAAATGGTCGCTGAAATTAGCGATGATTGGTCGACCCTAGCACTTCTGTCTAACCCTTCGGCACCCGATTCAGATCTTAGATCCCGAACACTTATGCTGGTTGAAGAACCAACAGACCTTTCCCAGTTCATTGAATCAAAAGCCATTGCAAAACTACGCGAGAACTATTCGAAACCCAACGCTCGCTATCTTGGTGGTGAAGGAACGGTCGACATCTCTGAAATTAGAGATGGAAAAGATAAAGATGTGATACTCCGGACTTATGAGCAATTGCTTGGAATACTGCCCTTGGTAAACGGTGAATCCTCTGCTGCATTTGGTGATTTTTCCGCCTTGCAAAAATATGCCATTCAAAACCTATCGATTAAGGAACAACTGGCAAAATGGTCCGACCCGCTTTCGCCAACCGAAGACCAGGTGGCTCACTCTCTCCAGCGTTCATTGCTAGCTTCCCTCCCATCGCTAGCTCACTTCATCGATGTCGCAAGGTCTGGAAAAACTAACCTCAGCGAAATCAGAAGAATTTTTTACCTTTGTCGCGACCAGCTTAAAATCATGCGTGCATCTTTTCGGGACCTCGACCCGCAGCGTCTTGCTGAAGACGAACTTATCCGTTTGCATGGAACTCACCTCCTTCACCAAAAATGGACGGGTGCCCGACACTCGTATTTCAACTCCCAAGGTTTGGCAAGCTGTGGAAATTTCTTCGAGGGTCCAATTAGTGAACGATGTGTGGAGTTTGCTGAGTACGACTCCAACCTTTACTGTCTGGCAAATCTTATCTCATCGCGCTCAAGCAATGGGGGTTTCAAACTTGAATTAATTAAGGATGCAGTACCCGGATGTGTTTTGGCTATAGCGCATGCAGAAGTGAAAAGCGATTTGGATGGCGAGCTTGACATTCTTCCATCTTCTCATCTTACAAACTTGCCCCCATCTCTTTCCAAGGACGCCTGCTTATGGACTCTCCTGGAAGGATCAATGAGACGGGGGTTTCCCCATCATTCCATGGGAGAACTTTCCGATGCTTCCTTCTTTGGCAAACAAAGGGTTGAAAATCATTCTTACCTGTGGTTTGCCTGGCCGGAGATTGAAAATACCCACTCTGGTGCGGTGGCCTCAACCGAAAAACCTGGGCAATAGTGCCCTAAAACCGGCTCATTTCTGGGCTCAGCAAAACCCTGACTGGAAAACAACTCGCCCTCATAGCCAACTTTCCTGAGTCTGCATGCATTGTAGGGAATGTGACGAACGAAAGCTGAGGAAGAAGATCTGGCCAATCTTCTACGCACCCAAAACCGGTAGCGCTCCAAAAGGAAATGATCCAACGAACCGGGCGGCCCGCTTACTAACTCTGCCCCCTTCCATTCTGCCTCGATTTTGGAGCGGGCAATGTTACCCCGTTGCCCATGGTAGATCAATTTTTGATCAGATCCATGACCTGTCCGGTAAATACGGGCAAAGTTGTAACGAAGGCCATAGAGCAAACGAGCTCCAAATACCCCAAACAGATCAGAGGAATCCAGGGAATAAAACCACACACCGCGATTCCCTGCCTTATCCAGAACATAAGTACGCAAATTGATTTCCCAAAAATCCTGCCAAGGCAAAAAGGTAAAGGGTTGAATTCTCAGGTTGGTTAAACGAAAGGCAACCACGCTAAACCACGCACGCCCCTCAAAGGTATCAACAAGCAAGTCATCAGGAAGACTGGATTCAATCACTTTTGGATCTTCGGCATAATGAGCCATAACCAGATCCTCCCATCGTTGGGACATAAATTTATGCAGAAATGAAATTGCCACAGTTTGGAATGACTATTTCCCGGAAAGTCTCAGGTCACAGGAAACAGTTCATCCAATTTTTCCCGACGGTAACGAAAAATTCTTTCCAATGTCCGGCGAACAAAAAGGAAGTGAGCAATCGACCCAAAAATTCCATAAGGTATTTGATAAATTATTTCGTCCGTCATGAGCGTACCGCCGTCAGTTTCCTCCAGGCGATGGGTATGCATCCACAATTTGTAAGGTCCTACCCTCTGTTCATCCATGAATGAATAACCTTCGTTTACATATTTAATTTCGGTCAGCCAAGGTGTCCATCCCAGCAAGGGTACCTTGACCTCATATTCCAGCAATAAACCAGGATAAGCTGCCTCGGGTGGGGTGCCCTTTATTTTGAAAGCAAGGTCAGGCGGGGTAATTTTGTTGAGATTTTGCGGAACAGATACAAAGTCCCAAAGTTTTTCCCGCTTCAGGGGAAGAATTTGTTTTTGAAACAATTGATACATAGTATAATTCCTAGTGCATATTTTTGCTTTAGCAACCTACTTGACTGCCTAAATTTTTATGAATAATTTTAATTTAGAAAATGAAAAATATTAATTTAATTCTCGCCCTTATTTACCCCATTTTCCTACTCGGCCAGGATTTCATTTCTGATTCTGCCGCGATTAAAATATCCTATGGATGTTCGCCTGATCGTAAGGTGGAGGGAACCAATGTAGAGATTGGAGGAAGTCAGCTCGAATTGATGACCCCATTGTATTACCATGATGGCGGGGACTGGTCATTTGGGGCAGGTTTGCGCTACCAAAGCATGGACATCGATATATCGGACACCAGCTTCCTCAACGAGGATCAATTGCACTCACTCGAACTCGCCCTTTTCCTCAGCAAGGACTATTCGGAAACACTCAAGGGTATCGCTCTCTTCGTACCCGGCATCGCCGGTGATTTCGATGCATCTGGGAGTGATTCGATGAATTACATGGCCCTGGGAGGTGTGAGGTGGCAACAAAGTGAAACATTCCAATGGATATTTGGGGCTTTTTATTCAACTGGGTTTGATGACGATATGTTTCTTCCTGCAATTGGTTTCATGTGGGAACCATCCGATCGTACTGACCTCGTATTTGCGGGCCCGATCATTCGTTACCGATACAGCCTATCAGACTCAATCGACTGGATTGTTGGCGGTCAATTTTCGGGCAATCGTTGGAAAACAGAAGGCCAATATGGAGGGAATAACGACCCTGAGTTTGCGATGACGGCTTATCGCTTGTACACAACCCTGCAATGGAACCCATGGGAAAAACATGGGATTTTTGTGTCCGCCGGTGCCGAATTAGGCAGGGAGGTTTCATTGCAATACACCAATGGGTTGGAAGTAGAGAGTGACTTGGAAAGTGCTCCCAGCTTCGAAATTGGATACCGCTACCGCTTCTAGGATACTACCCTTCCCAATATTGAGTCTGCTGCTTCGATTCCCGAGATAGCAGCCCCTTCGACCCGCTCTCCCCCAAATCCATCACCCGCCAGAGTTAACGACAGCTCTGGAATATTATGGTGAGATTCTCCAAAAGTCACCACTGGCTTGGCAAAACCCCATCGATGAGAAACCCATTTGCTGACATTGGTACCAAGCAAATCCTCTGCCGGGCCCAATAATTGATCCGCCCATTCCTCAGCAGGTACAGCCCAGTACTTTTGAGAAAACCTTGCTGAAGCATGCAGAGTGATTGCAGGCTTTTGCGAAATTCCTTTGACTTGGTTATCGGATAGCCAGTCAATATGTTCTGTCGGATGAGTGATTGCACCAGGACCTACAAGCCTGGAGGGTCGGTCGAGTATACCCAATAAGGCAAGGCAACGGGTATGACGAATTGCACCAAGCCGATTCATTACATCAAGACCTAAATCAATCCCACTGCGGTCAAACAATTCAAGCATCTGAACCGAAGGCATGGTGATGACCAAATGATCAGCTTCAAAAACCCTCCCCTCTCCAGAGCGTTCAAAAACTTTCCATGTTTTTGTCTTTTCTATTTTTTCCACAAAAAAATTGAGACCCAAGGTACAATTTTGGCTTAATGACTTGGCCGGATCAGTCATACCCAACTTCCCACGGTATCTCATGCCGGCTGGAATATCCGGTCTTTCGGGGACACGGTCATACCAATCCGATACCCGTCCCTCTTTGATCCACTGCTCATTTAACTCCTGCAACCTATGATCACGGACCGTAAAAAACTGGGCACCATGGTCAATTCGGGCACCATCCATTCGCCGGGTCGCCATCCGCCCGCCAACACCTCTGCCTTTCTCCACCAAGGTAACTCGATGGCCTGCCTGCACTAATTTATGAGCACATGAACAACCGGAAACACCGGCACCTATGACCAGTATGTCCACGTTTCAAAATATTTGGTATGATTTACTCATCGATCGATCTTATACCTATTTCGAAATTGTAAAGGGAGCAAGGTTCCCCTAACGATTGATTTTAAATAGGCATTTTTAGAATAATACGATGGCATTGGATCTTGAAGAAAACTACCTTGAGGTGGTCAATCAACTGGCAGGTGAATTACCCAGTATTCCACTTTTGGTAAACAACATGCTGCATGTCGTATCTGATCCCGAATCTGCAAACTTTGTCATTTGCGATCTGATTTCCCACGATCAATCCGTTTTTTCCAAAATTCTTAAAATTGCCAACTCTTTGAAGTATCGCCAGGGCAGAGAAAAAAGAATCGTGGATGTAAATGATGCTGTACTGACAATCGGAAGTGAAAAAGTAAGGCAACTCTTACTAAATGTCTCTGTGCTCGACGCATACACCTGTGAAAAAATTGAAGTTAAATTTAAACTGGAAGGTTTATGGCTTCACAGTTGCGGGGTGGCATTGGCTGCTCAGTTCCTGGCAGACAGATATCATTGCGAGTATTCAGATCATGCTTATGCCTGTGGGCTTCTGCACGATTTAGGAAAGGTGGCCAAAATAAAATTTATGCACAAAAAATTCCTTCGTGAAGTAAAATTTGCACAGAATAATGATTCTTCTGTTTGGTTTGCCGAAAAGGCACTTGGGTATGTACAGCACGATGTTTTGGGTTCAATGATTGTTAAAAAATGGGGAATTCCTCCCATCATTGAAAAAGTCAATCGCTGGCACCATACACTGAGTAAAGACTCCCGTTCGGAGATTGAGGATCCAAAAATTCACAAAATTATAGACCTGGTTATTCTCGCAAACCATATGGTCAAAAAATTGCGTTTTGGAAATAGTGGTTCCGGACAGGTTGAAGATCTTCCCAGTGGATTTTTTCGCAGGCTTAAAATTGACGAGGAAGAATATAATTCAGCTCTTGAAGCAGTCCGCATGCATGTGGACGCAGAGGCAGAAAAACTATCGCTGCTTTTATCAAACCAGTAATAATTTCGATAAAATTTCGGCAATCCTTGGCTCTTAGGCCTCTCGCTTTAGAATGGTAGGATGAACTTCCGTATCCGCAAAGCAAAAGACCGGGGTACTGCCAAGCATGGTTGGTTGCATGCCAATTATACTTTCTCTTTTGCCAACTACCAAGACCCCAATTGGTCTGGTTTTTATTCACTTATTGTGATGAATAACGATATCATTGAACCCAGGGGCGGATTCCCCACCCACCCCCACAAAGATGCTGAAATTTTCACCTATGTTATTTCAGGTGAACTGGAACATCGGGACAGTATGGGAAATGGGTCAGTCATCAAACCGGGCGACCTCCAATATATGAGTGCTGGATCCGGTGTGACCCACAGTGAATTTAACACATCTGCAGAAAATCAGACCGAGCTTTATCAAATCTGGATGCTTCCCAATCAATTAGGTGGAAGCCCACTGTATGCAGAAAAAAAACTAACTGATTTCGAAAACCCCAATCATATGACCCTTCTGTTCTCCGGGGATGGAAAGGATGGATCATCTTCCATTCGTCAAAATGCCCAGTTCTGGCTTGGCAAGGCGACCGAAGGAAAATCCTTTAACTGTGATCCTGACAATTCTCTCCCTCATGCGTGGATACAGGTGGTCTCGGGCTCGGTTACAGTAGGGGAAACTATACTCGAAAAAGCGGACGGACTGGCGATCGAGTATTTAGACCAATCGATCGAACTGATCTGCGATAAAGACACTACCTTCTTTTTTTTCCGGCTTACTCCTTTCTGATCATGCAAGATTCTCTAATTTTGGAACAACCAGGAGAGATCAAACTCCCCGATGCCGAACTTTTCTTTTATCCGCAACTCTTGGAATCCAACCAAGCGGATATTTTATTAGCTTCCCTCAAGCAAGAGATAGAATGGACCCAAAATACGATCAGGTTTTATGGCAAGGAAAGCTTGGTCCCACGACTGGAGGCTTGGTACGGGGACCCCGGGAAGTCATACTCCTACTCAGGGATTCATATGAACCCGAAACCCTGGACCCAAAATTTAATCCAAATAAAGAGGGCAATTGAACCGATCGCCAAAGTGAACTTCAATTCTGTATTAATTAATTATTACAGGGATGGAAAAGACCGCGTCGCCTGGCACAGCGATGATGAGAAGGAGCTTGGCCAAAACCCAGTAATTGGATCGATCAGTCTAGGAGCAGAAAGAAAATTCAAAATGCGGCACAGGCAATACAAAACCAATGGTTTGAAATATGAAATCATGCTCAATCATGGAAGTTTTCTACTAATGAAAGGAACTACCCAGCATCATTGGATGCATGAAATCCCACGCACATCCAAACCAACCGATCCAAGGATCAACCTGACCTTCCGTATCATAAAATAAGAAATCTTATTTTTTGTGATTGATCCAAATTCGCTTCACCTGCGATTTATAAAGTGTGCGAATTTTTATTTTTGTACCTCTCTTCCTTTCTGTCACTACACCGTTGGTAATGGCCTACGAATCCATGCATGAAAAAACACCGGTCGGGGAAATAAAGATACTCAAACTTCCTGCCCGCACTGCCTTGGAAGCAGTCAGTGATGATCATTATTTTGAGGAAAACAATGGATTGTTTCGAAAATTATTCGGGTATATTTCCAAACATGATCTCGCTATGACCACTCCTGTGGAAGCGGATATTGAGCCTGGTAAAATGCGCTTCTTTGTGGGGGAGAATGATTTACAGAAACCACGACCCAACACCAACACGGTTACCGTTCGCGATCTAAAACCCATGACGGTGGTGGCCATTGGAGTTCGGGGGGGGTACAGTGCGGAAAATTTTGAGAAATACCAGAGAAAGTTACTGAACTGGTTAGGAAACAATCCTAACTACGAACAAGCAGGCCCAGCTTATGCAGTGTACTGGGACGGTCCTTTTATTCCTTGGTTTTTAAAACGCTCGGAAGTACATCTGCCTATCCACCTAACCACCAAAAAATCTTCACCAAGCAAACCATCCAATTAATTCTATGAAATTCATCCCCCTTATTCTTGCATCCATTATGAGCACTTTATCTGCGGCCACTGTTTACGATCACGAACTTCTCGACATTGATGGAGAAAAAACCAGCCTCTCCGCCCACAAAGGCAAGGTATTGCTCCTTGTCAATGTGGCATCCAGGTGCGGATTTACCAGGCAATACAAGGGCCTCGAAGAACTTTATCAATCTTACAAGGACAAAGGCCTTGTGGTTTGTGGATTCCCCTGCAATCAGTTTGGCGGTCAGGAACCCGGATCGGAGTCTGAAATTAAAGAATTTTGTTCAACCAAGTTTGGTGTGACTTTTCCCATGTTTTCGAAGATTGAAGTAAACGGGGCCAACCGGCACCCCCTCTATGAATCCATCATCGGTGAAAGCGGTCCCCTTAAAGGCAATGTTAAATGGAATTTCACCAAGATTTTGATTGGTAAGGATGGTAAACCTATCGACCGTTTTGGTAGCATGACTTCACCGACCTCCAAAAAATTAATCAAGGCAATCGAATCCGCTTTAAACGGATAATCGTTACGTGCTACCAATTCTGAGGATGGCCAACCTTAAGCATTGGCGGTTCGTCATCTTTCTTTTGCTCACTGGGTGTGTACATATGGAATGGCGCGGTGGGATGGTACCGCACATTGGCCTAAAGGAGTCCAATCCAAAACAGTTACAAGCCAGTATACCGAATCCCCAAAAATGGAGAGCGGGCAATTTTGAATGGCCTCAATTCCGTGGTCCTGATCGGGACGGCCATGCACCGGACCAGGGGGCCAAATTCAAATGGAAAGATGCACCCTCGGTGGTATGGGAAGATGCATGCGGTGTAAGTCATTCCTCCATCATTACATCAGGATCCCTGCTTTATACTCTTGAACAGATTGGGGATGAAGAAACTCTTACCGCCAGAAACATCGAGAATGGGAAGATTTCTTGGAAGTATAGCGAAAAAACCAGATGGGACGATATGATGAGCGGGCCAGGCCCTCGCTCCACACCCACCCTGCACGGAGATCAATTAATCATTCTTTTTTCCAACGGCACCCTGGCAAATCTCGATCACAAGACTGGTGAAAAACGCTGGAAGGTTTCCACTCTGCCCGATGATCATCACTTTCCCGAATGGGGAATTTCCTGCTCTCCCTTGGTTTGGAATGATCAAATTATTGTGTCCCTTGGGGGAGATACCGGGGCGGCTCAAGCTTACGATATAAAGACTGGAAAACTTCTCTGGCGTGGGGAACCTTCAGAACGTGGAACCTATCTTTCTCCCGCAATCCTGCCCTTACTTGGCGAAAAACATCTTATTGTGGCAGTAGAGGGAAGTATTCTCGGATTGGATCCGATGAATGGTAAAACCAAGTGGAAACATCCCTGGAAGATTTTCCTTAACAATGCCCAGATTGCTCAACCCCTGACCTTAGCAGACGATACTTTTCTTCTTTCCGCGGGATATGGCAAGGGTGCCGAATGCTTGCAAATCCGCAAAGATGGTACGGGCTACAATTTGTCTACCATCTGGAAATCAAAACATTTAAAGACCAAGTTTTCCAATGCTATTTTGCACGATGGATCGATCTATGGATACAGCGAAAACTTGCTTGTTTGCTTAGACGCAAACAGTGGAGACCTCAACTGGAGGGGTAAAAAGTATGGATATGGACGCATCCTCCTCGCTGAGGACAAACTTGTTCTGCTCGGCAATACTGGTGAACTTACAGTGGTGGAAGCAAAACCCGATTCATTTGAGGAAATTTACTCCGGAAAATTGCTCAGTAATGTCCGTTGCTGGAATGGACCAGCCCTGGTTAATGGATATCTTTTTGCCCGCAATGGCGAGCAAATCGCCTGCTTTGACTGGGCAAAATAATTTACCTTTTGGCATTTCCAACCTCAGGTATCTCCGACCAGTTGGTGGTGTATCGGGGAGTGCGCATTTCCCGGCGCATACTCCAGGATTTATCAATTCCCTGAGCTGCCCAGAATCCACCACTTGGACCGTAGCGGGCGGCCACTTCCTCCACCGCATCGACAAAACCTCGGGTTCGGTCATCCCCAAATTCTTCAAACAATAAACCCTGGCGGGAGTGGGACGACACCAGATCGAGCAGAATGACCCCGGCTTTTTTGTAAAAATATCCCGGGCGGAAAATTGCCCGCAATAATTCCTTCGCCCGGCGGATTACCCGGATAGGGTTATCAGTCGGTTCATCCAAAGCCAGTGCCCGGGCATTGGAATACTGGGACTGGTCCTCCCGGAAACGGTTGGTCATAACAAATACCTGAATACCACAGGCCAGAGAACCCTCCGAGCGAACCTTGCGGATGGCACGCACGGCATAGTTGGCCACTGCTTCCTCCAGTTCCACCAACTCAGTCAGTGGTTTACCAAACGATCGTGAGCAGCAGGTGTTTTTGCGGGCAGGGGCAACCTCTTCCATATCAAGACAGGGTGTGCCATGAAGTTCCCGCCAGGTACGCTCCAAAGTGACCCCACCAATCGACCGGACTACGGAAGGAGGGAGATGAATAAAGCCACGGGCATCCAGTGCCCCCACCCGACGAAGACGGACCGCCAACCGGCGACCCACTCCCCAGACATCCTCAATCGCTACGCGGCCAAGAATATCATCCTCTCCCGCATTAACCTGCATACATCCACTGCCTGATTTTTTGGCCAGACGGTTGGCGAGTTTCGCCAATGTCTTGGTCGGGCCCAGTCCCACGGAAATTGGAATGCCAGTCCATTGGCCGACCGTCCGTCGCATCTGCACAGCAAGTTCAAGCGGATCAACCAGGCCAGAAAAATTGAGAAAGGATTCATCGATCGAATAGACTTCCAGTTCCGCAGCAAATCGGCGGAGTACTGAGACCACACGGCCGGACATATCTCCATACAATTCATAATTTGAGGAAAACACCTCCACCCCATTGCGCTCACAAAGATAACGAATCTGGTGATAGGGGGCGCCCATGGGCACGCCCAGAGCCTTTGCCTCATTGGATCGGGCAACCGCACATCCATCGTTGTTGGACAGAACAATGACCGGACGGTCATGCAAATAGGGACGGAATACCCGTTCGCAGGAGACATAAAAATTATTGCAGTCAGCCAGGGCAATCATAAGGAATGGATCACATTCGTGACCACTCCCCAAAGATGAGCATCATCCTGTTCCTGAAATTGTATGGGGGGATAGTCGGGGTTTTCGGGGACTAACCAGCTAATGCCTTTTTCCCGGCGCATTCTTTTCACCGTTAGCTCTCCATTAATCGATACCACCACCACTTTGCCATCCTCTGCTGGCAGACTCCGGTCAACCACAAGCAAATCACCATCATGTATTCCCGCACCGATCATCGAATCCCCCCGGGCACGGGCAAAAAAAGTAGCCGCTGGCTCACGGATGAGATGGGCATTCAAATCCAGAGCTCCCTCGGCATAATCATCCGCAGGGGAGGGAAATCCTGCAGATACACCGCAGGAATAGAGGGGAAGAGCATGCTCACGATCCCGCACAAAACGAAGCACCCGCTCGATCTGACTGACCGGCAGACGCACCGGCTTGGTGCACTCACCATACTGGTTGCTCCCCTTGGGACGCCCTGCCCCTTCCCTTTTTCCTCCCTGGTTGGTCATATCCAACTTGAAATATGTAACGGTATTCAAAAAGGGCAAGCAGATCAGATAAAAAGATGATCCAAAAGAATCAAACAATCGTTTTATTTGAATGGAAACAAGTAGTCAGTCCACACCCATTAAACATTTAATTGCCGGTGCATCCCGGGGAATAGGTCGCTCATTGGTCGACCAATCCATTGGTGCAGGGCATGAAGTTTATGCCCTTTCACGCACCCCGCCGGAGTCAGCACCCGCAAATTGTAACTGGATAACTGGGGATATCACCAATTCTTCTTCCTACATAGATCAATTGCCCGAGCAGATTGATTCCCTCACCTTCTGTGCAGGCAAGGTGGTGCTTGGCCCGCTTAAACGTCTACGCTCCGAGCAAATGCTGGAAGCATATAAAACCAGTGTACTCGATGCCTTCACCTTGATCCAGGCACTGTTACCCAGGCTCTCCGGTTCCGTGGTTCTCTTTTCCTCGGTGGCCGCCCGCACCGGATTGCCCAATCATTGTGCCATTTCCGCGGCCAAGTCCGGATTGGAAGGATTTGCCATTGCCCTGGCTGCCGAATTGGCTCCCAAGGTACGGGTGAATGTAATCGCCCCCACCCTCACACCCACCGAGATGGGACTGGCAATGGTGGGCGGAGAGAAGATGATCCCCATGATTGAGGGCAGACATCCCCTGAAGAAATTACCTGCAGTGGAGGAGATTGCCGCTACCGCTTTGTACTTGCATTCACCAGCAGCAATTTCGATGACCGGACAAATTCTCAAGGTTGACGGCGGGATGTCCCGTGCCAAAATTTCTTGATGATCGCCGACTCCTCCTCCTCCCGCAAACGGGCAATCGTCTGGTTCCGTAAAGACCTAAGATTGTCTGATCATCCGGCCCTCGATGCTGCCCTGCAGGGTGGCATGGAAATTATACCCGTATTTATTTGGGACAGGNANGAAGGTGGTGCCTGGTCACCGGGTGCGGCATCCCGTTGGTGGTTGCACCATTCATTGGANAGTTTGCAATCATCCATCAGACTGCTTGGTGGAAACCTACTACTTGTTCGTGGGATTCCAGCCGAACAACTGCCCANGATTGCCCGTGATTATCAGGCAACCCACCTTTTTTACGGCCGGGCTTATGCCCCGGCAGGTATTACCACACAGGAAGCNGTGGAAGAAGCCTGCGACATCCATGGTATCGCCACCGAGTCTTTCAACTCCTCCCTGCTTCAGGAACCATGGGAGACCAAGAATGGCACGGGCAAACCCTTCCAGGTCTTCACTCCTTACTGGAGAAAATCGCGCCCTATCATTTACCGTGAGCCGTCATCCTACGATCCACACAAACTTAGGTTTACACCAAATCTTTCATCCCCATCCACTCTTGCGGAACTCGGTCTGCTCCCCGAGCATCCATGGCACCAGAAACTTGGCAACCATTGGGAAGTATCCGAAGCCGCAGCACATCAACAAATTGAACGAACGGTCGCGGAGGTCACTCTGTCCTACGCGACCAGACGGAATCATCCATCGGTTAATGGAACCTCCCGTCTATCCCCTTATCTCGCTTGGGGGCAGATAAGCCCACGCCAGATCTGCCAAGCTGTCCTACAGGCAGAAAATGAGGGTGGTCACCGCGGGGAAAATAAATTTCTGGTGGAGATTGGATGGCGTGAGTTTTCCTACCATTTGCTCTATCATTTTCCCAATATNCCCGACCAACCACTCCGTCCCAAATATGCAAANTTTCCCTGGCTAGATGANCCGGATAATTTGAAACGCTGGCAATTTGGCAAGACAGGATACCCGATGGTCGATGCAGGCATGCGACAACTCTATGAGACCGGATGGATGCACAATCGGGTACGCATGATTGTGGCCTCATTTCTGGTCAAACACCTGCTCCTTCCATGGCAGGAAGGTGCCCGGTGGTTTTGGGATACATTGGTCGATGCCGACCTCGCCAGCAATACTCAAGGCTGGCAATGGGCTGCGGGATGCGGGGCGGATGCCGCTCCCTATTTTCGTATTTTCAACCCGATAACTCAGGGAGATAAATTTGATNCCCGTGGTGAGTATGCCAGGCGATGGATTCCGGAACTGGAAAAAGTACCCAAAAAATTTGTGTTTAGTCCCTGGACTGCTCCCTCGTCTNTTTTATCTGCCAGCGAGGTCGATTTGGGCGGCAATTACCCAGGACCCTGCGTGGATCACTCCGAAGCAAGAGCCCGTGCCCTTGCTGCCCTTGCCACGCTTAAGCAGGTTTAACTTTAGCCATGGTCAGTATTCCATCTTCTTGCAACCGCCTCTTTTTGGTGCTTGGAGACCAACTGGACTATAAGCGGTTTTTGCCCGTTGACTTCGATCCCCAAACAGACCTTTTCTGGATGGCTGAAGCGAGTGAGGAGTCCATCCATATACGGTCAAACAAGCACCGTATCGTTTGCTTTCTTGCGGCCATGCGTCACTTTCGCAATCACCTGCAAAAGAAAAAGATTCCCTTGCTTTACCATGAATTAGGCAATGATGAATCTTCCCTCTGCCAGTTGCTTGGCCAGGATCTCCAAACGCTTAAACCTAGTCTGGTCAGTGTGGTCAAACCAGGTGATTACCGGGTCGAGGATGGCCTCCGCAACACAGTGGAGGAATTCGGAGCAAGTTGGGAAGTCCGGGAGGACGAACATTTTCTCTGCTCCCAGGCTGAATTTGAAGATCATGCCAAGGGTAGGAAATCCCTGCGTATGGAATTTTTCTACCGGGAAATGCGCCGAAAGCACGATATCCTTATCGAAGGAAAAGACCCGGTCGGGGGCGCATGGAATTTCGACAAAGACAACCGCGAGAGCTTTGGAAAGAAAGGACCGCCACCCTCTCCCATGGTCCGCGGGTGCAAGCCCGATGCAATCACCAAGAAAGTGATCGATCTGGTGAACGACCGCTTCCCTGAGCATCCGGGAGATCTGGGCCAATTCATCTGGCCGGTCACCCCGCAGCAGGCCGAAGATGCACTCGATCAGTTTATCGAAGAATGCCTGCCCACCTTTGGTCGTTTTCAGGATGCTATGTGGACGGATGAATACACTCTTTTTCACTCCCTGCTTGGCTCCCCGATAAACCTCCATTTGCTCGACCCACGCAAGGTCATCAANGCCGCAGAAAACGCCTACCTTGAAGACCGGGCCCCCCTCCCCGCCGTGGAAGGCTTTATTCGGCAAATCCTGGGTTGGCGCGAGTATGTCCGGGGCATTTACCAACTGCGTATGCCTCAATANCGTGAGATGAANTTTCTTAAGGCAGACCGTTCATTGCCCGACTTTTTCTGGTCCGGGGATACCGAGATGGCCTGTATGCGTTCCTGCCTCAAACAGGTACTAAAAACCGGATACGGCCATCACATCCAGCGTCTTATGGTTATTGGGTTGTACTCACTNTTACACGGGGTCAGGCCGGGAGAAATCAATGACTGGTTCCTTGCCAATTATGTGGATGCTGTCGACTGGGTGACCACTCCTAATGTAGTGGGAATGTCCCAGTTTGCGGATGGGGGAATCATGGCATCCAAGCCCTATTCTGCCACTGGTGCTTACATCGACAGAATGAGTAATTACTGCAAGAATTGCCGGTTTTCGCCCAAAGAATCAACCGGCGAGGATGCCTGTCCATTTACCACTCTTTACTGGGACTTCCTCGACCGCCACCGCGAACGCCTTGCCGGCAACCAACGTTTGGGCATGCAGATGCGTAACCTTGCCCGTTTATCTGAGGAAAAATTGGCTAAGATCAAAAAAGGAGCAGATTCCCTGCGTCGTCCGTCCTAGGCCCGTGTCCCCGCTGAGGCCCTCCCATCCGGGCATAGCCGATCAGATCTTCCAGGGTATCTACTTCTTTCGGTTCCTTATCTTTTCTCCACCGTTGAATCCTCGGAAAACGTAGAGCCACCCCTGATTTATGCCTGCCCGACGCCTGTGCACCCTCAAAAGCAACCTCAAATACAATGCCTGGACGAACCATTCGGACGGGTCCATACTTTCCGGTGATATTCTTGCGCACATACCGGTCGACTTCATTTAGCTCCTCATCCGACAACCCAGAATATGCCTTGGCCACGCTCACAAGTTCACCACTGGTATCCAATACCGCTAAGGTGTAGTCTGAATAAATATTTGCCCGTTTACCGTGACCAAGCTGAGCCCCGACCACCACCATATCGGCAACATAGGGATCCACTTTCCACTTATACCAATCTCCCTTTACCCTACCCGATGAATAAGGTGAATCGATTTGCTTGAGCATCAATCCCTCTACTCCACGCTCCCTTGATTCTTCCCTTTTACCTGCTAACTCCTCCCAGCTTACGGCTTCGACCCGTGTAGAAATTTGTAGAGGAAAACCGGCCGGCAATCCGCCCAGTAAACTCTCAAGTCTTTCCCGGCGTTTGATGAAGGGAATCGGTCGTATGTCCTCCCCGTCAATCCGTATAAGATCATAAGCCATAAAACAAACTGGTTCTTTTTTCTGAACCGATGGGCCCGGATGTTTACGCCCCAGTCTCTTTTGTAAGCGATTAAAGGAACGCAGTCCCTCAAATCCCCAGGCAAGGATTTCTCCATCCAGGCCCATTCCGGATGGCAGGTGCGGGGCTACATCCAGCAATTCGGGGAAGGACTCCCCCACAGACTCATCCCCCCGGGTCCATAACATCCCGCCGTTTTGNTCGTTTAAAAACTGGCAACGTATGCCATCCCACTTCCATTCCGCCCACCAATTCTCTACCCTTCCCAAGGTCTCTGGTTTTTCCTGTAAAGGACTGGCCAGGCAGAATGGAAAGGGTCGGCACCAGGCATCATCGGGACCATCCTCACCCACGATCTGGCTAAATCTCCTGGTTCTTGGATCCCACTCCCCGGAAATGCGTTGGGCAATGACCGGAGGGTCTACCCCTCCCACTTCGGCCAGTGCTTTGCACAGGTTCCCCCGGGATACTCCAATACGAAATCCCCCGGTCAGTAATTTATGAAAGGGCAACAAATCCATTGGCCTAAGCCTATCCCACATACCCAGTAAAATCTGCCGCTTTTCCAATGGATCGGCAGAAACAAGGGGGAGCAGTCCTTCTTCAACCACTGTTGAAAGATTGATTGCCTGGGCATTTTCGTTTCCGCGCACCAGTAAGGAAAGAGTCTCTGCCAGGTCGCCAACCCGCTCATAACTTTCCTCCAGCAACCAAAGGGGGAGGCTTGCCCGCAAGGCAGCCCACCTGCGTAATTCACCCGTACGCACCGCTCCTTTGATTCGGTTGCCTGCCAAAAACCAGGATGCCCAACCGGCATCCTCCACCGAAGTCTTCCTAAAATATGCAACCAACCGGGCAATCCGGTCTCCCGTCTTGGTCATTCCATCGAGATCGTGAAATAATTCGGAAAATTCTTTCACCTTGCTCCCCTAATTCTCCTCCTTGACTAGATGAACACCCTCGAGCATTGATGCATTGATTTTACATTCTTTCAGGTAACGCACCAGAGGTTCACCATCCCCATGGGTTAGCTTGACCACCTCTGCACCTGTTCCTTTGATCACATTAAGCAGGCCGCCCCAGTCGGCATGATCAGACAAAACAAACCCTCGGTCCAAGTTTCGCCGACGGCGGGCACCGCGAACAGCCATCCATCCGGAAGCAAATCCACGCTTTGCTCCCTTAAACCTTCTTGTCCACCCCGCATCCTCCACCGCTGGTGGGGCCACAATCATCGCACCTGCCCAGTCCCCCGACCCTTCTTTTGGTTTTTTAACATCGGGAAATTTAACCCCGGATGATTCATAGACCGGTAGAAAAGGATGCACTGCCCCATGGGCGAAAACCGGCCCAATTGACNGATCAAGCCCCCGCAAAACCCGCTGTGCTTTACCTAAGGAATAGGCGAAAAGCAGAGACGGCCTGCCCGCCTCAGCATTTTCGCTCCACCATTGATTGATTTCCTGATGAATGATTTCTTCTTCCTTCCATTGATACACGGGAAGCCCAAATGTACACTCGCTCACAAATACATCGCACTTCACTAATTCGAAAGCTTCACAACTCTTATCCGGTTGTGGTTTGTAGTCACCACTGACAACCCATACACGACTACCCACTTCCACTCTTACCTGAGCAGAACCCAGAATATGGCCGGCAGGATGGAATGAGACCCTGGCATCCCCAATTTTACGAACTTTTCCATAAGGCAGTCCTTCCCCTTTTATATCATGACCCAACCTTAATTTAAGGAGAGGCAGACAACTTTCCGAAACAAGATATTGACCATGCCCGGGCCGGGCATGGTCACTGTGAGCATGCGTGACCAATGCCCGCTCAACACGACCACGCGGATCAATGTAAAAATTTCCTGCCGGGCAGTACAGTCCTTCCGGCCGAACTTCTAACACATTTTTATTCAGGCTCATATAATCGCTAAAAATGAAGCAAACTCCCTGGAAAGAATATTTTTTTATTTCGCATGATCTTAAAACTTCAAACCCTCGTTGTATTTATTGTTATGGCACCNTANAGCTACACGCAAATGAATGATTCGANCGATTCTATCGGTCGTTTCATGACTGAACGTTCACGCATGACTCCCCCAACAAAGGAAGAATATGATCAATTATTTGATGATTTGCAGAAAGGCTCGGAATCTGCAAAGCAAGAATTGGTCGAAAGACATATTCGACTGGTCGCGTCGATTGCACTCAAGTTTCGCAATGTCAATGTTCCATTGGAAGATGTTATGGCAGAGGGCATTCATGGTCTTGTTATCGCCATTGAAAAGTTTGACCACACCAGGGGCATNAAACTNAGCACATATGCTGCTTGGTGGATTCGTCAGCGAATNCAGCGATTTGTGAGCAAAATGGCCGAAGCGGTTTCNATTCCGCACGATGTNTCNCAAGGTAANAGAAAAGANAANAACTTNCGCACAGAATTACAAATTTCTCTTGGTCGTGAACCAACNGATGAGGANGTAAAAGATGCACTGGATGACACCCGTAACCTCTCAGGCAGAGTCAAACATGCACCCTCCAGCACCATGTCTTTGGACGAGCCTTTTTCAGATGACTCTGAACATTCCCTCATTGACATGATGTCAGACGAAGCTGACACCCAAAAATCTTACCGTGAAGACGGTTCTCTCTCCGATGACATCCGTGTAGCACTGGGTTTTTTAGAGCCCAGGGANCGGAAAGTGTTAAGTATGCGTTTTGGTCTTACCAAGGATAAGGAAGCTATGAAACTTGACGATATAGCCGAGACNTTGGATGTATCCGGTGAACGCGTCCGCCAACTTGAATCGCTGGGNCTGCGTAAACTTCGTGCCGTGGTCATGAACAACGGCAAGCTAGATTTCCGTAATCTCGACAAACTTGTTGGTATCGAATTACGTGGCAAAACCAAGATGAGTCCTTTACAACTCTCCCTGATCTTGGACAACGCTGCGTAATTAATGATATCATCTTTATCTAAGTGGGTCTGCCCGCCGCCGGAGACCTTTGAAAAGCCTGACCACTCAAAAGACCGCGTGGAGTGGTTTAGGTGTGTCCCTTACATCATAATTCACCTTGGTGCTCTACTTGTCTTTTTCACTCCCTTTGCCTGGCCTTGCCTGATTATTCTTTTGGTCTCTTATTCGGCCAGAATGTTTGCAATCACCGCTTTTTATCATCGCTATTTCTCCCACCGAACTTTTCATACCAGCAGGCTAATTCAGTTCCTTGGTGCNTTTGTTGCATGCGCATCAGGGCAGCGCGGTCCCCTTTGGTGGGCAGCTCACCATCGCCTCCATCATCGCCACTCAGACACTGAGCACGATTCCCACTCCCCCCATCACAAAAATTTCCTCTGGAGTCATACCCTTTGGTTCATGACCGANTATGCTCTTCCCACCTTCCTGAAAGAGATACCTGACTGGGTAAAATTCAAGGAACTGCGCTTCATTAATCGCTACGACTGGATAGCTGTTGTTTTTCTTGCCCTTGGATGTTACTTCCTGGGAGNATGGGCTGCGTTTGAGGCACTGACGGGAATGAACGGACTCTCGATGCTTGCCTGGGGCTTTTTTCTTCCTACCGTTCTTCTTTACCATGCCACTTTTTCCGTCAATTCTCTCACCCACATGTTTGGTAAAAAAAAGTTCGATACCGGTGACGAGAGTCGTAACAATTGGTTTGTTTCCATCATCACATTCGGTGAAGGTTGGCACAACAACCATCACTTCTTTCCAGGCTCTGCCCGTCAGGGGTTTGCTCCTTGGGAAATTGATCCCACTTATTATATTTTGCGTTTAATGTCTGCCTTTGGTTTGGTCAGCAATCTACGCCCNGTTCCTTCCTGGGTCAAAGAGAAGGCAAANAGCTGATTCTGCGATCTGCCGCCTGCGAGCAGAACCAATGAAAATAGCTATTATTGGATCCGGCATTTCCGGACTTGGATGTGCTTATCTCCTCAAGAATAATCATGACGTAACCATATTCGAAGCAGCGGAAAAGCCGGGCGGTCATGTAAATACTGTCGATGTAAAAGGAAAAACGGGAGACTACCGGGTGGACACAGGCTTTATTGTTTTCAACGAACACAACTACCCCAATTTCGTCCGCCTTTTACAACTACTCGGAGTGGACTCGCAACCTACCAGAATGGGTTTTTCCGTACGATCTGAGCGCACCGGTATCGAATACAGTGGGGAGTCCATCCCCGGACTGTTTGGAGGTTTAAAAAACTTGATCGACCCAGGGCATTGGGGAATGGTCCGGGATATTTTAAAATTTCACAAACTTGCCGGGCAGGCAAGTGATCCGAACGAAACGGTATCTGAATTTGTCCAAAGAAATGGTCTGGGAAAACGGTTTGAAAGTTCCTTNCTCCTGCCTCTGGGTTCAGCCCTATGGTCCTGCTCGATCGAACGATTTGGTTCATTCCCAATGGAATTCCTCACCGACTTCCTCTCCAATCATAAGATGCTGCAGGCATACAACCGACCAATCTGGCGGGTTTTAAGGGGTGGTTCTCGTACCTATGTCGACAAGATCGTGGCAGGGCTTGGAGATCGTTTGCATCTATCCACTCCAGTGCAGTCAGTACGGCGTACCAAAAATGGTATAATCATCGTCCTGCCCGATGGTAGCCAACAATCCTTTGACCAGGTCATTCTTGCCTGCCATGCCGACCAATCCTTAAAACTCCTAGATGGAGCGGAACGGGAGGAAATCGAACTGCTGCAAAACTTTCCCTATGAAACCAATCAGGTATCCCTGCATTCCGATGACCGTTTACTTCCCCGCCGAGTATCCGCCCGGGCCAGTTGGAATGCCTATATTTTCAAAGAGGAAAAGGATCATGCCGTGGTCACTTACGATATGAATATTTTACAGAGCCTGCCCACCAAGGAACCATTCTGTGTNTCTTTGAACCAACAGGGAAATATTGATTCTTCCCTCAAGCATGGCCACTACACTTTTGAACACCCCACCTACCACCCAGGACGAAAATCCGCNCAGGCCATGCACCACTCCTTCATTCAAAGAAAAGGAATTTCCCTATGCGGAGCCTACTGGGGATATGGCTTTCATGAGGATGGATTGAGCAGTGCCCTGCGGGTTTGCCAATCTTTCGGTGAAACACTGGGATGAATAGCTGTCTTTACTTTGGTGAGGTCAGTCATCACCGTAAAGCCCCCAGAANGCATGACCTTCGCTACGATATCTTCATGGCTCANCTCTTTCTTGATGAACTNNATGANGTNTTNNAAGNTCNNTGGTTTTGGTCNGCCAACCGTCCCAACNTCGGTTCTTTTCATCGTTCGGATTATCACCGCCCGGAAATCCCCTGCCTTGCCGATGCGGTCCGAAAGACTATTTCCGACCAGTTGGGAAAAGAAATAAAAGGCAAAATCTCCATCATCACCCACCTGCGAACCTTTGGATATTGTTTCAATCCGGTGAGTTTTTATTTCCTTTGGAACGAGGAGCGTACCCGGCCGACTGCCTTNATGGCGGAAATCACCAACACCCCCTGGGGGGAAAAATACGCCAAATGTTTTGAGTGGGAAACAAGCCCCAATTCAGACCGTAGCGATCATGAATTCCNCAAGGAATTTCATGTATCTCCTTTCATCGGGATGAATATTGATTACGACTGGAGATTCCGTGCTCCGGCAGACCGGTTCCAGGCAGACATGATTTTGCAGGAGGATGAGAAAACTTTTTTTACTGCCCATCTCAAGTTGGAAAGACGCTCATTAAACTCCCGCAACCTCGCATGGGCACTGGCACGGTTTCCATTCATGACCCTCAACGTCACCCGGGCAATTTATTGGAATGCATTGATTTTGCGACTCAAGGGTTGCCCTTTTTACGCTCACCCCAAAAAATCAGACCCTTAACTAACCCCAAACATGAAAGCCACTGCTTCTGCGAGCCTATCTCCACCCCTTCGCTCCACCAGCGANGAACTCGGTTTTTTTGGGCGTCTCCTGATCAATCAACTAAACAAAATTNAGCANGGGTTGTTGGAATTGTATTTCGATGGATCAGTTCATTCTTTCGGGCAGGCCAATTCTTCCCTCACTNCCCGGATCAAGGTAAAGGACTCTTCCTTTTTCCGCAAAGCCTGTCTTGGAGGATCGCTCGGTGTGGCAGACAGTTATGCTGCGGGTGACTGGGAGACCGATGACNTGGTCATGCTCTTCCGCCTGTTTTTGCANAACCTCGAAGTAATGGACGGGATGGAAGGAGGCTGGGCAACTGTGCTCAATAAGTTTGCCCGCTGGGCCTATCTGGTCAGCCAGAAAAACACCATTAAGGGAAGCCGGCGCAACATCGCTCTGCACTACGACTTGGGCAACGACTTTTATGAGCTCATGCTCGACCCCAGCATGACTTATTCCTGTGGCATTTTCGCNAATCAGGAAACCACTTTGGAGCAGGCATCCCTNGCTAAATATGACCGCATCATTGAGCAACTCGAAATCAGGGATGGGCAGACGATTCTGGAAATCGGGTGCGGTTGGGGAGGCTTTGCNAAACGTTTAATGGAGACAACTGGTGCTAAATGGACCGGCACCACCATTTCCCAGCAGCAGTATAACTACGCCAAAGAGGCCATTAAACAAGGTGGTTGGCAAGACCGGGCGACTCTTCTAAAGGAGGATTACCGAGACCTGCAGGGTAGTTACGACCGGATCGTTTCCATCGAAATGATCGAGGCGGTTGGTCACGAATATTTGCCCACTTATTTCTCCAAGATTTCTGATCTTCTGGCCAACAATGGTGCAGCCCTTGTGCAGGCAATCACCATGCCGGATCACCGCTANAAGCAATATTTAAAAGAGGTCGATTATATCCGCACACGGGTATTTCCCGGAAGTTGTGTACCTTCTATCTCCGCAATGGTTTCCGCGGTAACCAAGAAGTCTGATCTCCGCCCGACTGGTATTCATGATATTGGTTACCACTACGCCCGCACCCTGAGGGAGTGGCGCATACAATTCCTGGCCAATGAGGAGAAGATAAAAAAACTGGGCTATGATGATTCCTTCCGCCGGGCNTGGNTTTATTATTTGTGCTACTGCGAGGCTGGATTTGAAGAGGGATACACTGGGGATATCCACCTGCTCCTTACCAAGCCAAATGCCACCGTGGGCAAAGGATTTCCCCAATGAATGAGCGAATGAAATTTCTGCTCAACCTCGTGGTCTTTCAGGCAGCGTGGTTTGCCTGTGTGCTTGGTTCNAAGTCCTCCTCCCCCATGCTCTACCCAGTGCTTGGATTTTGTGCTGTGCTCGGATTGGTGATTTTTAGCAAACGTTTCGGTTCCGCCTTTCCATTCCTTCTCTCCTCCGTTGCCCTGGGAATGGTGGGAGACTCCATACTNGTTCGGTTGGAACTGCTCGCTTTCTACGCCAACCCTACGGTGGGAGGTGCCCCTTTGTGGATGATTATTTTGTGGGCAAACTTTGGTCTTATGCTACGCCCGCTCTTTCCGTGGTTTTTGGAAAATAATGTTCGTTGCCTGCTGGGATTTTCCATTGGTGGATTGGCTGCCTACTATGCNGGTTGGCGGATGGACGCNCTCGTTTTCACCTCCGTNTGGGATACTTCCCTGGCAATTCTGATTGAGTGGGGAATTGCCGGATTGGTCCTTCGTCAGATTCATTTAAAATATCCTAAATTTACGGATGAATCTGCCTGAACTCTTGCTTTATGGACAGGCAGGAGCATCGGTGGTGATGTTTCTTGGGTGGTTGATTGCCCTGAAAATCAAAAATACTTCCTATGTCGATGTGCTCTGGGCCTATGGAGTGGGCATCCTTGGAATNNTTTANCTNTATNTNTTACGGGAGGACTGCCACCCTGCCCGNCATGCCCTCCTGCTTGGCTTGCTTGGCGTATGGTCTGCCCGGCTCGGTACTCACCTCCTACGACGATGCTGGGGGAAACCGGAAGATGCCCGCTACCTCTACCTCCGGGAATATCTGGGCAAAAAAGCAAATTTTGGATTCTTTCTCTTTTTNCAGGTACAGGCGTTNTGGGTGGTTTTGTTTNCCAGTCCCTTTCTCATTCTCGCGAGCAACCCCTCCGATCTTTTATGGTTCGACCAAGTGGGTATGTTTATCTGGATTGTTGGATTTATTGGGGTCAGCCTGGCAGACAAACAACTCCGCCTCTTCAAAAATTCTCCCGACCGTACCCGGGCGGATGTCTGCAATACCGGGCTGTGGAAATATTCCCGCCATCCCAATTATTTTTTCGAATGGGTCTTGTGGCTGGGCTACCTTCCCATGGGGATTCATTCCGCAGGTGGAGAATGGCTCTTCCTCATACCCCCCATCCTTTACCTCTTTCTTACCAAGATTACCGGGATTCCATTTGTGGAGGCACGTAAGTTGGAAGTCAGTGGGGATGCCTATAAAAAGTATCTCAACTCGACTTCCTCCTTTTTTCCATGGTTTCCCAAATAATTTTTTTCTAATTCATGAGCCTGACTGATACTTTTATTCAATTAAGCGAACGCGGGCTGATGCCCGACTTTCTCATCCGTGCGGGCATACGCAACCTTTGTAAAAAGCGACTTGAACAGTGCCAGATTGAGGACTGTGAAAAAAATGCACAATTAGCCGAGGAATACTTACAACAGGTCGACCACTCCCCCCTCGCGGTGGAAACAGACAAGGCAAATGAGCAACACTATGAAGTGCCCTCCGATTTCTATCATCTGGTCCTTGGTAAAAATTTAAAATACAGTTGCTGTTGTTATGAACCAGGCACCCACGGGCTCAACCAAGCGGAGGACCGGGCACTGGAACTGACCTGCCAACGGGCAGATCTGCAGGACGGTCAGGATATCCTCGAGCTTGGATGTGGCTGGGGTTCCCTCTCCCTATGGATGGCCAAGAATTTCCCCAATTCCCGTATCCGCTCTTTATCCAATTCCAATTCCCAGCGGGAATATATTATGAAAACCGCCAACGACCGCGGCCTGGGAAACCTCGAGGTGGTGACGGCGGATGTGAATGCATTTCAGGCCGATCAATTCTATGACCGGGTGGTATCGGTGGAAATGTTCGAGCATGTGCGCAACCATCGCCAATTATTTGACCGGATTCATGGCTGGTTAAAAACTGGGGGGAAATTATTTACCCATATATTCTGCCACCGCAGTACCTCCTACCCCTTTGTGGTGGAGGGAGAGGATGACTGGATGTCCCAGCACTTCTTCAGCGGGGGCACCATGCCCGCAGACGAGCTCTTTCTGCGCATCTGTGGAAAACTGGAACTTGAGCACCGCTGGCGCTGGTCGGGCACTCACTACGCCAAAACCTCGGAGGACTGGTTGCTCAATCTTGACCGCAATAAGGATGCAGCCATTGCCATCTTTTCTAGGGACCAGTCCAAAGAGGATGCCAATAAGTCCTTCCACCGTTGGCGCATCTTCTTCCTCGCCTGTGCGGAAACCTTTGCCTATGCTAAGGGGCAGGAATGGTGGGTCTCCCACTACCTCTTTGCCAAGCAAAGATAAGAAGCTTTTGAGCGTATGACGCGATATAGGGTTGTTTTTACCCCCAAGCTTTGCCAACAATCTTTCTTTTCCTTTTTAGAACGAACCCCACCTACCCATATTTATTACTATGAAGTTAGAGACTAAATGCCTCCATGCTGGCTACCAGCCAGACCCCACCACCAATTCCCGCGCCGTACCTTTGTACAAGACCAGCTCCTATGTTTTTAACAACACCGAGCATGCCGCCAATCTCTTTGGCCTGCGCGAACTGGGTAATATTTACACCCGCTTGATGAACCCAACCACCGATGTGCTCGAGCAACGGGTGGCTGCCCTCGAGGGCGGAGCCGCCGGTCTGGGCATCGCTTCCGGTACCAGTGCTGTATTTTACTCCATAATAAATATCGCTGAAGCGGGAGATGAGATCGTCTCCGCCAACAATCTCTACGGTGGTACCTATACCCAGTTTAATGACATCCTGCCCAAGCTTGGGATCAAGGTAAACTTTGTGGATCCTAATGATCCCGAGAATTTTGCCGCTGCGATCACGCCCAAAACCAAAGCTTTGTTTTGTGAATCCGTGAGCAACCCAGGGCTTGATGTGGCCGACCTGGATGCGATTTCCAAAATTGCCAACGATCATGGAATTCCCCTGATTGTGGACAGTACCTTTTCCACCCCCTACCTCACCCGTCCGATTGAGCATGGAGCCAGCATCGTGGTTCACTCCCTGACCAAGTGGCTCGGTGGCCAGGGCAATGGTATTGGTGGCATAGTGATCGACTCAGGCACCTTCGACTGGAAGAACGGCAACTTCCCCCTCTATGACCAGCCGGACAGTAGCTACCACGGCCTGCGCTGGGGTCATGACCTGCCCGAGCCCCTTGCCCCTCTGGCTTTTATTTTACGGATGCGCACTGTTCCCTTGCGCAACCTTGGTGCCTGTATCTCTCCTGATAATTCCTGGCAATTCATTCAGGGCATCGAGACCCTGCCCCTGCGTATGGAAAGACATTGCGAAAATGCACTTACTGTGGCCAAGCATTTGAAAAACCATGCCTCTGTGGAATGGGCACGCTTTCCCGGCTTGGAGGATGATCCCAATTACTCACTCAATCAAAAATACCTCGGGGGCAAAGGTGGCTCCATGGTGGTCTTTGGAATTAAGGGAGGAGCGGAAGCAGGTTCCAAATTTATTGATAATTTAAAACTGTTCTCCCACCTCGCCAATGTGGGCGATGCCCGCAGTCTGGCCATCCATCCCGCCACCACCACTCATTCTCAATTGACTGAGGATCAGCAACGGGCAGGTGGTATCACCCCGGAACTTATCCGTTTGTCCGTGGGTATCGAACATGCGGATGATTTGCTTGCCGATCTCGACCAGGCACTGGCGATCGCCACCGCATAAACAGAAAAGTTTTTTAAATGAACCACTTAAGAGCCCGGATCTATTTATCCGGGCTCTTTTTGGTTATGCTTACCGGCTTGATCTATGGATTTGGCTGGGGAGATTTCTGGGAAGACGGGGGTGAACTAATGGACAACCCCTGGGGCATCGTTTCCCTGGTGGATGTATATGTTGGATTCTTTCTTTTCCTTGGCTGGGTATGGATTAGAGAGGATCTGCTCCTTGCCAAACTGCTCTGGGCAGTGGCCATTTTAGTGGGCGGTAATCTCTTTGCCTGCCTCTATGCCCTGTTTGCCCTTGGGCAAAGCCAAGGAAAGCTCGCTCACTTCTTTTTGGGTAACAAAGTATCGAGTGCTTAGCTTAGAAATTTTAGCAGATTTGGTTTATTCGAATTGAATAATGTGATCTACCAATCGGTTTTGAACGATTCATTGATTGATGAAAATTGATAAAAACATTTATTCTGCATTGGAAAAAATTCTTCACATCAAAAGAGTTTTGACTGAGAAGCTTAACCGTGTACCAACCATAGACGAGCTATCCAAGGAATGTGATCTGGACTCCGAACATGTGGCAAAAGTACTCGTAGCAGCCGATGGTTTTGGTTGCTCCTGATCAATTTCAATCAGGCATAAGCCAGACCAGCTTTTATTCAAAATATTAGTGCACAAAAAAAAGCCCGCCTGTTTCCAGACGGGCTTTTTATGTTTACGCTAAAACTATCTTCCAGAAGGCGATCTTAGGCACCAAGCCCGGCAAGGGCGGCATGCTTGACCACATTGTCTACCGACATACCAAGTTCCTCAAGAACTGTATTGCCCGGTGCGGACATTCCGAAGCGGTCAATACCCACGACCACACCGTCCAACCCAACGTACTTTCTCCAAAGATCGGACACTCCGGCTTCCACAGCCATACGGTTACGGCAGGAGCGTGGGAGAACGGACTCGCGGTAAGCATCGTCCTGACGGTCAAAACGTTCCATACAGGGAACAGATACCACACGCACAGTATTTCCAAGTTTTTCCGCAGCCTGTAAGGCAAGGTTTAGCTCACTACCGGATGCAAGTATGATCAGTTCCAATTCGCCCTCTTCCTTACGGGCAATGTATCCGCCCTTGAGCACGCCCTCACGGCGGTCCTGCACGGAAATAGAGGAAAGATTGGGAACATTCTGACGGGTAAGAATAAGACCGGTCGGTCCATCGGTACGCTCAAGAGCGGCCACGAAGGCACCAGCAGTTTCCTCGGGATCGGCCGGGCGGATGACATCCAGATTAGGAATGACCCGTAAACCACTGGTAGTTTCCACAGGTTGGTGGGTGGGGCCATCCTCGCCCACTGCCACAGAATCGTGCGTCCAGATATGGAAGATGGGCAAGCCCATAAGAGCGGACAAGCGAACGGATGGGCGCATATAATCCGCAAATACCGCAAAGGTGGCACCGGATGGGCGGAAAATGCCATAATAAGCAATTCCGTTTACAATCGCACCCATGGCATGTTCACGGATACCAAAGAGGAGATTGCGTCCGGAATGGTTGTCCTTGGTAAAGTCTCCAACTTCCTTGATGTAATTCTTGGTGGAACCATGCAAATCGGCAGATCCGCTTATAAGAAGAGGCATCGCCTTGGCAAGATCGTTGATGATCTGACTGCCGGCAGCACGGGTGGCCACAGAAGCATCCTCTGCGAATTGTTGCACGCTGTTCATCAGATCCGCAGGTACTTCGCGGGCCAGTCCGGAATCGAGCAATGCAGCCTTTTGAGGATTGGCAGAACGCCAGGCAGCATACATCTCATCCCATTGCTTACGCTGGGCAATATGTTGTTCCTTACGCTCAGCAAAGAAGGAACGTACCTCATCGGAAACATAAAAAGTTTCTTCGGGCAATCCAAGACCCTGACGGGCAGCCTCTGCAAATTTTGCCCCACCCTCGCCATGTCCGGCAGAGGTACCAGCGACTTCAGGAATGCCCTTACCAATGATGGTTTTGATTTCGATAAAGGTTGGTTTCTCGGTATTGGCACGGGCACGTTCAAGAGCGGCAGAGATTGCAGCCATGTCGTGACCATCCTCGATTCTCTCAACTGCAAATCCATAAGATGCAAAGCGGTCGATCACACTCTCGCTCTGGCTGGCATCTGCCATGGCATCGAGAGTGACATCATTGGAATCATAAAGAATGGTCAGGTTATTGAGGGCCAGATGACCGGCAAGGGAGGCAGCTTCCGCGGCCACACCCTCCTGCAAGCAACCATCACCAGCGAGGGCGATTACCTGATGGTCGAAAATTGGATGTTCCGCGGTGTTAAAATGTGCGGCTGCCATCTTGGAAGCGATCGCCATACCCACGGCATTGCCCACTCCCTGACCCAGGGGACCGGTGGTGCACTCAACCCCTGGGGTTTCCCCATACTCGGGGTGACCGGGAGTCTTACTGTGGAGTTGGCGGAAATTTTTTACCTCTTCGAGGGGGAGGTCATACCCGGCAAGGTGGAGCCACCCGTAAAGGAACATACTACCATGACCAGCAGAGAGAACGAAACGGTCACGGTTTAACCATTGATCATCGGATGGATCGACCTGTAAATCTTTTCCGAACAGAACCGCACCCACTTCGGCGGCTCCGAGGGGAAGTCCCAAATGCCCTGAACTACAGGCGTGAATTGCATCGATTGCCAAGCCGCGTGCTTGATCGGCAGCTTGCTGGAGGATTTCTTGGTTTTGCATATCTTTAAAATAAAACTTCGAATTAAAAATGAAGTACTTTAGTGCTCAGCAGATGCTTGGCGAGCAATTCTTGCCCATTTTGAAAATCGGGCAATTATTCGGGTTATGATTATTCCTGATATATAATGTCAGTCGAGGTAAGTTCGACCAGATTTTCTCCAGGTGCAACCTCCACTTCTTTCGACCAGATGGTAACCACATCGGTTTCCACATCCTTGTCTATTCCGATGACGAAATATTGATCATCTGGTAAAAGATTTTCCATAGATGCCTGTCCGTAAGGATCGGTACGTGCACGGCCCACTTTGGCAGACAACAGGATGGACTTTACACCCAAAGCAATCTCGGGATTGTGGGAAACATTTTTTTCCGCCTTTGCCCAGAGCTCAGCAACCGAACGTACTTCCCCAGCCACGGCAGGATCGGCACTTAAATCTTTGAGGAGTTCCTTGAGATCCTGGGTAGTCAGGTATATTTCAGATGCCTGAGCAGGCTTGAGCGTACCATCCCGGGAGGGCTTGCGTGCTTTGAGTTTAAGGACGGTAGGACCATCTATACTCAGGTTACCTGAGGGCTCACCTGAAAATGAGGCAGGTGGTAAGGGCAGGGACTCTGAACTATTGCTTAAACTCACTGAACGGCCAGTTTGTTGCAGGGCAAGGTTAGCAGAATTAAACAAACCTTTATTGCTTCGGTTTAGAGATTCAGACTTTAATACTTTTTGTACATCCGGAGATTCGTTCAATAGACTGATAACAGGATGATCGGCATATTCATCCTTGAGTAAATTATCGATAATTTCTTTGGAGTTGACCGGGGGGGTGTATCTTTTTCGACCCTTTTCCAAAAATGCCTTTAATTGATCATCTGAAGGCAAGGGGTGTGAACTTTTGGGAACAAGCAACAAGGATGTATCAAACAACTGTTTTTCCCGCTGGGACAAATTTAGTGGGCCCGTGCTTTCAGTGGACTGGTTGTTTCGAACAGTCATGGCATGGGAATGAAATTTATAGATGGGGCGCAAGCCGGGATTCTTTGCCAATTCTGCAAGGGAGTAGAACATCTTAAGGGATGAATCCATTCGATCAAATATACTTACGGCTTTGGGGAAAAGTAGCGGTGTGGAGGAAGGCACCTTGGAAATTTCCACAATTTTATCCCCGCTCAAATAGTCCATTCTAAACGGTTTTTGAACCATGGCAGAAGAATACGAACTTGGAAGATTGGCCCCTGCAAAAACAACCGTTTGTAAAATCAAACAGTAAATAAAATAGGCTTTGCGGAAATTGGGCATATTCCTAAGGGAATATTCAATCTAATTAATTTCTTATGGGGTTGTAAAGATTTTCTTCTTGAAAGCATACCCAATAAGGAATTTTTTCATTCTTTGCACAAATTCAATATGTCTCGACGCATATTTTTTGATTATGTACCTATCCAGCCTTTTACCCAGTATCCAAATTATTACCAATGAGTGAAGAAAATAGTGAAGAATTCATGATCGAGGCCCGTGGCCTTTCCAAATACTACGGTGATTTCATCGCCGTAGAAGATCTTAACTTCTCCATCCGCAAGGGCGAAGTGGTCGCTTTCCTCGGACCCAATGGTGCGGGCAAGAGTACCACCATGAAAATGCTTACCGGATATTTAGCCCCTTCTGCAGGCGTTGCTAAAGTGTGCGGGATGGAGGTGGCCAGCAACCGATCATTGGTGGCAAACCGGATTGGTTACCTACCTGAAAACGGTCCACTCTATGAGGAAATGACCCCGATTGACTTGCTTAACTTTTTTGGGGACGCCCGGAGCATGGCACCCGCCACCAAGCAGGATCGTATTTCGCAGGTCATCGAACAGTGTGCGATCCAGACTGTGCTAAGCAAGCCGATTGGAAAGCTCTCCCGAGGATTTCGCCAACGCGTGGGCATGGCAAATGTGCTTTTACACGAGCCCGATGTATTAATTATGGACGAACCCACCGCTGGGCTTGATCCCAACCAGGTATTGGAAGTGCGCAAAACCATTAAGGGATTAGGAAAGACTATCCTTTTATCAACCCACATTTTACAGGAGGTCCCCGAAGTGGCGGACCGGATCATTTTGATTAACAATGGCAGGCTAATCTTTGAGGGCACCCCTGATGAACTCAAAGGCGAGTCCTCCCTCGATGCCTGGTTTAACCAACAAACTTTAGCTGCTTAAGAAAATATCGTCGAAGTATCATGAACACCCAAGCCGTTCTCGCCGTATTTAAACGCAACCTCGCTGCCTACTTCGGCAGCCCCAGTGGATATGTATTTATCTGTGCCTTCCTTCTTTCCAGCGGATTGGCAGCTTTCTGGCCCCAGGAATTCTTTGATTCCAACCTGGCCAACCTTGATCAATTAAACCGCTTCCTCCCGCATATCCTGCTCGGGTTTATACCTGCGATCACTATGAGCATCTGGGCAGACGAAAGACGCCAAGGGACCGATGAACTGCTCCTCACCTTGCCCGGTAGTGATTTTGATGTGGTAGTGGGAAAGTATCTTGGAGCCGTAGCTATTTTTTCAGTTTCCTTGCTTATTTCCTTGGTCGCCAATTACTTTGTGCTTTCCCAGTTGGGCAATCCCGATTTCGGCTTACTTGCATCCACTTATATTGGTTACTGGTTTGTGGGGCTTACCATGATTGCAATCGGCATGGTTGCCTCCTTTTTAACTGCCAATTTGACTGTGGCTTTCGTACTTGGGGTTGCCTTTAATTCGCCCCTCGCCCTCCTACCGGATTCCGAATGGGCGATTGCCACCAACTTTCTGGACTTCAGCAGAGGAATCATCAGTACTTCGGGAATAATCTTTTTCGTAGGCTTGGCCATTGCGATGCTCTACCTCTCTTCTATTTTAATCGGTCGAAGGCACTGGGTAGGCAGCCCATTGGGCAAGTCCAAATACTCCCACTTTAGCATCCGGGTTATTGCCAGCTTGGTCACCGCATTTGCCCTGACCCAGTATTTCCGCAACCATGATGTGGTACGGATTGATGCTACCGCAGAGCAATTGAGCAGCTTATCTGAGGGATCCATTGACCTTCTGGGGAAATTGCAAAGCCCGGTGGAGATCGACGCGTTCATTTCGCCCTCCGAGTCCATGCCTGAACAATATGTACAGACACGCATTAATTTATTAACCGCATTAAGAGAAATCGATCGCGAAACCAAATTGGTATCCGTAAATGTTCATGTGATCACACCGGAGGACAATGCTTCCGCAACTGCAGAGAAGTACGGAGTGGAAAACCAAAATGGTGTGACCCCTCCTCTCTTTGTGATGGAAGGTGGCCGGATGGTTCCCTGGCAGAAAGATTTATACATGGGAGTGGTCTGCAAAGGAGACAACGGGCAGCAAACAATTCCCTTTCTCTACAAAGGTCTTCCAGTAGAGTACGAAATTGTCCGTACCATAAACGCGGTCAGCGGTTCCCAAAAGAAAAAGACCCTCGGTGTATTTGCCACCGATGCACCGGTCTTGGGAACTGCCGGCATGGGGATTATGGGCTTCAACCTCGGAGGTGGCACACCGGCATGGGAATTCTTCAATGAATTAAACAAACAGTATGATGTGCAGGAAGTTACCGGCGGGGAGATTTCTGCTGATGATTATGATGCGCTGGTTGTGATTCAGCCAAGCACTCTGGACAATGAGAAAATGGATGATTTGGTGGCCGCGATCAGGTCCGGCATTCCTACCGCCATCTTTGAGGACCCTCTGCCCCTCATCCAAGGAAGTGTAACCGGGACTTATGAACCCCGCCGTAATAATAACAGCGGACCAGAGGGGGGAAGTGCTCCTGAAAAGGGTGATTTAAACAAGCTCTGGAATCTATTGCAGGTAAACTTCAACCTCGATCCGGTGGAAAGGTTACAAAAAATTAAGACTGAATTAGCCACATTGAAACAAAATGCCAGCCGCAGTTTGGCACCTGCCCGCGGCCGCTTCCCAGAAATTGGTACTTTCTTCACCAATCTGGAAAATCTGATCAAAAAAGCATCCGAGTACGAGGCCCGTTTAAACTCCAATGCCTCCCTTTCACAAAATGATTGGAATAGCCTTAAGTTGACCACTTTACGGAACGCCTTTGATAAGATGGACAGTAATCATCCGATCCGCAACTTTGTGGAGCAAAAACTACTCTCCGATCTCGATACCAAGTTGGGTGGTTTGCAAGAGAGGATTTTGCGCGATCCATACAACCCATTCCCCAAGATTCCACGATCCGAAAATTTCCCCAACGAATTTGTTTATGTTGGAGGACTGGCTAATTCTTTCCATACCGATCCCATAACCTCGGAATTACAGTACTGCCTATTTACCTGTCCGGGCACTCTTTATCCAAGAGCATCAAGCAGCCTAGACTTCCAGCCCTTACTCCGTACCCGTGGTGGTCCGCTTGCTGGCACCACCAGTCTGGAAACATTTTGGACAGGGGGCGTCTTCGGAACCCCGCGCCGGTTCAACCCTGACCGCACACTCTATCCGGGGTCCGGAGGGCAGGAAGTCATTGCCGCGACCATATCCGGTGCGGTGAGGGACGGGAACCAAACCAACCAGATCAATGTGGTATTGGTTGCAGATGTGGACATGCTCGCCGATCCGTTCTTTAATATACGCAGCCGGGGACCTGAGTCTGACTTCCCGCTGGATGTGGATAATGTCACCCTTTCCCTCAACCTCATCGATCATCTATCGGGCGAAAAAAGTCTGCTTGATATTCGAAACCGCAGAAGATTGCACCGGACTTTGGAAGAATTTGAGAAGAGTATAGAAGAAGCAAGGGAGGTCGCATCCCGAACCATTCAAGAAGCTGAAAGCTCAATTCAGGCAATCCTGCAGGATGAAAACCGGAAGTTAAATGAGGCGCTTGCTGAGGTTCAGAACAGCCAGGGCTCAATGACACAAGGACAGTTCATGCAACTCCTCCAAACTGAAGCAGCCAAGCTACAGAAAAATCTTGCCAAGCGTGAGCGCGAACTCCGCCAGACAACCAATGTTAAAATTAAGGATGCGGAAAGAAAACGGGACAGAGAGATTAGGGAAAAGCAAAGAAGTATCCAAAGGCTTTCGGTCTTCATACCACCCATCCCCTTGTTGTTGATTGCCGTTATTGTTTTCTACAATAAAAGAAGGGCAGAAATCCAGGGCGCCATTGATTCCCGGGTACGTTCCTGAGAACTCCGCACATTGCTTATTTATAACTTTCGACATCACTTAAAATGAACGAATATAAAAAGACTATCACCTTTCTTGCCGCAGCCATTGTTGCGGTTGCAATTGCCACCCTTACCTCCCCTACCAAACGGGACCCATCGGCCAAGCCCAACCTTATGGGACAGGCATTGTATGAGTCATTCGATCCACGCTCGGTAACCGGGATTGAAATTATTGAAGTGGACGAGGAGGACATCCAGTCAAAATCAATTGAAGTTACCCAGACAGAAAAAGGTTGGTTTATTCGTCGCCCTGGAAAAGCAGATTACCCGGCCAATGCCGACAACCAGTTGAAGGACGTAGCCAGTATGCTCTTTGATCTGCGTATTATCGACCAAGCCGGGGAAGGAGCCGGGGAACATTCCAGGTTTGGCGTACTTAATCCCAGCAAGGCAGATCCAACCGAATCTGGAATTGGCAGATTAATCCATCTGAAAAATAGTTCCGGCTCCAACCTGGCCAGCCTGATAATTGGAGAAGAAGTAGATGGTTTGCCCAGCACATATTATGTACGCAAGCCAGAGCAGAATGCCGTCTTCCGCGTGGAGGTAAGAAATGCAGGAGATGTCTCCTCAAAGTTTGTCGATTGGGTGGAACAGGACTTTCTGGATCTCGATAAATGGAAGATTAAACAAGTCACTCTGGATAATTATGATGTCAATCTTGCTCAGGGACAGATCAACCGGGCAGACAATCCAATTGTATTAAACTTTGCCGACTCCAAGTGGAGTCTTGCAGGTTCCGCCCTGAAAGAAAATGAGGAATTGGACAAGGCAGTACTGGATGCGATGAAAGATGCGTTGGATGATTTAGAAATCATCGATGTGGAAAGAAAACCAGAAATTCTGGTCAAAAACTTGCAACAGGGCCGGGAGTTTTTCAGTAACCTCAGAGATGCAAATAACCAAGCAGTTGTACAGTCCCTGCAACAAAAAGGATTCTACACTATAGCTGCCAAGGATGCCGCCGGTCAAACAGTCCCCAAAGTTGTTTCCAATAAAGGCGAAGTGCTCGTGGGAATGGAAAGTGGTGTGGAATATGTCCTACGCTTTGGTGAGATCTACCGCGGCCCCGAAGACGACGAGAATTCTACTGGTGAAAGCAGATACATCTATGCTTTTGCTCGAGTAAATGAGTCCTTGCTCCCCCTTCCCGAGCTCGAATCGCTACCATCTCCTGATGGGCCGAATGGTCCGGAAGGCGAAAAAGGCCCTGCTGCTAAGCCTGGTTCCCCGCCCGAAAATGCTCCGCCGACTGCCCCTCCCAGCATCACTCCCCCACCCCCGCCTGCAGAAGCGAAAGGTAAAAAAGCAGAAAATGTAAATGTTGCGAATGACAATAATTCTTCTTCCCAACAGGATGCGGAGATAGCCAAAAAGAAAGCTGAAAAAGATGCAGAAATTGCCAGAATAAATACTTCCAATGCGAGTAAACAACAGGAGTACAACGAAAAGATCGCCAAAGCCCGGCAGCGTGCCCAGGAAATCAACCAAAATCTTGCTGGTTGGTACTACGTGATCTCCAATGATGTATACGAAAAAATTCGCCTAGATCGTTCCTCCTTCGTAAAAAGCAATGACAACCCCGAAGTTGTGCTTCCTGACGAGGTATCTGCCTCCCATATTTTGGTCTCCTATAAAGGTGCCGACCGTGCGGATTCCAAAATAAAACGCTCCAAGCAAGCTGCCAAAAAAGAAGCCGAGAGAATCCGGGGTGCGATCGTTGGCCAAGGTAAAGATTTTGCCGAGATGGCAAAAAAGCATTCAGATGGTCCCTCCGGTCCTAAGGGCGGTGATCTTGGCAGCTTTAAATTTGAGGTCATGGCCAAGCCATTCTCAGAAGCGGCATTCGCTCTGGAGGTGAATGAAGTTTCTGAAGTAGTGGAGACCGGGTTTGGATTTCATGTGATCAAAAGAACAAAGTAGATATTCGAAACCTTTTTTGGCTTTGAGCAGATAGCCTCTTTCAATAGTATGCGGGATGACTTTGTCTTTTCGCTCCAATAAACATTCAGGCATTTGGGATCGTATCCGGTCAGATGATGCCACCCGTTTGCGTCTGAAATACGATGCATACTACCATATTTTTGAGGAGCAAAACGGAACCCGTGTAAAAAAAGACGGCAAAGAATATGTCATGCTCTCAAGCAATGACTACCTGGGTCTTTCACACCATCCCAAAATCAAAGAGGCGGGAGTACAGGCTTTGCAAAAATGGGGAAGCAGTACCACCGGGGCACGTTTGGCCAATGGGGGAAGAATTTTTCATCGGGAGTTGGAGGAAGATCTGGCCGATTTTACCGGTAAAGAAGCATGCCATATTTTTTCTGCAGGGTATCTGGCTTGTGCCTCCGCCATTACCGGTTTCATTGATCGCAAGGATATAATTTTTGCCGATAAAAATCTACATTCTTCACTTTGGAGTGGTATTCAACTAACCGGAGCGAATTGTGAACGATTTGCCCACAATCATCCCGAACATCTACGCGATCTACTTTCGGCTGAAAATCCTTCCGCTAATAAGGCTATCGTCCTTGAGGGCATTTATTCGATGGAAGGTCATATTGCCCGACTTCCAGAACTGGTGGAAGTGGCTCAAGAATTTAATGCCTTTGTGGTACTGGATGACGCTCATGGGATTGGTGTACTTGGAGAAAACGGACAAGGAACTGCCGATCATTTTGCTCTGACCAAGGAAGTGGATGTAATTTGCGGAAGTTTCTCAAAATCGTTTTCCGGGACGGGCGGTTTTGTTTGCTCATCAAAGGATGCAATCGATTATATGCGGAGCCATTCAAAACAGACCATTTTTTCTGCTGCCCTCTCTCCTACTGCCACTGCCTGTGCTCATGCAGCTTTAAAAATTTTCCGGAGCGAACCAGAACATCGTGAAAGACTAAACAAAAACTTGTCCCGTTACCGGAATCTATTAAATGAATTACAACTCGATACCTGGGAAAGTGAAACTCCAGCCGTCCCCATCGTCTTAGGCAAAAAAGAAAAGGTCTATTATTTTTGGAAAGCACTACTTGAAAAAGGAGTCTATGCAATAATCTCCATTGCCCCTGGTGTACCCCCCGGAAAGGATCTGATACGTACCGCAATTTCAGCAGCACACACAGATGATGATCTCGATATTATTGAGGAAGCGATTCGGTACGCCGCAAAAAAGATATAGGCTACCCAATGATAAACTCCCTGCACTAGGCAAGTTTCCGAATCCGGGTAATTATCAAAAAGGCATCAAGGTATTTTACTAAATTAGTTCCAAATGGTTTGAAGAGTGGTCGAAATAGATAAGTACGAGCATGCAGAAAGCGATCCTGTATGGATTCATGCTTACGGATTTCATTTCCCCATTTTTTCATCAGTAGTTCAAAGTTTTCTTCATTCCTGTCTTTGCGACCAGTAGTTGCCCCTTTGACATGATCGATCACACTGTCGTGGGCTATATAATGAGAATAACCAGCCCTATTTAAACGAATACACAGGTCCACATCTTCACAACCATTCAAAAATTTTTCATCGAAACCACCCTGTTCCCAAAAAAGTTCCCTTTTTATCATACAACATGCTGCAGTAACCGCACTCCACTTGCGCACCTCTCCCTTAAAAGAACGATGAAAAAAACCTTGCCCATAATGCCTCGGATTTCCCAAGGGAGAAAAAACTACCCCCATATGATCAAACCTTTTAGTTCCATAAAGTTTCTGAACATTACCAACAAACCCAACCTTTGATTTCTCTTTGAGCACATTGAGCATGGGGTTGAGCCAATCCCCTCCGACAAAGGCATCGTTATTAAGAAATAGAAGATATTCCCCCCGAGCCTCTCTTGCCATCCAGTTATTATTTTTAGCAAACCCCTGACTGCTTGCCCTGTGAAACACCCGGTAAAATGAAGATAGGCTGTCTAAGTATTTTGCTGTGCCATCGACACTCCCATCATTCACAATCAGGACTTCATGCGATATGGTATTTCCTAAGGTTTGCTCAAGGCATTCAATGCATTTCTTCGTCAGTTTTATCTGATCCCGAGCACTTATAAGTATACTTAACTTGGGGTCCATTAAATGTTTAAACAAATAAAGATTTTAATTTCTCACAATTAACTTTTGCAGAAAAGCATGACTTTGCCCTCACAACTGCACTTTTTCGAATTTCGACAAAGTTTTGTGGAAAACGATAAAATTGAGCAAGTAAATTCACCCAATTTGAGGGGCTGTATGGATCTAAGGAAAAACCGGACTCTCTGTCCACAAATGCTTCGGAACTTCCCGCACGATTGGAAGCGAGTACCAACAGACCATGAGACATCGCCTCGGGAATGACATTGGGGATGCCATCCCGATCCCCATTTGATGCGACAATTCCAGTAAAAAGAAAGGCGTCACTGGAAAGATAAAATTTTTCAATCTCACTTTCGTCTATATGACCAAGTATTTTCACCTCATTCACCAGTCCCATCAGCTTAATTTTTCGCCTGATTTCATTTCCCAATATTCCTCCTCCAATTATTTTTAATTCAAAGGGAACATTCTGATTTTTCAGGGTTTGAAGAATGTTTAGTAATAAGAAATACCCTTTTTTTTCAACCAATCGACCGATAGTCAAAAGAGAGAGTTTATCCGCTCGAAAGAGATCATAATTTTCACGTAGGCATATCTTTTCTATGCTTCGGTGAATCAGAACAAGTTGATTTTTTGTTACCCCCAGAAAATCTAACCTGTGAGCAGTTGACTGGGAAGATGTCCGAACAGTCCTTGCATACTTTAATTTGATGGATAAAAGCCAATCTCCACGATGACGAAAGACATCATAAGCGTGGGCACCCATGGAAAAAGGCAGATCGATTAACTGATTAATCCCAAGTGCAGCAGAGGCCGGCATGGTCGCCCAGACTGCATGGATTACCGAATAATTTGAACGTTGAAACTTCCTGGCCTCACATAAGGCAAAAGCTAACCCCAAAAAAGTTTCGTTCCAATTCTGCAAACCCGGACATGTGGTGCCCCACAAATGGCCAAGGATTGATTTGAATACAAGGGGCTTTTTCCAAGCCCAATAAGGTATCCAAAAAAACAAAGCTGTTATACGAATCAGAGGAAAAAGATTAACTTTAATTCCATCCCAGTTTTTGCTCCCCCGCCAGATTGAGAATAGCTCTGGGTGGAATCCCAGTTTACTAAGTTGTCTGAGTTCTCGCCTTATAAATGTCTCAGTGGGGCGAGGAAAAGTGGCATAAAGAAAGGCGGTTTTGCTCAACTTAATTGGGATTCAATTTTGAAATACCAGCCGGAGCTAATACTTTCAATTCTCCTGCGAAGAAATAGAGTTGCGAACAGGTTCAGGATCTTCACTAATCGAAGAATTACCAAAACTTTCAGGCGTATCATTTGCTCCATCCATCAGTGGATAAAAATCAAAAGCTAGTTTGATTTCTCCTGCATGGGCGGTCTTTTGTTCACCAACAAGAATTTCTCCGCTAAAACAAGCCAAAGGGTGACGAACCCGTTCCACTTTTACCGACATTGATAAGACATCACCCGGTTTACAAACTCGCCGACACTTAATTCCATCACATGCAGTGAAGAATATCGTACTAGGATCTACTTTTCGTGATAACCCTGAATGAGACCCCTGAAGTAAAAAGAAGACACACATCTGACCAAGAGCTTCGATCATGATTGATGCAGGAAATACCGGTTGATCCTTAAAATGGCCTTGTAGAAAATATTCGTTTCCGGTGATCCGATAATCCCCACGGGCCTGATCACCCTCAATAGTGACATCCTGAAGAAACAAAAATGGTTCGCGATGCGGCATCAAGGATGCCACCTCTTCAATTCGATAAGTTTTAGAACGGTCAGGCATATCAATGCCTCTTACTTTAGCATCGAGGTACTGCTTAACATCACCAATGGTGCGAAGATCCCTAAGTTCCTCATTATCAATACTTATCTGCAAGGTTTGCTCAACCAGCATGACAATTTCAAGCATGGTTAATGAGTCCAGGCCTAAATCTTCGTATAATCGAAATGAATCATCTGCATCCTTAAATATTTCCCGCTGTTCAGGCTCTAGGTGACGATCAATTACCCCGAGTACAATTGTCTCGATCTGTTGCACATCTTTGGTTTTTCTGAACGACAGTGCAGCCTTAAGGGTGTCAGGAGAACACCGCTTAAGCAGTTCTGCTAATTCATCTTCAACATTTTTGTGAGCAACATCACTCATTGTTTAATGTAAAATGGGATGGGATTGTCATTTGATGGACCGGCATGTAATAAAATTAAATAGCAATCATGAACGATACGCAAAAAGCGAGCAAACCAAAACCTGTCATTCTCACCTGTGCCCAACCCACGGGTAAATTAACCCTGGGCAATTACCTGGGTGCGGTACGAAATTGGTCGGCTATGCTGGATGATTACGAATGTTTCTTTGGCATCGTCGATTTACATGCCATTACCGTTCCCTATAAACCTGCGGATCTTAGACAAAATGTTTATTCCTGCATCGCCCAGTATATTGCCTGCGGTCTGGATCCAGAAAAATGCCACCAATTCGTACAATCTCATGTCATTGGGCATACCGAGCTAGCATGGATTCTCACCTGCATGACACCGATTGGAGAACTGCAGAGAATGACCCAATTTAAAGACAAGGCAGCCAATTTGGGATTTAAAGTTGCGGAAGAAAAAGAATCTGGAGATATAAAATTCACCCACGAAGGAATGCGTGCACAGGCATCGATCAATGCAGGTCTGCTATGCTATCCAGTACTTATGGCGGCGGATATATTACTCTATAATGCAGACTTGGTACCGGTGGGAGATGATCAACGCCAGCACCTGGAATTGTGCCGTGATCTGGCCGGTCGGTTTAACCAAAAGTATTCTGAAACCTTTGCCATACCCAAGCCCTTCATTCCCAAAACCGGGGCCCGCATTATGTCGCTTGTCGATCCGACAAAAAAAATGTCCAAATCCGACACCAATGAAAGGGCAACGATCTTTGTCCTCGATGAACCTGAACAAATTAAAAAGAAAATTGGATCTGCGGTGACTGATTCAGGAACTGAGATTATTGCTGCACCCGGCAAAGCTGGTGTGACCAATTTGCTTACCATTCATTCCTCACTATCCGGTCAATCTTTTGAATATTTGGAGTCCCACTTTCAGGGCAAAGGATATGGTGAGCTAAAATCTGAAGTTATTGAATTACTAGTGGAATCACTTCGATCTGCACGTGAATCATACAAAGAATTAATCAAAGACAAAAACTATCTTGATTCCGTACTAAAAACAGGAGCCAACTTTGCCCAAAAAAGAGCTTTTAAAATTTTATCCAAAGTGAAAAGAAAGATCGGCCTGCCTGAACTCCGAAGAAATTAAAAAAGAAGCCGCAAATTTTTCGCTTGGTTTTCCCAGAGAAAAACCACATTTAAACATAAGGGAAATTGGTTGATGGATTACGATCAAGACAACAATAGTCGAGGATTGAGCAAGGGGCCTTTTTATGGAGCTGCTGCTTTCATCTTTGCTGTGCTCAGTCTCTTTGTCTCGGTAGTATTGAAGGATGAGGGCACGCTTGGGCACTGGCAGATAGCCACCTGTATTTTAGGATCAGGATTGATTGCCACCCTTCTGTTTCTTCCGCATTTCCTGGAGGGTTTCGTTGAGAGACTTATAGAAAAATTAAGTCAGCAAGAGTCTGATTTAACCAGCAAAGCATTTTATGAGCTCAAAGAAATTCGTACTGATATTGATGCATTAACCCTCAAGCTGGATAAAGTTCCAACTTTAGTTAACAAAATTGTATCTGATTTATTGTTAAATGGTTCCCAACCCAATTCTTCAGGAATTATCGATCAGCTCAACAATTTGGAAAACAAACTGCACTCCAGGCTGGAACGCATTGAGGAATCAGCAATGAACCCGCCCTCCTTGCTCGATCCTGACCCGTCTTTAAGTAATTTAGAAAAAGATGTCAGACTGATCCACGAACAGATCAATTTACTCCGCGAAAAATTAGAATCTTTGCCCTCTCCCGAAGAAAAAAATAATTTGTCTGCAGCAAAAGTCCCCCCTTCTAAAGATGAATCAGACAAAGAAGAAAATGTCGTGGAGGAACAAGAATTACCCCCACCCTTTGGCGAGGAAATAGAGCAAGAAGATAAGCTTAACCCCAGCGATGAGGAACCCTTTATTGCAGAAACTTCCCCCGAACCAAAAGAGGAGAAAGCAGAAGAGGAATCAGTGGAGGACGCAGATGAGGAAACCACCCTCTTAGGAGAAGAAATTGATCAAGAGACATTTACGGCCAGCCTAGGAGTAAGCGAAGGTTCGCCCGAAACAACCGAACCTGTAAACCTGGAAGATCCACCAACATCGCCTTCAGAAAATGATCAACCGATCGAAAACGAGCAAGATACACAACCGGTCCCGGATGAGTTGGACCTAGGGCTTCCTGACCCTCAAGAAACCTTGCGGAAGGTCGACGCTCTTCTTGCGGGCGAAGATATAGCAGTAAAGACTGACCAAGAAGATCCTAAAAAGGAAAAAAATGGGACCACTACAGTCGTTGCAAATGTAATGATTGGTATTGGTAACAAGCCCTATCTGCGAGGGGAAGGACCAGGACTTAGTTGGGATGAAGGGGTATCCATGAATTTTATAGAAATTGGCAAGTGGGCCTGGTCTCCTCCCCGAAAAAATGCTTCTTTGACTGTGCAGGTATATCGCAACGATCAAGACCCAGACAAAGGCGGTAAAACGGAAGTGAAGGCTGGACAAAAATTGGAAATAACCCCCGATTTTTCTTAAAAAAGAGATAACGGGTAATCCCCGTTAGAAATCATTTTTTTAATAGACTCAACTACCACAGATTTGTCTTCCTTGTAAGTCACACCCAACCATTTACAACTGGCAATTCCTATATCAAAAACTGCCCTACCACTGGCAATCCAATTATCCACCGCGGTGGGCAAATAAAACTCGTCCTTTAACAGATCGGATGAACTTTCAAAAAAATCAATAATTCCATCTTTGAGGGCAGGAAAAACCGATGACGGGAAAGCCCATACATTCATCGACACCACTTCTTCTCCAGAAAGTTTATGAGATAAGCCCGCAGGATTATTACCAATGATCCCACTGAGAGATTTAGAAATACCTGACCATTCCTCGACCGAACTTAATTTGCCCCTATCTATTTTACAGATCCCTCGGCTAACCGAACCATGATCCGACAGAGTCTGACCTAACTGAAATCCAATGATAGAGCCGGCAATCTTTTTATCGCTGCGTGCAGAAGAGTCAGCCTGGGAGATAGCATCGATCAGTGCGGTAAAAGTTGCAGAACCATAAAAGTCGTCGGCGTTAATTACCGCAAAGGATCGACCATCCAAAGCATGTCGGGCACACCAAACTGCATGCCCGGTACCCCAGGGCTTTTCCCTTTGGCCGGTAAATTCAACCCCTTCAGGCAAGTCATTAATTGACTGGTAGGCATAAGCTACCTCCATTCTACCTGTATATTTGCTGGCAATCTGCTGAAAAAATGCTTCATGCATTTCTTCACGAATCAAAAACACCACCCTCGAAAACCCCGCCTTCCATGCATCATAGAGTGAATAATCCATGAGGGTTTCTCCCTGGGGGCCGACAGGGTCGACTTGTTTTAATCCTCCATATCGACTACCCATACCGGCAGCCAGCACGAGTAATGCGGGTGAGTTAGGTTTAGAAGTCATTCCTTAATGCAAAAGATAAATACTCGAGAATTTGCGTAGTGGTGACCGCTTCCTGCCCATGCTGTCTTGCCAAGGCTTCAGCGGCTCGTCCATGCCAAAAAGTACCGAGGGCAACACAATCTATGGACGATCGTCCCCCTCGAGCCAACAGGGAACCAACAATCCCGCTGAGTATGTCCCCACTGCCACCCCGAGCTAGCAGAGAACTCCCTGAAAACAAATGTAAAATAGCACCATCATAAATAACTTGCTGGTGTGCTCCCTTACGCAAAATCACTCCTTGAAAAGAAGAAAGAAAGTTTTCTACCCCACCTCTGCCTGCCAATCGATCTAGTTCGCCTGCGTGGGGGGTAAGGACAAGATGATCTTGATCAGCCAATGAATCAATAATTTCAGATCTCAAACCATCTGCGTCTAGAAGAAGGGGCCCGGAGAATAGTTTGCACGCTTCACGGACCAAAGTATGTGTCTCTCCTTCAGATCCTATACCGGGCCCAGCAACCAAAGCGTCTGCCCGGTCAAGAAATTGTCGCACTTTGCCTAATCCCTCCAGGGCAAGCCCTCCTTTGGGAGTTTCGGGCATGGGTACCCACATTGCCTCCGGACAGGCAGCCACAAAGGATGCATGCAAGGATTCGGGCACACAACAGGTGAGTAACCCAAGCCCCGCACGCAAAGCACCACGAGCACACATCAGGGCAGCACCGCCTAATTCACGGGAACCAACTATAGCGAGAAGATGTCCATAATCTCTTTTATCTGAAACCACCGGCCGCAATTTTCGCAACTGGGTGAGGGCAGATGGCCGGAGAATTTTTTCATTGCCTGAAAAATGATTCGGTCTGAATTGTGCAAAAAAACCGAGATCCAGATACCTCAACCGGCCAACCCATTGTTGATTAAAATTCTTTATCACCGGTAATTTCACTATACCCGTGCAGTAAGTAAAATCTGCACGGAATGGCTCGGTCTCCTGTGCTGAGGACTCCGTGATTCCGGTGGGTAAATCTATTGAAACACGGACGGATATACTTTCGGAATCGTTCAGCAGCTTTATCCATTCGCCCAAAGGGCTTTTTAGAGTTGGTCTTGCCTGCATTCCCAGCAATCCATCGATCAATAAATCAACGCCCCTCCCTTTTGCCTGCGAAGACAGAATTTCACCCAAGCCCTCAACATTCATTTCATTGGCAATAGGCAAAACCTCCAGCCTTTTTGTGGCAAAATCGATCAATTCCTTAAAGGCACGCTGGGTCATGGGACGGCACTCCTCCATCGCTGTCCATGGCCAGATTGCCGCGCGGGCAGTGGGGATGGTGCGTAAAAATCGCCGGGCTGCAATGAGGGCATCTGCACCATTGTGCCCCTTTCCGACCAGAACCATCAGCTTGGGGCGATGAGGAATGGTACGGAGTTCACGCATATCCCGGAGAGCAGAATCCGCAACCGCTTCTCCCGCCCGTGTCATAGCATCCCACTGAAGTGCTTCATCCCCATTAAAATACTCCTGCTCAAAAGCATGAGCTTGGGAAAGTGAAAGGATGGGGTCGTGTGGAATTTCTAGCATTACTTGATCAACACAACTACTGCAGAAGCGATCTCGTTAAGATGGGAAATACTGATCAGTGCGGAAGATGCCTCCCTTTGAGCTAAGGCTGATTTCCCATGTTCGGAAAATTTGGCAACTGGCTGACCGCTCTTTTTCTTTCCCACCTCCATGTCCAGCCATCCAAACTCTTTTCCTATCCCGGTGCCTAAAGCTTTTGACATTGCCTCCTTTGCGGCAAACCGGGCTGCCAGACAAGGTGCAGAATCGGTCCTTTCCATGCAAAATGCTTGCTCCTTCTTAGTAAATACCTTGGCAAGAAAGTTCTCACCATGCCGATCGATCGATTGGCGAATCCGGGATACTTCGATCTGATCGATCCCCACTCCCACCACATTGGTTCCTTGAGGAAATTCCGGGAGATTCATCAGGAATTCAGCAACCGGCGCATGGTAGACACCGCCTCGGGAAGACCCTGATTGAGGGATCTGCATATAATACTGTGGCCTATGTTAAACTCAGTTACACGGTCCAATTTTTTAGCACCCTCCACATTTTGATAATTAATTCCGTGACCGGCATTGACTTGAAGCCCTAAAGAAAGTCCAATTTCCATGCCTTTTTTCAGTACATTTAATTCATGGTCGCGCTTTTGGACATCATGCCATGCCCTCGCAAAACTACCCGTGTGTAATTCAACCCATTGAGAACCTATCTTTGCCGATGCTTCCAATTGAGAGTAATCTGGGTCAATGAACATACTGGTTGGAATATTTTTTTTGGCAAATTCATCAACCGCCTCCTTTGCCCGGGCTAAATTCCCTACAACATCTAACCCTCCCTCCGTGGTGACTTCCATCCGGTTTTCTGGGACAAGGCAGACACTGTCGGGATTAAGGGAGAGTGCAAGTTTGACCATATCCTCGGAAAGGGACACCTCCAGATTCAGGCGGGTTTTCTTGTGCTCCAAATACCTTTGCACATCCTCAACCTGAACATGCCTCCGATCTTCGCGCACATGCATGGTAATACCATCCGCCCCCGCCTCCTCAGCCAGCCACGCCATTGATGCTGGGTCTGGCTCAACGAAACCTCCAAATGTGTTGGACTCATTGCGATACCTAGCTTGTCGCAAAGTCGCCACATGATCCACATTGACTCCTAATAAAATCATTACTTCAGAAGATTAAGTTTTTTTAAATCAAACTCAACTGGGTTTGTACATTTTTAACCGGACTTTTTGTTTCTTCTTCGGAGAGAAGATTTCTTAAAAAGCGTGGCCTGTGATATGTAGTAGCTCCGAGCTTCCTTAAAGCCCTCAAATGAACCGGCGCTCCATAACCTTTGTTTGAAGCAAATCCATAGTCAGGAAATTCCAAATCCAATTTTTTCATCAACTGATCACGAGTAACTTTGGCCAGTAAGGATGCCATAGACACCGCAAGCGAAAGACTATCTCCCTTGACCAGTCCTTGGTGATAGTAATTTAATTTTTTCATTGGTTTTCCATCCACAAGCACCGCCCACTCGGTTTCTTGAGGATCAACACCCTTGAATAAGGCTCCCTCACTTATCTCTGGCTTCCATAATTTATTACTTATCTGGGAGACTGACTCCATTGCCCGCTGCATGGCCAGGCAGGTGGCACCAACAATATTATGTTCTTCAATCTCGGCAACTGAAGCACTCCCGGTAGCTCCGAAAACGCTCTTGGATTCGATTAATTTTTGGATACGCAAGAACAGGCTCTCGCGTTTTTCCTCCAAAAATTTCTTGGAGTCGTTGATTTCTTCGACGGTTTTTCTGTTTTTTGAATCTTGAAAAAAACTCGCAGGCAAAATCACACAACCAGCTACCACTGGTCCGGCAAGGCATCCCCTTCCCGCTTCATCCACTCCGACTACCCCGCATCTTCCCTTGGATAGTTTACGGTCATAAGTCCATCGGGGGTTTGGCACAGTTATTTTCTCCCCCAATTGGGATTCCACACTTTTTTGGCAGGAGGTGACTTGCCCATCGCTTCAAAAGCAGTTTTGAAGTGAAGTTTACAATATTGAGCCATTTTTTGCTCTCCTATCTGTTTAAACAATTCCGTCGCTACTTGCTTTGCCTGAGAACCCGAACCTTTGGGTAATGAACGACCAGCCAAGTCCTCTAACTTTTTCATTTGTTCAAGCCAGGTAGCACGAGCAATGATCGAGGCAGCTGCCACCACAGGGTCATCCTCTGCCTTAGTTCTCATTTGTAAATCAAACGAATCGTCCTTCACATACTGTTGAACCAGTGGCTGCTTGGAGAATTGGTCCAGCAACCCCCATTTGGGTTTCCTTACTTCCAACGCTTCAAGTAGGGAGCGACCATGCAACCAGGCAAGTAACTTGTTTAGGTTCTGCCCAAATTTACCATATAGTTCATTGTATTTAAGCATACCAGTAAAGGCAGTCTTCACCACTACTCCTTCAGTTTCTTTGATGAGTTTTGCCATTTTCATGATGGCTCCATCGGTAATAGTTTTACTGTCACGAATACCCGACTCCATCCATTTCCTCACCATGTCCCCGTCTGCCACAACACAGGCAGAGACTACCGGGCCAAACAAATCTCCTTTCCCGCTCTCGTCCAGTCCAGCGTGCGGTTCGAACCATTCTGGGTTATTCACCTCCTCATAACCCAGCAAAAACTCACCAGTTATTTCAGGTTCCAGTATGTTACTTACAAAATCCTCGGTCTTTCCTCCTTGCACCACCAGTTTTCCACTCTCATAAGCAACCACCCTCACCCCATCTCCATCAAAAGCATGCCTGGCGTAGGGAACCTCACGGGCGGGCCATCCACGCCCACTCAAAGCACTTCCAAGTTTGTCTACCTGATCCGCAGTAAGTTTGAGCGTGTAGGAGGTTTTCTTTTTGGGTTTTTTCCCACCTGAAATATCTGCTGTTCTTGCCATTTCTCCCCTATCCATGAGAAAGAGATGTAAAAAAAGCAACCGTCAAGGATGGAAAATTTACCAAATTCTTCGTGGATATTGTCCAAAAAGAAAAGATTAGCATATCAAATCGCCATACTTAGTTGGTATGATCAAAATAAGCGTGAACTGCCATGGCGTGTAAACCCTACGCTTTACAAAACCGTGATCTCCGAATTTATGCTTCAACAGACCCGGGTAACCACGGCCCTTCCTTATTTCGAAAACTGGATGATTGAATTCCCCGACTTTTTTAGCCTAAGTCAGGCGAGTGAAAAGAAGATATTAAAGGCATGGGAAGGATTGGGTTACTATTCCCGTGCCCGCAATCTTCACCTCCTTTCCAAAATCGCAGTCCAATGGGAAGCCCCCCCCCTGACTTTGGATGATTGGAAAAATTTGCCGGGGGTTGGTCCCTACATTGCAGCTGCAGTCACAAGCATTGCCCTGGGGCAAAAACAGGCAGTTTGCGATGGAAATGTGGTCCGGGTATTGACCCGATTATTTGCAATATCCGAAAGTTTTAAAGATGGGTCGACTGCACAGAAAAAAATCCGTCCAGTCGCCCAGGCACTAATCAGTAGTGAACGACCTGGTGATTATAACCAAGCGATCATGGAACTGGGGGCAACCATTTGTCACCGTTCATCCCCCCTGTGTTCAATCTGTCCGGTTCTGACTCACTGTAAAGCTGGCAAGTCAGGCGAATGGACGAACTACCCTGCCCTTACTCCCAAGCCAAAAAAAACCGCAACCCTGCAAAGATACTGGATCGAGGGGGACAATCATATCCTCCTTCATGCATCTCAAAAAAAACGGTTAGCCGGAGTGTTTGAATTACCGGAAAAAATTCCTAATTTCATAGAAAATTCATCCATTACCCCAAACAAACCCTTGACCGTTCGAAAGCGCACAATTGGCAATACCGAATATACAGAGGAAATCTTCCGAGTTGAAATTTTTACGATCAAAGAAGAGACATTACCTTCGGGATATGCCTGGATGAAATGGTCCGAAATGAAGTCCTTTACCCTATCCGGGCCCCATCGAAAATGGATAAACGAAATAAAAAAGAGTCAGAAAGAATGATCTTTTTTCTTAATAAAATTTCGGGGTCAGACCTTTTTAGGGAGTAAATCTAACTTGATAATGACCGGGCAAATTCATGAATGACCCCATCAAAGGAACCATTGGAGAAAAAAACTACCAGTAGTTTTTCTTTTGCAGGGTCATCCACCAACTGACTAAGGTGTTTTCCTAATTCCTGGTTTGTTGAAAAGCAGTTAGCTGGCTTTCCTTGCTCCTTAATAAATTGGACCATCTCGTGAGGATTAATTCTTTCATCCTGTGGGATTCTTTCGGCACGATGGACTTGCCCAATCAATGCATGATCCGCCAATGAAAGAGATTGGGAAAAGCGTTCCTGAAAAACATTGGTCACTGCAGTGTTACTGCGGGGTTCAAAGCAGGCAATTATCTGGCGGCCTGGCCAACGAGCACGCAAAGACTCAAGCGCACCACTAATCGCAGTTGGATGATGAGCAAAGTCAGATAATACCATAATATCATCGCGGTTTATTAATACCTCCTGCCTCCGCTTCACTCCCAGACAGCTTCCGTAATCGACTTCCCCAGTTCCGCGAAATGGATTTTCTAAGATTTGTGAATAATCACGCCCCAATGATTGCACCAATACGGATGATAAATATGCCATTGCCAAATTTCTGGCATTAAAAATTCCGGGCATTTGCCAGGACACTTGACTCACCATTTGCCCTCTCCAAATTAAACTAAATTGGCTGCCATTGCAGTCTTCCTTAAAATTTTCAATCACAAGGTCATTCGATGGATTCACCCCTACTGAAAAAGTCCTTGTCCATGGAGCATCGGGAAGATTGAGCAAGTTTGGATCATCCCCATTTCTCAAGATGTACCCATTGGAAGGAACGATGCGTAAAAGATGAGAGAAACTACGGGAGATATCTTCCAAGTCCCGAAATATGTCCCCATGATCAAATTCCAAATTATTAAGTATTAATATCCGCGGACGATAGTGAATAAATTTGCTTCTTTTATCAAAGAATGCGGAGTCATATTCATCTCCCTCAATAACAAATGGGGCACACAAATCTCCAAGCTCATTACCCGCAGGCAAATCGAGAGGGACGCCGCCTATCAAATACCCCGGTTTCAAACGAGCAATATTCAGGGAATATGCGGCCAATGCAGTGGTGGTGGTTTTTCCATGAGTACCGGCAACAACGATGGCAGGACGGTTACCAATCAAATCCTCCCCGATCAATTGGGGCAGGGAAACAAAAGGAATCTTTCGATCAAGCAGCAGTTTTTCCACCTGAGGATTGCCCCGGGAAACTGCATTGCCCACCACAACACGGTCGGGTTGCCAATTAATCATTTCATCAACTGCAAAACCTTCGAATAACTGAACACCTGCCTCTGCTAAAACATCGGACATAGGTGGATAAACCCCGGTGTCAGAACCCGCTACATCGTGTCCCATTTTTTTTAATAATACGGCAACATTGCCCATGGCCGTGCCGCACACCCCAATAAAAAATACCCGCATACAAATACTGAAAACAGGGCATGGACATGATTGGCAAAGACAAATTGCCTCGACTTCATCAATCGATTGAAGAAAACCAATAGATAATGAACAAAGAAAACCTAAAAATTCTTATTCTTGGTAGCGGCGGTCGAGAACATACCCTCGCCAAAGTCTGTGCGGAAAGTCCCCTTGTGCAAGAAGTGTTGATTGCTCCGGGTAATGGCGGAATGGAGCAGGAGTTTCGGACCCTTTCGATACCGGTGGAAGAAAACGAAAAAATTGTACAAACAGCCAAGGCCGAAAGCATTGATTTGGTTGTGGTAGGTCCTGAAGTACCATTGTGTAACGGAGTAGTTGATGAGTTAAACAAGGCTGGCATTCTTGCCTACGGCCCCGATTCTCAATGTGCCCGATTGGAGGGAAGCAAAGCCTTCAGCAAGGACTTTCTTGCCCGCCATAATATTCCCACCGCCGAATACGGTAATTTTTCTGAAGTTGAACCAGCCATTCAATACTTGCAGTCCTGCTCCCTCCCCGTAGTGGTCAAAGCAAGTGGACTGGCAGCGGGCAAAGGGGTGATTATCTGCAACAGTAAAGAAGAAGCGGAAACCGAAGTTAAGCAAATGCTCAGCGGTAACAGTTTTGGAATTAGCGGAAGCGAAGTGGTGATTGAGGAATTTCTTGAGGGAGAAGAAGCATCCCTTCACTTAATTTGTTCGGGTGAAGAATATGTTACCCTTCCTATGAGCCAGGACCATAAAAAAGTGGGCGAGGGAGATACCGGTCCCAATACTGGTGGGATGGGGGCATATGCTCCGACCTCCTTGGTAAGTGAAGAAATGCTCGCAGCATACGAGAAATCAATCGTTCGTCCGACCTTGGCTGGGTTAAGAGAGGAAGGGATGAACTTCTGTGGAACTTTATACATAGGACTTATGCTAACCAAGACTGGACCCAAAGTGCTTGAATTTAATGTTCGCTTCGGCGATCCAGAAACCCAAGTCATTTTACCTTTGGTAGACCAGGACCTTGTCCCCATTCTCCTAGCATCGGCCAAGGGTGAATCACTACCTCAAAAACTGAAAATAAAAAATAAATTTGCCATGGTAGTGGTGCTCGCAAGCAAGGGATACCCTGGTTCATACCCCAAGGGAGAAACGATTGCTGCCCCCGATTCACTCCCCTCCTCCACTCTACTTATCCACGCCGGTACTGCTGCCAATGAGACAGGGGGTGTTGTCTCTTGTGCTGGACGAGTGCTGGGAGCTGTAGGAACGGGTGACTCGTTAAATGAGGCACAAACCGCTGCCTATAAATTATGTGAAGCCGTGGAATTCCCTTCAAAGTATTACCGTAAAGACATTGGGCATCGTGAGTTTTCGCGCCTGTGAATAGGTTCAAACTTGCCATTCTTCAGATGGCAGAAGAGAATTATTCTCTCCAATGGGCAAGAAGAGTCGTTTAAAGAAAGAGAAACGGGAGCTTAAAAAAGTTCTATTCGTTTGCACCGCCAATGTGTGCAGAAGCCCCATGGCTGAGAAACTCTTTGCCCGTGCGGTTGAAAATTCTAGCCTATCCCCAAAAATCGTTTCCTACTCCGCCGGGTTATCAGCTATGGATGGAGACAAGGCGTCTCAAAACTCCATGGATGCCTGCGAGGAAATTGGGGTCGATATTTCTGATCATCGCAGTGCCGGACTGACACGGACTAGCCTGGAAGATGCCTCGGCCATTTTTTGTATGACCGAGTCACACCGGGCCTTGATCAATATGTATTTTGAATTACCTCCAGGATACCCTATCTTTTTAATGCGAGAATTTATCGAGGGCGAATCAAAGGAACTGCCCGATCCATATGGGCAAGATATTGATGTGTACCGCCAATGCCGTGACCGTATGCTCGAAGCGATGCCCTCTTTGATAAACTGGGTTGAGAAAAACCTGTAAACTTTTATTAATAAATAACTCCATGACACTCGAAACTGATTCCAATACAGCCACCCTTCCGCTAACGCTAGACGCCCGCCCCCTTTCCGAAATAGATCCGCAAATTTATCAAGCGATCGAATTGGAAAAACAGAGGCAACAAACCCACATCGAATTAATTGCCTCCGAAAATTTCACTTTGCCCGCAATTATTGAAGCAACCGGTAGTGTTCTAACCAACAAATATGCAGAGGGTTATCCCGCCAAAAGATATTATGGAGGCTGTGAACATGTTGATGTCGCCGAAAGTCTGGCCATAGAGCGGGCCAAAAGACTGTTTGGAGCTGAGCATGCCAATGTCCAGCCGCATTCAGGCAGCCAGGCTAACACCGCCGTATATTTTGCCATGCTTCAACCGGGGGACAAAATCCTGACCATGAGCCTGCAAGATGGAGGACATCTTACACATGGTCATCCTAAAAATTGCAGCGGAATGCTTTTCGAAGTTATTAACTATGGTGTGGATGTGCAAACTGGCCGGATTGATTACGATTCGATCGAATCGTTAGCCAAGCAAGAAAAACCAAAACTCATTACCGTTGGAGCATCAGCATATTCACGCACCATAGATTTTGAAAGAATGGGAAAAATTGCCCGGGATAACGGTGCTCTGTTACTTGCAGACATTGCTCACATTGCGGGCTTAGTCGCTGCGGGTCTTCACCCATCCCCCGTCCCTCATGCTGATTTTGTCACCACTACCACTCATAAAACCCTCAGGGGTCCACGGGGAGGGCTGATCTTGTGCAAGGAACAATATGCAAAGGCCATTGACTCGGCCGTCTTCCCCGGTAACCAAGGTGGCCCGCTGATGCATGTGATTGCGGCCAAAGCCACTTGTTTTCAGGAAGCAGCAAAACCTGAATTTGCTGATTATCAGAGGCAAGTGAAAGCAAATGCAGATGCCATGGCATCTGCTCTTTCCTCTCATGGATTTCATGTTGTGAGCGGTGGAACAGATAACCACTTACTCTTGTTGGACCTTCGACCTTCCCACCCAGAAATGACTGGCAAACAAGCCCAGTTGGCCCTGGAAATGGCAAACCTGACCCTTAACCGAAACACTGTACCAGGAGAAACAAGGAGTCCTTTCCAGACCAGTGGCTTGCGAATTGGTACTCCTGCGGTCACATCAAGAGGAATGCAAGAATCAGAAATGGAGACGATTGCTGGGATTATTCATGAAGTTCTTCAATCCCCGGACAGCGATGAAGTTATACAAACGCAAAAGGAGAAGTCGCTTGATCTTTGCTCCAGATTTGCATTACCTTATTAAAAATTGCCTTTAAACTTTCATCCATCCCTTTGCTCATGAAAAAAAATAAATCTCACCGTCAGGGTTTTACCCTAATTGAACTTCTCGTCGTTATCACCATCATTGGGATATTAGCTGGTATAGCCATAGGTGCATTTGGTGGCATATTTGGACAAGCCGGTCAACTTTCCGCCAAGGACAAACTCATGGATATCCACAAGGCCATCGTACAGGCGTACAAGGGCCAAGCAAAATTCCCGACCAACTTGGATGATCAATCACCTGCTGGTTTTGCAGAATGGTTTACCAAAAAAACTCGTAACACTGAAGTGTCACTGTGGTACATTGATGAAGACGATAAAGTTCTCGAGCTAGAAGATGATGGTGCTGCTGGTAAACCTGCATCCATGTCATCAGAACTTGACCAAGACCAGAAAGATGCAATTGCGTGGATCATTGCATTGCCTACAAATGACGATGCCAGTCCCAAACTGGACCAGAAACTTAGAAGCGGTCCATTCCCAATAATGTGGACCCGTGGATTTAATGGTGAAGAGTGGGATGCCGACTCTCCATGGAGCGGAGACGGTGGACATGTACTTTTTTCAAACGGCAAGGTTGAATGGTATGAAAGCACAAATGTAAATGGCGAAGGTGTATTTCTCAAGCCTCCCTCCGAGGATTCAGAGGAAGATGCTGAGATTGAACAAGTCTCAGATCCGGAAGAAGCCTTACCCGAAGGCTGGGAAGCAATTGGCAAAGCAAACTAGTTAATTAGCCCCCTGCAACCTAGCAAAAATATACGGGGCACAATCTTTTTCTCACGAAATGGCAGGGCAAAAGTTGTCCTTCCAAATTGTGACGAATCTATCTCTTTGGCCAGAGGTGCTTCCTCTACTGCGCTTCACGGCGATTTGATTGAGCTATTTCGACTGCCTCCCAAAAAGAAAGACAAAAAAAAGTTTAAACGTGGAGGCAAGCCCAAGCCTCACAGGTTTGAGGTTCGTAAAATTGTAAAGAGAAACACCGATGAATTCTTAGGTTTTTTTAGCCATGAATTGGGCAGATCTTTAGTCCATACAGAAAATTCAAGAATCCCCATACCTTTCAAGGTGATGGGGGATACAAAAAATGCCCAGGAGCATGATAAAGTATTGGTGAAATTTGTCCGTTGGGACCCCCCTGCTCGTATACCCACCTGTAAGATTCTTAAGGTCCTTGGACCTAGTGAAGATGCAAGAACCGACCATAAGGGAATTCTTGCAAAGTATGGACTCGCACAGGTATTCCCAAAGAAGGTTGAAGAAGAGGCCAAGGTATACGGGGATAAAGTTTCCATCAGGGATTGCAAAGGAAGAAAGGATTTTCGTGAAATTTTCACTCTAACGATCGATCCGCTTGATGCACGGGACTTTGATGATGCTGTATCATTAAAAGTCCTGGAAAGTGGAATCCTGGAAATTGGCGTCCATATTGCAGATGTTTCTCATTATGTAAAACCTGGCTCCGCTTTGGACAAAGAAGCAAGGAGGCGTGCAAATTCGACTTATCTTGTTGGAGAAGTTGTCCCCATGCTCCCCCACTCCCTGTCCAGTGGCATTTGTAGTTTGGTCGAAGGTGAGGACAGATTGGTAAAATCTGTTATTTTTCGTTTTTCATCAAAGTTTGAACTTTTGGGACACCATATTTTTGAATCCATTATCCGCAGTGACAAAAGACTGACTTACGAGCAGGCTTTGCTTTTTTTAGAGAATGATGACTTGCAGGAGATTATTGAATCCTCCCCCCCACCCAGCAGGTACTCGGGCAATCCAGGACGTCCGCTTCCAGCATTGGATGATACCATCCTCCGGAAAATCCATAAAACTGTAAAAACCTTGGGGTCTGTCGCCTCCTTGTTACGAAAAAAAAGACTGGAAAATGGTTCACTGGAACTCGCTTCTTCTGAGGTTAAAATTTTGGTCGATGAGATGGGACAGCCCGAAAAGATTTATCAGAACCTTGACGATGAAAGTCATCAACTGATTGAAGAGTTTATGTTGCTGGCCAATCAAACAATTGCCCGTCAGGCACGGAAGAAGAGATTGCCAGTGGTTTACCGAGCTCACCCGGAACCCGACCCCGAGAGCTTAGAAGAACTCAGGCATTTTCTTTCCCTCTTTGGAATTTCCTGTGGAGAACTGACAAACCGGAAGGAAGTGCAAAAGATGCTTAAACAAATCAACCAGTCACCGATTTCCCAGGTTCTGAGAATTAAGTTTCTTCGCAGTCTTCAACAGGCCTGCTACCGGGCAAGTCCTGATGGTCATTATGGATTGGCAATGAATGATTATCTGCATTTCACCTCCCCCATCAGAAGGTATGCGGATTTAGTTACCCACCGAGCGATCGAAAGTTTAATCCGGCAAAAAGAAAAAAACAAAAATTATCCAGAATCTCTCGAAGGGTTGGCAAAGAAGCTATCCATTAGTGAGCGAAACAGTGTCGACGCCGAGCGAGAATCCGTAAAAGATAAACTTATCCTTTTCTACGCCCGTGACCTGGAAAAGAAAGACCCTGACAGTCATGCTGCCATCATTACGGAGATTAATCGTAAGGGATTTTTTATCGAATTAACCGATACTCTGGCTCGGGGATTTGTACCCACCCGTACCTTACCTCGGGAGCTTGGATACCGCCTTGCATCCAATGGTGCATATCTGGTTGGTCGAAATCCAAAAAATAAATTAAGAATAGGCCAAAAAGTTGAGGTACAAATTTATCGAATCAATAAATTGGACAAACAACTTGATTTTCGTTTGGCCTGAGCTAGCTTGTCCGTTTCAACAACCCCTATTACCGTTGGTCCTTTTTCCATGTCTCATTCTTTCCACACAGAACTTTCACGAATTTGGCAAATATCAGTTGATCTGTACCGCAGGGGGAACAACCGCGCTGAGGACTTCCCCATTGCCAATGAACTGCCCATTCTTTCAGGATGGGGTTTAAATAAAATGGATGTGTTCGACTATGTTGAGGATTGGTGTCTCCATGAGGAACCCGATTTGATTACCTTTGTCCTGGTGCACTATGAGAGATGGAATTTCTTTGTGCACGAACAAATGAGCGAACTATCATCCAAAAGACTCGACCCTAGCTCCCTTCCCCCAAAAACCGAGGATGCGGCAGGCATTATCTGGTTGCCCAGAATTTTGCCAAAAGCTCGGGCAAAACTTAGGGGAGAATTACCTCCATCAGTCATGTATGGATGTGGTGGAGATCGACATTTTTTCCGTTCCAATAACATTCATCCTGCCGAGTTCTTACGAGTGGTCAGGCAATGGAGAGATAATGATCAGGCAATTATCCAGTGGGTGCTTGACCGCCAAAATTCTTCCCTCCATTAATGCCTTATCCCGTTTTTTATTATCCATGAATTTTGAAAAATACCATGCCCTGGGAAACGATTACCTCGTGTACGACCCAAGAAAGATTAATCATTCCTTCACCGAGAAAGAAATTATTCGCATTTGCCACCGCAATTTCGGACTGGGTTCGGATGGTATCCTGGTTGGTCCTCTGCCCACCAATAGAGCCGACTTCGGACTGCAGATTCTAAACCCTGATGGTAGCGAAGCTGAAAAAAGTGGTAATGGCCTGCGCATTTTTGCACGCTATTTAAGAGATGCCAAACTGGTCGGACAAAATACCTTTTCGGTCGATACTTTGGGAGGGGTTGTGAGTTGTGAAGTTTCTAAAGATATATCCACGATCTCTGTAGAAATGGGTCAAGTGAGTTTTCATAGTGATATTATTCCGGTCTCAATAGCAGGTGATCCGAGAGAAGTGCTCGAAGAAAACATTGTGCTTTCTGATGCAAATTTCAGCTACTATGGAGCAACCATTGGAAATCCTCATTGTGTCGTTCCTGTGGACGAGCTTAACGAATCCTTGGCTAAGAAATATGGGCCTGAACTTGAAAACCATCCGAACTTCCCCAACCGTACAAATGTACAATTCCTTAAAATCCTCGACCGTAACCGGATAAAGATAGAAATTTGGGAACGCGGTGCCGGATATACTCTTGCCTCTGGTAGTAGTAGTTCTGCTGCGGGTGCGGTTGCCCGCAAAATGGGAGCATGTGACGCTGATATCACCGTGGAAATGCCTGGTGGAGAAATTCAGTTGCATATAGATGATCAATTTAATGTTTTGATGAAAGGACCAGCTACTCGGGTAGGGCAAATGATCCTAAACGACGAATGTTTGCTCCCGTTTTGATCATTCCTTCATCAATCTTGCCAAACCAAGATCGAACTTGCCAAAGAGGCAAGAAATTGGTTTTTTAAAAGATTTCCCAAAAATCATGAAAGCCACTATCCGTACCCAAGGCAGCCAGTTCGTCGTAGAAAAAGGCGATAAGCTATTTGTAAACCGTTACCCCGAAACTAAAGAAGGCGATCAAGTTAAGATCGACGATGTCTTAATGGTCGTTAACGACGGCAAGTCCACTTTTGGATCCCCCACCGTTGAAGGTGCATCTGTCACTGCGAAGATTTTGGAAAACAAGAAGGACAAAAAAGTGATCGTTTTTAAGAAAAAGCGTCGTCAGGGGTACAAGCGTAGAAGAGGCCACCGCCAATTGCTTTCAGTCATTGAAATCGAATCAATCGATCTCAAATAATTTCATTCCACTTAGCACCAACCATTTCGAGTCATGGCACATAAAAAAGGACAAGGAACATCTAAAAACGGACGCGACAGCAACAGCAAGCGCTTGGGAGTCAAAAAATTTGGAGGCGAGTCAGTACTCGCCGGTAATATCATTCTTCGTCAACGAGGCACCAAATATCATCCTGGTAAGAATGTTGGTCTTGGTAAAGACTTTACCCTCTTTGCCCTGTCTGCTGGAAAGGTAGAGTTTGATAAACCACACCGTTTGGTAAACGTCCTTGCCGACTAACTTCTACTCGGGCTATCCATGCCAAATTGTTTGGTATCTCTCTCCTAGAGATTAATGGAACCAGACAATACATACACTTCCGAAAGCACCACTGCAGATACAATTGCTTCTGCAGAGGAACTTGTTCAGTTAACCTTCGAAGAAACGCGTGTGCTCGGTTCTTTAATTGAAAAAGAACTAACTACGCCAGAGTACTACCCAATGAGTCTAAATGGGTTGGTCAATGCTTGTAATCAAAAAAATAATCGATTACCCCGAACCAATTTAAGTGAGGATGAGGTTAATCAAGCAATTGAACAATTGCGGACCAAAAGATTGGCACATCGTGTGGATTTGGTTGGTTCCCGGGTTCCTAAATTCCAACATAATGCCGAAAAAGAACTCGATTTAATCAAAGCCGAACGTGCCCTGATTGCAGAACTTTTAAACCGCGGACCTCAAACTACCGGTGAATTGAACAACCGAGCCGACCGGATGTTTAATTTCGATGGCATACAGGATGTAGAAGATACGCTGACGGATATGATGGAACGTTCACCAAGTTTGGTTGGCATTATGGAGGCAAGACCTGGGCAAAAAGAATCCAGATGGTTTCATAAACTTGCCCCACCTCCCGAACTCGAAGAATTGCAGGATGGTAGTTCAGTCTATATTCCGGCACCCGACCAGCGACTTGATCAATTGGAAAGTGTACTTTCCGAATTTAAAGACTTAAAAGAAGAAGTAGAAGCACTCCGCTACCAGGTAAGGGAATTAACTGACGACTTTCGGGAGTTTCGCAAGCAGTTTGAGTAACGCTTAACGCTTCGATCTAAATCTAGGTGATAAATTATAAGCGGGTTGTTCCTGCTTCCATTCCCTTCAGAAAGTCTTCGTAAGCTAATAAAACACCTTGCTCCAATGAAATTGCAGCTTTCCATCCAAGAGTGTTGATCTGAGAAACATCCAGCCTTTTAACCGGCATCCCATCGGGTTTTCTGGTATCATTTAAAATTTCACCATCAAATCCCGTGGTAACTTTAACCAATTCAGCAATTTCCTGGATTGCATGATCAACCCCTGTGCCCAAATTCACCCAGTCTGGCGGGTTTTCCAATCCCAAGAGAAACAAAACACCTCGGGCAAGATCGTCCACATGCATCAATTCCCGCCTTGGTTTGCCGGTTCCCCAAATGCTGACTTCATCCAAACCTGCTTCCTTTGCTTCATGAAACCGTCGGATAAGTGCCGGTAAAACATGGGAATTCTCGCCCACATAATTATCTCCAGGGCCGTAAAGATTGGTAGGCATAGCACTATGAAAAAGGACGCCATACTGATTACGATAGTGCCGGCACATTTCCAACCCTGCAATTTTGGCCAGAGCATACGCCTCGTTTGTTTTTTCCAAAGGACCAGTCAGCAAATACTCCTCCTTGATTGGTTGACTACATGCCCGCGGGTATATGCAGGAACTCCCGAGGTTTAGAAAACGCCCCACCCCATTCTGCCAGGCCGCGTGAATCAAATTTGTATTGATTAGCAGGTTCTGATGAATGAATTCAGCAGGATAAGTATTATTTGCATGTATCCCACCCACCTTGGCGGCTGCGTTAATTACTATGTCTGGTTTTTGCAGTCTGATGAAATCTTCGACTGCAGACTGGTTAAGAAGGTCGAGTTCATTTCTCCCAGCAAATACCAATTCACTTGTAGGTTGTTCTTTTTGAAAGATGCGGACAAGGGAAGAACCGACCATCCCTTGATGCCCACTGATAAAAATTTTTGACATCAGGAAAGGTTTGCTTCCGCCAGGGTCTTTTCCCGTTGCGCAAGTTTCATATCTTCTTCAACCATCAAAGAAACCAGTCCCTTAAAAGTCGTCTGAGGCTCCCAACCTAGCTTTTTTTTTGCTTTTTGCGGATTACCGATCAACAGGTCAACTTCTGCGGGTCGCTCGTACTTTTTATCAAATCCCACATATTCATTCCAGTCCAAGTCCAAACATGCAAATGTTTCTTCGAGAAATTCACGAACCGTATGGGTTTCATTAGTGGCAATGACATAATCATCCGGATTATCCTGCTGCAACATCAACCACATCGCTTCCACATATTCCTTGGCATATCCCCAATCTCGCTTGGAATCAAGGTTCCCCAGGATTAGCTTCTTTTGCAGACCCAATTTGATACGGGTGGCAGCCCGGGTAATTTTTCGAGTCACAAAGGTCTCTCCCCGCCTCGGAGATTCATGATTAAAAAGAATTCCACTGCTTGCGTGCATATCGTAGGATTCTCGATAATTGACCGTCAACCAATGAGCATAAACCTTGGCACAGGCATAGGGAGAGCGCGGCCAAAACGGAGTGGTCTCCACCTGGGGGACTTCCTGTACTTTTCCATACATCTCGGAAGAAGATGCCTGGTAATAGCGGACTTTTTCCACAAGACCAGCCTCCCGGATTGCTTCTAATATCCTAACTGCACCCAAACCGGTTACATCTCCAGTATACTCGGGGATATCAAAGGATACACGTACATGGCTTTGTGCACCTAAGTTATAAATCTCATCGGGCTGCAATTCGTAAAGTAATTTCACCAACTGTACAGCATCAGCCAAATCTCCATAATGAAGATACAAATTGGTATCATCGACCAATGGATCTTTATACAAATGATCCAACCGATCGGTATTGAATGTGGATGCCCGACGTACAATCCCATGCACCTCATAGCCTTTTTCGAGTAATAACTCGGCAAGGTAAGATCCATCCTGGCCGGTTATACCTGTAACTAAAGCTTTTTTCATATGCATTCCTTTAAAGATCAATTTTCCTTCTTCGTAAAGAGTCTATCATCAAATTTTTTTCAACTACATTGACTTAGAAGAAAGCAAACATAATATAAAATATTCCTTTTGGGGGATTAGCTCAGTTGGTTAGAGCGCATGCATGACACGCATGAGGTCGGCAGTTCGAATCTGCCATCTCCCACCACTTTTTTTCTTTTTTCAAATTATGGCACGACCGAAAAGTAAGATCGAATGGATCGTGATAATCGGTTTAACCCTGTTGTTTGCTTTTATTTGGCTTTTTGCCCATTGGAACCTTTCCCGCAAACCGCCCTACCACAAAGGCCCAGGTAGTCCAGGGTATATAGAAACAAGCCCTACGGTTGAAACCAACCAAACCAGTGACTAATAAGCTCGTTTGTATCAGTGGATGCTCACGAGGCCTTGGACGAGCAATGGCAATTGAGTTTTCATCCCGTGGTTGGAGGGTGGCAGGAGGTGCCCGGAATGAAGATGCCCTAGCAGATGTTCAGCAGGATATGCAAAGTGAACATTTTTTTGATCGTTTGGATGTTACCATTCCTGAACAGGTCGAGAATTTTGCACGCTCTGTAAAAGACAAATTTGGATCTCCTGATCTTTTGGTAAATAATGCTGGCTTAATCAATAAGAATGCCAGTTTACTGGATGTATCCCCCGAAGAGTTTGCATCGGTACTAGCAGTTAATCTTGGAGGGGTTCATAATATGATCAGGTCATTTCTGCCCATGATGCAGGAAGCAGGTCGGGGTATTATCGCAAATTTTAGCTCTTATTGGGGCCAGTCCACCGCTCCCGAAGTTGCACCTTATTGTGCAACTAAATGGGGTGTGGAAGGATTAAGCCGTTCCTTGGCTCAAGAATTACCCAGCGGACTTGGTGCAGTCGCATTTAATCCGGGTGTTATAAATACGGATATGTTGCGCTCAACCTTTGGGGAAGAAGCTTTAGGTTATCAATCTCCAGAGGAATGGGCACAGCATGCTGTAGATACCCTGGAAGGCTTAACTCCTGCCGACTCCGGTAAAACGGTAATAGGTTAATATCTTCTACCCTATTCTTCCTCTTCTAATTCGACTTCTCCTGAGTTTACCGGAGATGCTTCATTAGAAATCAAAGAAACAACCAATTGGTCAAGAACCACATCTCCGGCAGAATCATAAGCAATTTCAATGGTTTCAGAGGCCCTGAAGTAGCTATTCCAATCGCTCTGAGTAGCTTCTTGCACCCTACCATTTCGGTCAAAACTTGGATCGCCTTCGGCTCCTCCTGAGAAATTGAAAGCGGGCACTGAAGCACTTGAATCCACACTCAATTTTGTACTGGTGATATTGAAGTTGCTTGAAGATACCTGTGCACCAGAATCAAGACTGATTTGATTGCCAGCCTGCAGATTTGCAGTATTGGAAGTAACCGGGGCATCCAAGGAAATATCAGTGACGGCAGTTAGANCAAGCGTNNTGGANGTAACCCCACCTGCAGTAATCGCTATGGAATCTCCTGCACTAACTGCAACAGAATCTCCCGAAAGGGCTGCATTAATCGTAACATCATCAGTGGATGCACTTCCCGCTGCGGTGAGCTGCAAGGCACCATTTCCTGCATCAACCGGTGCGTTAATGGTCAATGGACTATTTGCAATAAGAGTGATTGTACCAGTTGCATCTGTATCGGTGAACCTTACTCCTGTGATCCCTGAAGTGCTAGCAAAGTCGGATATTGCATAACCTCCAGTGTTAGTGATGGATATGTCTCCACTATCTGACTCTGCTGCAAACTCAGCAACTCCAGTGGATGTGGCAGATACTCCTGAACCTCCCGTTAGTTGTACCTTGTTTGCCTGAATGCTTGAAGCAGTAAGTGTACCAGCATCAGTCACATCAACTTCTGCCGCGGTGATGGTCAAATCACCAAAATTTGAAGCGGCTTCATCAAGATCCAAGTTTGCGGTTCCAGCATTAAAGGTGGAAGCACCTGTGATAGTTAAAGTTCCAGAGTCGGTTATAGCATTATTGGTACTATCAAAAGTTGCCGTTCCGGAAATGGTGGCTGCTGCCAGGTTCATAGCTCCATTCTCGGTCACTGCTACATTTGCCCCAACCAGTGAAAGATCTCCAAAAGTGGAAGATACATCATTCAGAGTAACATCCTGTCCGCTTGCACTAATCGAAGTGGAGCCTGCAATGGTCAAGGTCCCACTATCAGTTACCGCTCCTCCCGCTGTCACCGTTAAGCTTGCTGCGGTAAGGGAGGGAAGTTCAATTGCAGTGGTATCGGTAAGAACAACCGCACTTCCAGAATCTGTGGCCAATGCGATCGATCCACCAAATGAATTGCTGGCATTATTTAAGGAAATCGCCGCATTATCTCCATCGGTATTGGTAAAACTTGCATCTTCAGTAATTGAGGCTGCTCCGGATTGTGTAATCGCTCCGTCTGCTTCAACAGTTAATCCAGCGGAGGAAACCGTGCCCAATTCGATCGCATCAGTCAAATTGGTAACGCTTGTTGTGCCAGTTCCATGAGTCGCAATGCTCAATGCACCGTCGATATCACTTGCCTGACTTAGAGCAACATTTCCATTTGCCGCAGTTGTTGTAAAAGACGCAGTTGTGGCAATGTCCAATACTCCACTGTCGGATATATCACCACCGGCAGATACGACCAGACTGTTTACTGCAAGAGCTCCAAGATCGAATGCTGTGGTGTCTGCTATACTAATATCACTGCCAGTATCCGTGGTAAAAGTAACCGTTCCGGTGAATACATTGTTGGCATTGGCCAAGGTAATATCTGCATTATCTCCATCTGAGTTATCGAGTACCGTGTTGCCTCCTACACTGACCACACCTGTTTGGGTGATAGTTCCGGCATTGTCCACATTTAGATCACCAGCGGCTATTGACACAGTACCCAGCACCAAATCATTGGCATCATCAATGGTTACATTGTTTGCCCCGCTGTTACTTAAACTTACCGCTCCAGTAAACTCATTTGCTTGATCAAGAGTGATCGCATTTGCGCCTGAAGTGAAGCTGGATTCACCACTAACCGTTGATACTCCACTCTGTGTGATCCCCCTTGCATCAATTGTCAATTCTGCCGTGGTTATTGTGCCAAGATCAATGGATCCTGTAAGATTGGTAACACTGGTAGTTCCAGTACCATGCGTGGTAACACTCAACACGCCGTCGATGTCACTCGCTTGATCTAAGCTAACGCTGCCGTTATTTGCAGATGTAGTAAGTGCTAAATCTCCAGCTATATCAAGTACGCCGCTATTCGTCACATCCCCAGCGGATGTGATTCCTAGGGTACCACTGACTGTACTTGCTCCCAAATCGGTTGCTCCGGCGTCAGTCACTGCCACATTCGCTCCAGTTAAGGCAAGCGTTCCAAAAGTAGATGCTGCTTCGTCCAAGGTAATGTCCTGACCGCTCGCGCTGATCGTAGTCGTTCCAGTGACCGCAAGGGTGCCACTGTCGGTAACCGCTCCACCGGATGTGATTCCGAGGGTACCACTGACTGTACTTGCTCCCAAATCGGTCGCTCCAGCATCAGTCACGGCCACATTTGCACCAGTCAAAGCA
>NYYP01000014.1 GCA_002686835.1 Opitutia bacterium | reverse complement strand
TCGTGTTCACCGGTACTCGCTCCCGAGGGAACAGCTGCCCGTCCAAAAGCTCCTGAACTTAATTCAACCTCTACCTCAACAGTGGGGTTGCCGCGCGAATCAATGATTTGTCGTCCGTGTACTTCGATGATGTGTGTCATGATTTAAAAGTGATTGGTAAATTAGTTAGCTGAATTAATTCCGAATTGATCATAATGGCATTTGAGCAAATTTTGTCAAAAACCTTTGGGATTCAGATCCGCGGTCTAGAGTCTCGCAATTCTCAAATCCTTACGCTAGGGTATGGGATTCTAAAAATGGCTAAGCAAAAGAATGCAATATCTCCAACCAGGGAACAAGATTATCCTGAGTGGTATCAACAAGTTGTAAGAGCGGCAGATCTGGCCGAGAATACACCGGTGCGCGGATGTATGGTGATCAAGCCTTGGGGCTATGGAATTTGGGAAAATATTCGTGATGCCTTGGATAAAATGTTTAAAGAGACCGGGCATAAAAACGCGTATTTCCCGCTCTTTATTCCAAAGAGTTTTCTTCAACGCGAAGCTGAGCATGTGGATGGATTTGCCAAGGAGTGTGCCGTGGTTACCCATTCCCGGTTGGAAGCAGATAAGGATGGCATTCTTCAACCCGCTGGAGAATTGGATGAGCCTTTGATTGTACGCCCAACATCGGAGACGATAATTGGTGAACTGTTTGCCCGCTGGGTACAGTCTTACCGGGACCTGCCCCTTTTGATTAATCAATGGGCCAATGTTGTCCGTTGGGAGATGCGCCCACGACTTTTTCTACGTACCGCGGAATTTTTATGGCAGGAAGGACACACCGTTCACGCATCCGCGGAGGAAGCGATTGAGGAGACCAGACAAATGCTTCATGTTTATGCCGATTTTGCGGAGAATTGGCTGGCCATGCCAGTGTTACGTGGAGAGAAAACGGAGGCCGAACGATTTCCCGGTGCAGAGTCCACCTTATGTATTGAGGCGATGATGCAGGACCGTAAGGCACTTCAGGCGGGAACCTCACACTTTCTGGGACAAAATTTCTCCAAGGCCTGCGGGATTAAATTTCAGGGGGTCGAGGGGAAAGAGGAATTTGGATGGACCACATCCTGGGGAGTTTCAACCCGACTGATTGGTGGAATGATCATGACTCATTCTGACGATGATGGGCTGGTAGTTCCCCCCCGACTTGCTCCCACCCAGGTTGCGATCTTACCGGTCACCCCCAAGGAGAATACCCGAGCACAGGTATTGGAAGCATGCGAACGATTGTCCACAGAACTGAAAGGACAATCGGTATTTGATTCACCCGTACGGGTAGAAGTGGATGACCGGGATCTAAGGGGTGGAGAAAAGTATTGGCAGTGGGTAAAGAAGGGCGTGCCCTTGACCGTTGAAATTGGCCCCCGTGATTTGGAAAATGGTACTGTCTTTGTCGGTCGTCGGGATCTGGGCGGAAAACGCGAGGGTATGCAAGGTGATGAGTTTTTCGCCTCGGTTGGCAATCTTCTTTCCGCAATCCAAAAAAACCTTTTCGACCAAGCCGCAGCTTTTCAGAAAGAACACACCAAAGATATAGATTCCAAAGAGGAGCTTTACGAATTTTTTACCCCCAAGAATTCATCCAAGCCGGAAATTCACGGTGGCTTTGCCCGGATTCATTGGGATCGACAAGTCCAATGGGAAGAGCAATTAAAGAATGACCTGAAAGTAACCGTACGCTGTATTCCAGAAGGTGAATCGGAACCGGGGACCTGTCTTTTCAGTGGCGATTCAAGCCCTGGCCGGGTGGTCGTTGCGAAATCGTACTAACCGATTTTGGGGAATTCGTTCATTCCTTATCCAGCCTGACCAAACATATGGAAGTCATCCGATCGGCAACTCAGATGCAGCTCCTGGCCTTGAATTATAAAAAGGAAGGTAAATCCATCGGCTTTGTTCCCACAATGGGTTCATTGCATGAAGGCCATCTCTCTTTGATCGATTTAATTAAAGAGAAATGCGATATTTTACTCCTGTCCATCTATGTTAATCCTACACAGTTTGGAGTTGGGGAAGATTTTGAGAGGTATCCACGGGACCTGGATAAAGATCTGGAGATGTGTAGAAACCGGGGAGTTGATCTGGTGTTTGCTCCGGAATCTTCGGAAATTTATCAAACCGATGCCTCTACTTTTGTGGTTGAAGATATGATAGGCAAGGGCCTCTGCGGTACTGCCCGCCCCAATCACTTTCGTGGAGTGGCCACGGTATGCACAAAATTATTTAATCTCTGTATGCCTAAAGTGGTGGTGCTAGGGCAGAAGGATGCCCAACAGGTCGTCGTGCTCAAACGAATTATTCGCGATCTGCATTTTCCCATCGAGGTAGTCGTGGGCCCGATTTTGCGTGAAACAGATGGGCTAGCGATGAGTTCCCGTAATGCTTACCTTCAGAAGAAGCAGAGGGAGGATGCCTTATTGGTTTATCAGTCCCTTCAGGCGGCCCGTAAACTGGTTGAAGAAAAAGGATCAATCAATGTGGACCGGGTAAAAGCGGAGGTACTCAATGTTTTAAAAGAGGGCAGGTATCTGCGGATGAATTATGTCGAGGTGGTAGACCGGGAATCTATGCGTCCGGAAGCGGAGATTTTGCCTGGACGCTCCCTGCTGGCGGTGGCGGTTTGGGTCGACCAGGTCCGTTTGATTGATAATCTTTGCTTCTAGAAAAATGGCTACCCTGAAAGTACCCAAAAGTGAATATGATCTGGTGATCGTGGGTAGCGGAATTGCCGGGCTTAGTTTTGCCCTAAAGGTGGCAGAGGCCGGATACCGTGTGGCGATTTTTACAAAGAAAGACAAAGCAGAGTCGAACACTAATTATGCTCAGGGGGGTATAGCGGCGGTTACCTCCTCCGGTGACGATCTGGATAAGCATGTTCACGATACCCTGGAGGCCGGAGATGGATTATGCGATGCCAAGGTGGTGCGGGAAATTCTGAAAGATGGGCCAGAACGAATTCAGGACCTGATTCGTATGGGGGTGGAGTTTTCCAGCTTGGGAGACGGGCGGATTTCACTTGGTAAAGAAGGTGGGCATAGTAAGCGCCGGGTCCTGCATGTTAAAGATGTTACCGGCAAAGCGATTGAGGATGCCCTGCTCACCAATATTGCCAGGCAAGGTGTCGATTTGTTTGAGCACTTTTTCGCCATCGATTTAATTACCACCAAAAAGCTAAATAAATTGGGTATGCGTACCTCTTGCAAAGAGGATCAGGTGGAAGGGATCTATTTTCTAAACTCTGAAACGGATGAAGTAATTACGGTGAATTCTCCAGTCGTTTTACTCGCAACCGGTGGAGCGGGGCAGACTTATCTCTACACCACCAATCCAGGCATTGCCACGGGAGATGGGATTGCCATGGCTTCCCGGGTTGGGCTCTCCGTAATGAATTTGGAATTTATTCAATTTCACCCTACCACTTTACACTCTGCTGGGGGAGATCGCTTTCTTATCACCGAAGCGGTTCGTGGAGAAGGGGCGAAATTAATTGATTCGAAGGGACGACATTTTCTGGAAAAATATCATCCGCTTGCTGACCTTGCCCCCCGGGATGTTGTTGCCCGGGCGATCGATCGGGAAATGAAAAGATCTGGTGCCCCCTGTGTACATTTGGACACGCCCAATATGTCGGTCGATTTTAAAGACCGTTTTCCCAATGTCTATGAGAATTGCATGAAGCGGGGTATTGATCCTACCAAGACACCCATACCGGTTGTCCCTGCTGCTCATTATTCCTGCGGAGGTGTGCCTACTGGTTTGGATTGCTCCACCAAATTAGCCGGGCTTTATGCTTGTGGAGAAGTTGCCTGTACGGGGTTGCACGGTGCCAACCGCTTGGCAAGTAATTCACTGCTGGAAGCTGTGGTAATGGCTCACCGAGGAGCAGAATCGGTATGCCAATACCTTTCCAGTCAAAAAAAACGTTCGCTGGAATTACCGGGTTGGGTGGATGGTGATGTACCGGCCTCCGATGAGCGGGTGGTGCTTTCCCATAATCTCGAAGAATTAAAACGGGCGATGTGGGATTATGTTGGAATCGTTCGCTCAACCAAGCGGTTGGAGCGTGCCCATGCCCGTCTGCGGAATTTACGCAGGGAGATCAATGAGTATTACTGGAACGCAAAAGTGGATGTTCCTTTGCTCGAACTTCGCAACCTTATTTGTGTGGCCGAATTGATTGTTCGTTCTGCTCTGCAGCGCAAGGAGAGCAGGGGCTTGCACTTCACCCTCGATTACCCGGATCAATTGACTAAGCCCAAAAATACCCGGGTGTCCCCCCGTTCCTAATTCCCAAATCCATGTCTTTGAAGTTGGGCAAGATCGGGTTGGTGGGACCGGGGGCAATCGGTGGATACTATGGTGGCATGCTGGCTCATGCCGGTCAGGATGTTCATTTTTTATTCCATTCCACATACAGGGATGTTTTACGGAATGGATTATCCCTGGTCCATCACGCCGAGGGCAAAAGAATCTCGAGGGTTGAACCTCTGCAGGCTTATCAAAATGCCGATGATATCGGCCATTGTGACCTTGTCATCGTGGCATCAAAAGCCACTGCCAATGATTCTCTTGGGGCAATAATGAAACAACTGGTTGGTCCTGAGACCTCCTTGCTTACCCTGCAAAATGGAATGGGTAATGTGGAAAACCTGCAGAATTTATTTGGGCAGGGACGCGAGATAATTGGCGGACTTTGTTTTACCTGTATTAATCGTACTGCTCCCGGAGTGATTGAAAACCTGCTTCCCGGATATGTCCAATTCGGACAACTCGCTGGAGCCTTGTCTGTTCGTGGTAACCAAATTGCGGATGCATTTGCGGATGCTGGTATTAAAATTCGTAAAGCAGATTCTCTGAATGAGGCACTGTGGAGAAAACTTTGCTGGAATATTCCCTTTAATGGTTTGTCAATCGCGGCAGGAGGAATCACCACCGACTTAATTCTTTCCAATCCTGATCTTAAACAAAGGGCATGGGACTTAATGCTTGAAGTGCAAGCTGTTGCGAGGGCTTATGAGGTGCAAATTGAAGATTCTTTTCTTCAGCGACAATTTGATCTAACCGAGCCCATGGGCCCATACAGGCCATCCAGTCTAATTGATTTTCAAGCGGGTAAGCCCGTGGAAGTCGATACGATATGGGGGGAACCCTTAAGGAGGGGGAAATTGAAAGGATTGATGATGCCCCAGACCAAACGCCTGTTTAACGAACTAAATAAAGCGACCCAGTAAGCTGGCGATTTTTAATTGGTTTCAGTCGCGGGTGCATCCATCGGTGGGTGCCGCTCGATGCTAAATCCTAAAAGACGTAAGAACCACCGGCCTGCTTTTTTCAGATCCTCCAGAATGAGGTAGAGGCAGGGTACCATCAGTAGGGTGATAAAGGTGGCAAACATTACCCCAAACCCAATCGCAATCGCCATGGGTTTAAGAAATTGTGCCTGTAGGCTTTTCTCAAAAAGAATGGGCAGGAGTCCGACAAAGGTAGTCAGGGAAGTAAGTAAGATTGGACGAAACCGAGCCATCCCCGCAGTTTTGACTGCATCGAGTAGAAAGGTTCCTTTGGCCCGTTCATTTACATAATGAACCAGTACCAAGCTGTCATTTATGACCACACCGGTGAGAGCGACCAGTCCAAAGTGGGAGAGTTGACTGAGGGGGAGTCCAAAGAGATAATGACCGAGCGTGGCCCCGATTAGACCGAAGGGAATGACCGACATGATCAGGAAGGGCTGGAGGTATGAGCGGAAAGGGATGGCGAGAAGGGCGTAGATTAAAAAGAGACAAATCCCCCCGACGCGTGCGAGCCCGGAGTCGCTTTCTTCCTGCTCCTTTTTCTCCCCAGCGAACGAAAACTTTAATCCTGGGTGATCCTTACGAAGTTGAGGGAGGAAGTTTCTCGCAAGATCGCGTTCGATCCCGGGAATATCCGCGACAGCCTTATCGGCGGAGGAAATTGCGTTGACGACCCGAGAACGATTTATTCTTTCAATCGCTGAAAATCCCATCTTAATCTTCATCAGGGCAATTTCTTGAAGAGGAGCTTCCACTCCATTTGGTGCACGCACCCGTAGACCAGAAAGTGCGTTAAGGCTTTTACGATCAGCCAGAGGGTAGCGTAGCATTACTTTCACCTCATCTCGGTCTCTTTGCAGACGCTGGATTTCTTCTCCGTAGTAGGCTTGCCTGACTTGTCTCCCAAGATCGGACTGGGTTAGCCCAAGCGACCTGCCTGCTTGATTTAAGCGTAGTTGAACTTCACGTTTCCCTGCGGAAAAGGAATGTCTTTGATCAAATAATCCTTCGTAGGTTTGTAACTGTTGTTTGAGTTTTTCTCCAGCCTTACTCAGCTCTTCGAGGGAATTGCCGGAGATTTCAATATCAATGGCAGCACGAGAACCTCCTGCCGCAACATCACTGAAGTACAAATCCTTGAGCCCTGAAATCGGTCCGATTCTCTCTCTCCAGAGGGCAGAAAGTTGAGGTGCTGATCGGGTGCGCATCTCAGATTTTATCAACTCCACGCTGACCTCACCCATGTTCGAAGCAGTAACGATATTAGACGAACTCTTGGGACCACCAGAAAAAGGGTGGGCTCCCATAGTTTGCATTACATAGCGAAATGGGTTGGGTTCGCCCAATTCTTCAAGGTATTTGACCAATTCAAGCCGGGCCGACTCCACTTTTTCAATAGCATGCTCAGTGGACCGGGCAGGCACTCCTTCCTGCATACTGATCTTCACTGAAATGTAGTCGGATGGCACCGGTGGTACCCCACGGATCGAAGGAACATGTCCTCCAACTATCAAGCCAATAGTAACTGCAAAGAGCCCCACAAAAAAGGAAAGGGTAAGGTAGCGGTAGTGCAGACAGGTTTCGAGAAAGGGCTGGTAAATATTTTCAATGAACCGCTCAAGTCCTTTTGCAACTTTATCCTGCAAACGGGATAACGGGTTATTGGGTGCTTTGTCAAAACGGCAAAGGCTGAGGTGATAGGGTAAAATAAACTTGGATTCAATGAGTGAGAAGAAAAGGGCAGGTATTACCACTAAAGGAATATCCTTGAGCAATTTCCCCAACCATCCAGGAAGAAAAAGCAGGGGGACGAAAGCCACCATACTTGTGAGGATGGCAAAAGTAACTGGCATAGCCACCCGATGGGTACCTTCAATCGCTGCATTGATGGAATTTTTTCCACGCCTTCCTTGCGTGTAAACAGATTCTCCCACCACAATGGCATCATCGACCAAAATTCCCAGTACCACAATGAATGCGAACAGAGATACCAGGTTGATGGATGCCCCTATCACACCCATGGTGGCAAAAGCACCCATGAAGGAAATTGGTAATCCGAGAGCAACAAAAAAGGCAAGGGATGGGCGGAGAAACAAAGATAGGACCAGGAATACAAGCAACAATCCCTGGGAGGCATTATCGATCATCATTTGCAATCGGCCCCGTAAATAATAAGAACTGTCCTGCCAGATGGTCATGCTCACACCATCAGGCAGGGTAGGGCTGATTGCCTCCACATATGCGTTTACTTTTTCGGAAATATCCAGAGGACTTTGGTTGCCCACACGGAATACACGCAGGGTGACCGCAGGTTGATCATCAAATACAGTGTAAAGGGCTTTATCCTCGAATGCGTCCTTAACCCTGGCAACCTCGCCAAGAGTTACGCTCGACCCATCTTCTGAGGACAGTAATTCGATCGCATCAAACTCCTGTCCATTCCTTGCCTTGCCCATTGCCCGCAGCAAAGTCTCTCCGGCGGCGGTACGGGCAACGCCACCAGGTACATCGATTGATGTTTTGCGTAAGATTCGGGCAACCTCATCAAAGCTCAGCCCGTGCTCACGCAATGAGGATTCGGATACCTCTATGCCAATCTGGGGCTTTCGGATACCGGCAATTTCAACCTGAGTGATTCCGGGCAGATTAGTGAGGTCGTCGAGGGTCTTATCAGCAAGCTTTCGGAGTGATTTTTCGTCGCACTTCCCATGAATTGCCACCGCCAGTACACGTCTTTTGATCGTAGTTACTTCCACCATTGGTTTTTCCGCCTCTTCCGGTAGAGTAAGGATGGAATCCACCCGAACCTTTATTTCATCGGCAAGCAGTTTTGTATCTTTTCCGCGTTCAACTTTAACTACAACGATTCCTCCATTTTCCCTTGAATAAGAAGTCATCTCCTTAATGCCGGTGAGATCCCAGATCTTTTCCTCGATCTGTTTACAGATTCCATCTTCGACTTCCAAAGGAGCTGCCCCGGGGTAGGCCACAGATATGGTGACCAGATCAAGATCGAAGTCCGGAAATAATTCCATTTTTAATCCACGCACCGAGAAAATTCCCGCAATCAGTATTACCCCCATAAGGAGGTTGGCAGCGACTCCGTTTTTGGCGAACCAGGCGATCATTTACTTAGTCCCGTTTTGATCAGCAGCTTCTTTGACCTTTTCTGCTTTAGGGATAGGCGGGGCATCGCCCACCACCCGGACTTTCATACCTTCAGAAATAATTTCGATTGGGGTAATGCAGACCCGGTCACCATTTTTTAACCCTTTTCCCACCCAGACCTGGCGGTTGGTGCGATTGAGAACTTCTACTTTTCGGGGATGCAGGCGGTTTTTCTGATCCACCACCAGAATGGTTTCGAGATCGCGGAAGGCAGAGTCAGGAAGAATAAAAGTGGTAATCTTTTTCCCTGTTAGTCGAAGATTAACAAACTGGCCCAAGCTGAGTGGAGATAAAACCTGAGGATTGGAAAAAGGATTGGCAAAGCAGTTGTCGATACGGGCGACAAAATTGGTCAACCTGGTTTTGAGGTCAACCATACCTTGGGAACGATCCAGTGACCCACGGTGAACTGCATTTCCCTCGCTGTCCAATGTCTCAACTTGAATGGGTGAACCATTGGGATTTCCATCCACAAAGCCAAGAAATGAAATCTCCTTTTGACTGAGAGATAGATCAATTTCTGCCGCATCCAAAGCGTATACCTCAGCCAGTGCCGCTGAACTTCCTCCGCCAACGCGCTGCCCACGATCCACCATGGTACGGATGATCCTGCCATCAAAGGGAGCAAGCACCCGGGTACGATCGAGGTTTTTCTGTGCCTGTTTAAGACGAGCCTGTGCAGAATTGATCTCAGCTTCCGCTTTGCGGATTTGGGGTAGCCGGCGAACGAGCTCGGATGCTTTGGACCAGTCGCGTTTTCCCCATTCACTTTTTGCCTGATCTGCAAGTTCTCTTTCCTGCACCAATTGCAACTCCGCCCGGCTGACGTTTGCCTTTGCTTCTGCCACTGCACTGAGCAGATCCACTTCCTCGATTTTTACCAGTAAATCATCTTTTTTAAAAAATCCTCCGGCCCGGAAAGAAGGAGCATTTTCCGCTTTTTGAAAGGGAGCCACTCCATTCACAATGCCAGGCACTTCGGCGATCAGAGTGGTTCTGGTATGAGGGCGAACCACGCCATGTGACTCAATTGTTGCTGGCATCGACTTGCTCTGGGCCAGCACCACCTCCACATAGGGAGCTTCCCTCTTAATTTCCTTTGGCTTGGGGTCCGGCCGAAGTTGAATCAGATACCAGGCAAACCATACGAGGCCGGAGAGGACGAGGGGAGGAAGAATGAATTTTCTCATAATTTATTCAGAAAGGGGAAACTGCCCCTGGGCAAGGTGCAGATCAATGCGGTTATGAATGCGTTGTTTACGAATCAGGTAGACTTGACTCCGGGCATCAAAGGCCCGCCTTTGGTTTTCCAATGCGTTAAAAATTGCTTCCACTCCCCGTTGGTATCTTTCCCAGCTTAATTTCGAAGCATCTTCAGCAGATTGAGCAGCGAGTTCCATCAAATCCTCCTGCTCGGCGAGACGGATTTCCGCAGCCAGTACATTTTCCACCTCCACGAAGGCATTGAGGGCATGGGAACCATAATCTGCCCAGGCAGCGGCTTGCAGAGCTTTAGCTTGCCGGTGAGCCGCCCGAAGGCGGCCGCCATTAAAGAGTGGCTGACTTAGCGACCCATTGATTCCCCAGGTGCGGAAATTATTATCGAGTAGGTTTTCGAATTCATCACTCCGGCTGCCCGGACCACCGGTCAAAGATAAGGATGGAAAGAAATTTTTACGGGCAACCGCAAGGTCGAGTCCACTAGCTTGTGCTTTTTGTTCAGCCGCTAAAAGATCCGGGCGGTTCGCCAGCAGAATACTCGGGGAAGACTGAGAGACCTCAAGTGAAGTCAGGTCGGCTGGGACACTCAGGTTTTGGTCCAATAATACACTTGGATATTTACCCAGCAGAATATTGAGCCTTCGTTTGGATGCATCCAATTGTCCCTGCAGGGCCAAGACTTTTGCCTTGGCATGGGCGGTCCCAGTCTGGGCAAGTTTTTGATCCAGGGCATTGGCAAGACCCTTGCGAAATCTTTCTTCCACGAAATTTTGGTTCTGGGCTAAGGATACTGCACTTTTTTGGGCAAGTAAAACCTGCTGGCTACCTTCGATCACCTCATACCATCCTTTGGCAACTTGACCGGCGAGTGAGATCTGTGCACCCTGCAATTCCATTTCACTAGCCCGAAAAGATTTTTCTGCAGAGTCTCTCGCATCCGCTAGTTTCCCCCAGAGATCGAGTTCCCAACTAATATTAAGACCAGAAGTGAAACTGTTGCTCGTAAAAGAAGTGCTGCCATTGGGAAGGTTGAAACCGATTAAGTTCCTCTTGGATCGGCTTCCTGTGACATCGGCCTGAGCAGTGGGCAGGATTTTAGAACCCAGGATTGTTGCCTGTTCACCCTGAGCGATCAAACGCTCACTCATCGCTAAGAGGGATGGGTTGCCAGAAATTGCCTTCTCGATGAGAGAATTTAGTTGTTCACCTCCTAATTTATATGCCCATCCACTAGAAGAATGATTTTTGTCCGGGGTGGATACAGTGGACTCCCACGAGGATGGTTGAGGGAGTTGCAAGGCAGGTTTTTTGTCAACCTTGGGTGCAAAACATCCGCCCAGGATCAGGTAAGATTGAGCAACGAGGAGGATGGGTATTTTTTCGTTAAGATTCATTGGTCAAATTTGTGATTGATTCCCTGTTCAAACCCATGGGTGACAAAGTGGATGAGACGTTCGATCAAAGGAAAAACTTCATTTTCCTCACAATTTCCCTGAGTGAAATCATAGAGTCTTCGGTGTTGAGCAAGTGCACCAAGCATCGATGATACCGCAAGGTGGAGGTGCCAATAAATTTCTTTGCTTGGGATACCCGGGTGGCTTAGTGCCAGTTCACGGTAGTAAGTATCTGCAATCTGGGAAAAGAACTGATGGTGCATTTTTTCAATAAATTGCACCGGTTCAGTAAAGGTTCGTGCAATTAACTGGGCCAGACTGCATCTCGATTTTGCGTTTTTAGCAATCTCTTCCCCCAAGGGAAATATCAGAGAGTGGAAAATCTCGTAGGTGCTCAGATGCTTCACTGAATTATGATTTCTTGCTTGGTTAAGAAGTTCCAACCGGCGATGGTTGATGGGTTGAACCCGTTCACGCAGCATTTCCAGAACCATTGCGTCTTTCGACCCAAAATGATAATTAGCAGCCGCAATATTCGCCCGGGCCTCCTCCGCGACAGATCTCATGGTTAATCCATTGTATCCGTGCTGAGCAAATAACCGGGCAGTCGCTTCGATCAATCGTTTCCGAGTGGTCTGCTTGTGCTTGGTCGTTTGTGTTTCGTTAATAATCACCAGGTTATTGATTAAAACGTTTGTTTGAAAAAACTCAAATCAATATACTTTTTCAGGTCAATGAATGGAAGATGAGAAGCGGGTCTTAGTGGTTGACTTAAAGGTGTAAATTTAGTTGTATTCTCTGCTTTTCCCAAATTTTCAAGTACTCACTACTTTCGATTATGATTAAGATACGATTACAAAGGCACGGAGCCCGCCATGCTCCATTCTACCGCATAGTAGTTACTCCGTCACAAGCCCGCAGAGATGGTCGCTTCATTGAGCTACTGGGAACTTACAACCCTCAGGCTCATGCCCGTGATGCCGAGTTAGACCTAAAGATGGATCGTATTGATCATTGGCTCCAAGTGGGTGCACAACCCACTGACACAGCCAAAAGTTTGATTCGGCAAGGTCGTTTAAGCCCTGAGGATTGGTTGAAGCGTGCGGAAGCAAAAGCATCTGCTAAAGCTGCCCGTGCTGCAAAGAAAAAGAATCCTGCACCAATTGCTGAAGCTCCAGCGGAGGAAGCCAATGCTCCAGAGGCCAAGGAAGAGCCCGTAGTGGAAGAGAAAGCACCCGAGCCTGAAGTTAAGGAAGAAGCCCCTAAGGAGGAGCCCAAGGATGCCAAGGCAGATGAGGAGGCAAAAGCGGAGGAAGTTCCTGCTCCAGAGGCTAAGGAAGAGCCCGTAGCGGAAGAGAAAGCACCCGAGCCTGAAGCTAAGGAAGAAGCCCCTAAGGAGGAGCCCAAGGATGCCAAGGGAGATGAGGAGCCAGAAGCGGAGGAAGTTCCTGCTCCAGAGGCTAAGGAAGAGCCCGTAGCGGAAGAGAAATCACCCGAACCCGAAGCTAAGGAAGAAGCCCCTAAGGAAGACCCAAAGCCAAAAGCAAAAGCCAAGAAAAAAGATAAGGTGGAGGATAAAAAGGAGGAAGATTCCTAACCCTTTGATTATTTTTCCTCTTCCTGCAGATGCTACTTTTCAATTTCGATGATCCGCATGATGAATTCTCCATTGCGTTTCGATGTACTGTCGCTTTTTCCGCAAACGGTTGAAGCTTTTACCAAGGACAGCATAATCGGCAAAGCAATTGATCGCGGATTGATCGATGTTCAATCCCGCGATTTAAGAGACTGGTCCAAGGGTAAACATCGGGAAGCAGACGATCGTCCTTTTGGTGGCGGTGCCGGCATGGTTCTAAAGCCTGAGCCTTTGTTTGAAGCGATTGAAGAAATTTCCGACCAACAGACCACGGTGGTTTACATGGCACCCGATGGTGAAAAATTCAGCACAGAACTTGCCAAAGAATTTTCACAAAGCCAGCACCTCGTACTAGTAAGCGGTCATTACGAAGGAATTGATCAGCGGGTTCGGGATCATTTGGTCGACCGAGAGGTCAGCATTGGTGATTATGTACTTACCAATGGTGCTCTGTCTGCGTGCGTATTGATTGATTCGGTTTCCCGGCATGTTCCTGGAGTGTTGGGTGATGAGGAATCCCTGCTGGGTGAATCGTTTGAGGATGATTTACTTGGCTGCCCGCAATACACCCGTCCAGAAGATTTTAGAGGATTTAAAGTACCCGAAATTTTACTTTCGGGAAACCACAAGGCAATCGCCCGTTGGCGTTATGAGCAACGCCTGGAAAAAACGAGAAGATTACGCCCAGATTTGGTAACTATCACCCAACAATAAGGAACACAGAACATGAATGAGCAATTGCTAAAAGAAATTACTAACGAATACCTCCAAGAAGGTCGTGACCAGTTCAAAGTGGGCGACGGTGTTAAGGTTCATGTTCGCGTTCGTGAGGGCGACAAGGAAAGAATTCAGATCTTCGCAGGTATTGTTATTGCCCGCAAAGGATCGGGTGTTCACGAAACTTTTACCGTGCGTAGAATTGCTTCGGGCGTAGGAGTAGAGCGTGTTTTTCCCGTAAATTCTCCATTGATCGATAAGATCGAAGTTGATCGTGAGAGTATCACCATGCGTGCCCGGATGTTTTACCTTCGCGACCGTGTGGGTAAGGAAGCCACTAAGGTTAAGGAAAAGCGTCTCTATGAAGCAAAGAGAAAGGGCTAAACCTTCCTCTTTGCGTTTTACCCCATTTAACTTCTTAGCAAATTTAGCCTTTCGGGGCTAAGAAATTGCTCGAGCATTTTTTCGCTATTGGCGTAAGTCACTTTTTCAGTCTGGCTTTCCAGCAGGTTTCGGTAAATTTGGTAAACTTTTGCTCCGTAGGCAGGAAGTGAAAAGTTTTCCGCTACCGCAGCTTGGTTTTTTTGAATATTTGGTTCGTTTAAAATCTGAAGTTTTGCCTGTTTTCGAATGGATTCAGTTTCCTGCTTGGAGGATTGAACCTCTGCGATTACCTGTTTTTGTAAATCCTCATTGAGGCTACCAAACTTAACCCCTTGTTCGTTAAGAATCGATTCCGTGGCGACATTGACCGCATCTGCTGGTAATTCTCTTTGGTAGTCCTGGTAAGCTGAACCAAGGGCAGCAGAGATGGCATGCTTTAAGGATTCCTGATCAACCAGTGATGAATCTACCCATAATTCATTGTAGAGATTATCGAGGTGTACTCCCAGTTCGGAAAAATCAGATGTGATTTCCGGGATATTCCGGCCAACGAGGCATTTTCCAAAAGTCCATGGTTCGAGGAATCCAAGACCAAAGCCCTCAGCCACACTCACATTAACAATTGCCTGGGCATGATTTACCATTTCGGGAAAGCTTGCATCTGTTTGCTCTCCCAAGCCATAGGTTAGACTCAATTGATGATGCTGGGTATATTCGATCCAATTCTGGTAGATCGAACGAAAGGCAGGATTCGTTGGACCGAGACTATTGGCAAAATGAAATTCGGGATGTGTGGCGGAAAGAAGAGCGAGTTCTCCCAGGTTTTTTCGTCGTACTGCACGCACTGGATAAAGAATCAAATTTTCCGGCAGTTCTGGGAAATATCTTTGAATCTCTCTAGGATTTGAAGCTGGTTGCTGGGGAATGGCGTTAGCCAGCAGATGTACCGGACTGTTGAAATCATCAAGGGTTGACTGCAGGAAGGACTGATCCCGGCGATTGAGTGCAGCATAGTGAATTTGTCCAGCGGTTGGATAAAGGAGTGCTCTGGCCTCGCCCAGGTTCCTGAAATTCTGGGGGCGGCCATCTTCGGCAAAGTCATGGGGTTGGAGAAGTAATCGTGCACCGGACTTGGCCAGTTCCGCAACCGCACCACTAAGACCAGAATTTTTGCCCAGAGAGTGATTATGAATGTGCCAAACATCTGGCAGTTTACCGAGTACCGACCTGGCGGCTTCTTCCATCCGCTCTTTTAAAATTAAGGGATCGGTGGCATCGCTGAGATCCATATAGTCCAAGCCCTCAACAACCCGGACATTTTGGAGCTTTCTTTCAGGGTAGTTCCTACCTGATAGAATCACATAATCTTCGGGTCCGTTACCGTTGATTTTCCAGGCACTAACGGTGTTTTCAATCACCCGGGTCACTCCACCCGGTTGAAGGTGGTAATGAACAAGTGCGACTTTCACCGGAATTTAGTAAAGTTCAGGAGGAGGTCTCCCGGTTACGGTATCCCTCGATCTCGATCATTGGGGGTCTTTCCTCTTCCACCACTTCCTGAACCAACTGCCGGTAATTTCCATCCTCGACTTCAAAGCGGCGGTAAAAGGTTTCCAGATCCGGCATCTGGTCAAGTTTTCCCTGAGCGTGTAACCGGTTGAAAAAAGTTTGTAATATACCAAAACTCATCTTGCCCAGAGCATTGGTTGTTTGGTTGCGGTGAACCCGCCGGTCAAGATCAGTCTGGGCAAAAGTTTCCAGACCGTACAATTCGTAGAGGTCAAGAAGATGGGAAGTTTCAACCCCGTAACCGATGGGAAAGGGAATTTTTTCGAGCACTTCTCTGCGAGCTGCATATTCTCCCGAAAGTGGCTGAATAATTTGCGAAAGTTCAGGATAAAACAAGGAAAAGAGGGGACGGGTCAGAATCTCTGTCACACGACCACCCCCGCTTGGGCGCAGACCACTGGAGTAGTTTAGAGGGCGGTCATAGAAAGCCTTAACATAGGTTATTTCGTCCCGCTGTATTAAGGGGGCAACCAGACCGTAGACAAAGCGTGGATGGATGTTGGAAATATCCGCATCCACATAACAAATGATGTCTCCTTTAAGTTGGTGAATTGCTTTCCAAAGGTTTTCCCCTTTTCCGCGCTTGTTACCCACTTCCTGAAGAATGTCCGAAGCCAGGTAAACATCGGCTCCGTAGTTGCTGGCAACTTCCAGCGTTTTATCCTCCGATCCAGAGTCAATCACCGCAAATTCATCCACCAATGGATAGCGCTCCATCAGTTCCGAGCGCAAAATCAACACTTCTTTACCAATGGTTTTTTCCTCATTGAGAGTGGGTATGCAAAGAGAGATTTTCAGCCCTTTCTTTTCCTTTTCCTCAACCAGTTTGATCAGGTCCCAAAAGGCCCCGTGATGAAAAGTATTCCGTTCCAGCCAGGTTTCCTGATTCATGCTCATTCCTCGCAAATTCCCTGGTCGATCGCTTGGATCAAAGTGACTAACTGGGCCATTCCGGCATAAAGAGGATCCAAATGAACGGTTTCATTGACCTCACGGAGATTTTCTGCGGTGGTCAGTCCCAGTGTAACCGCAGGCAAGCCACCAAGAATCAGGGCGTTGAGATCGCCGGTACTTGGGTCGACCTGTGGAGTGATTCCTGCCTCCTGCATGATCGATCTGGTGGTTTTGACCAATGGATGGGTGAATGCAATTCCGCAGTTCTGTCTCTTGGCAACTACTTCCATGTTCACCTGGGTGCCGGTTTCCGCAGAAAACTGTTCACAAATGTCATTCAAATTGTTTTCCATCTGACCAATGATCTCATCTCCCTCACTGGTAATTTCAAATCGGAGACTGCCCTGGCGGGGAGAAGTGTTGTAACTGGAACCACATTTTAAACCTCCAAATACGAGTTTGGTTTTTGGCTCCTTGGGAATGGCGATTTCACGGATTTGATTAACCAGACTGGTCAGGTGACTGATAGCACCTGCAGCACCGAATCTTTTCCAGTCGTAATCGCTGGGCACCTGAAGGGTGATTTCTCCACGCAAGGTTCCAAGACCAGAGTAACTCAAGCGGCCGAGGGTTGAGCCTTCCACACAGATACCTGCACGGGCAGGCAGGCTCATGGTTTCGAGAAATCCGTTCGCCCCTTCCAGGTTTGCACGACCCAGGCTTTTTGCATTGGCTACGAGGGTAAGGTTATCCCGCAATTGAATGCCGAGATCTTTGAGGATACGGGGTAGTGAGATCATCGCGGCAAGTCCCAGGGCATTATCTGCAATTCCTGGGCCGGTGATGGAATCGGATCCAACCTGGATTTCATGACGAACCTCTGGTGAAAATACACTGTCTGCATGAGCCATTACTAAAATGGATGACTGTCCGTCGGATCCAGGTAATTGAGCGGATGCATTTCCGAATTCGTCTATGGTTGGATTATCGAGTCCATTTTCCCTAAACCGGTCCAGCACTGCACGGATACGGTTATCCTCTGCATAGGTGGGGGAGGGGATTTCTCCAAGCAGGACGGCATCGGTGAGGAAGGCATCCCGTTTTTCGCGAATTTTTTCGATCCGGTCAGGTATCTCTTTAAGCAGACCACTGAGCAGAGTTTCACTATCAATTTGTTCAACTGGCATGTATGTTTGCAATAAGGCTTCAGGGGTGAATTTGTAAAGCTTAACCGAATAATTCGTTTTAGTTGTTGAAATAAAAGTGACCATCCTTCATCACCCAATGAGTAGGATTTATCGAATTTTCACTATCTTCTCAAATAAATGGCAAAGAATATAGGATTTGTATCGACCCGTTTTGCGGGACAGGATGGGGTTTCCCTCGAAAGTGCCAAATGGGCAGAGGTTCTCTGGGAGGACCGCCATGTTAGTTTTTGGTACAGTGGGGAGAGCGATCGTAACCCAGACATCAGTCATGTGGTTCCGGAAGCATATTTTGGTTTTTCTGAAAACCAGTGGATCAATGAACGAATCTGGAAAGGGGAACAACGCGACCGCTTTGTGACCGAGCGTATCCGAGCCCTTGCAGACTATTTAAAAAGTACGCTCTACCGGTTTGTTGAAAAATTTGCTATCGATATCATCGTACCCCAGAACTGCCTGGCCATTCCCATGCATGTTCCCCTGGGCATTGCCCTCACTGAATTTCTTTCGGAGACTAGGATGCCTGCCATCGCCCATCATCATGATTTTTACTGGGAACGCACCCGCTTTTCGGTTAATTGTATCCCAGAATATCTCGACATGAGTTTTCCTCCCAAACTTGGGAACATGCGCGATGTGGTCATTAATCAAGAGGCACAGGAACAGCTCGCTTTGAGAAAAGGTAGTGCATCCCTGGTTATTCCCAATGTATTTGATTTTGAAAATCCGCCCGAACCGGTGGACGATTATGCATCCGATGTCCGAGAGGAGTTGGGTCTGACTGATGATGATTTTTTTATTCTACAGCCCACCCGGGTCGTTCCCCGTAAAGGAATTGAGCAGGCGATCAAATTGGTCAGCCTGCTGAAAGATTCCCGATGCAAGCTGGTGATTTCTCACGAGGCTGGGGACGAGGGTTACGAATACCTTGGCATGCTCGAACAGTTGGCCAAGGAGGAGGGGGTGGATATGAGAATCGTTGCTGACCGTGTGGGTGAAGTGCGCCAGCGGGATTCCGAAGGACGCAAAGTCTACACCCTTTGGGATCTCTACCATCATGCTGATTTTGTCACTTACCCTAGTACCTATGAGGGATTTGGTAATGCTCTGCTGGAAGCGATTTATTTTCGTAAACCGGTCCTGATTAATCGTTATTCTATTTTTGTCCGGGATATTGAGCCCAAAGGTTTTCGTCTCTTAACTATGGATGGATTTGTCACTCCCACCATTGCCCGTCAGGTTCGTCAAATTTTGACCGACTCGGATTTGTGCCAAGAAGTGGTGAACCACAATTATGAGATAGCCCGCCAATTTTATTCCTATTCCACCATCCGCAGTAACCTGCGTGCATTCATAGCCGATTTGACCGGATATTAAGAAGGATTTTTCCGATGAGTTATTTTACCCAGACCGCAATTAAGCACATCTCCAGCACCCGGTTAAAACTTCTTCGCCGCCGCCTCGGCAAACTCTACGGGGTGGAACGGGCAGACCGCTTGCTTGACCGGATGTACCAAATGATTGGCCGCTATGGCGTGGGTGTTGGTTTGTCGCCAAGTGGACAAAATACCGGCTTGAGCCAGCAGGATGTGGTGCTGATCACCTATGCGGATATGGTACAGTCCAAGGGTAGGGCACCCTTGGATATTTTGCGTGAATTTTGTTCTCAGCACCTAAAAGGTGCGGTATCTACCGTTCATTTACTGCCTTTTTATCCCTGGACTTCAGATGATGGATTTTCAGTGGTGGATTACCGTCAGGTTCATCCTGATTATGGAAAATGGAATAATATTGAGAATTTTTCCAAGGAGTTCCAGTTAATGTTCGATCTGGTGCTCAATCACTGTTCTTCAAAAAGTCCCTGGTTTAAGGAGTTTGTTTCCGGAGTGGAACCGGGAATGAATTACATCATGGAAGGTGATCCGGAAGCCGATCTTTCCGCAGTGGTGCGTCCCCGGTCCTCCCCTCTGCTCACTCCCTATCAGACCCGTGGTGGAGAGAAAAATGTCTGGACCACTTTCAGTGCCGACCAGGTGGACCTGGACTGGACCTGTCCCGATCTTCTTTTCGAGTTTCTCGATATTATATTGTTTTACCTGTCCATGGGTTGCCGGATTTTACGTCTCGATGCGGTCGCTTTCCTTTGGAAAAAACTTGGTACGAATTGCCTGCATCTGCCCGAGACTCATGAGGTGATTAAATTGATTCGGAATTTTGTGGAAGTGGTTGCCCCGGAGACCATTTTACTGACGGAAACCAATGTTCCACATGAGGAAAATGTATCCTACTTTGGAAAAGGGGATGAAGCCCATGCGGTCTACCAATTCTCTTTGCCACCTCTTTTACTTCATGGTCTTTTGAGAGGTACATCCAAGCATTTGAGAAACTGGGCAGCCAATTTGGCTCCTCCTCCCAAGGGTTGTTATTTCCTTAATTTTACTGCCAGTCATGATGGAGTGGGGGTTCGTCCGCTTGAAGGTATCTTACCCAAAGAGGAGGTTCTTTCTCTTGCTAAGGAGATCGAAGGGAAGGGTGGTAAGGTTTCCATGAGAAGTATGCCCGATGGTTCGGAATCTCCTTATGAGCTCAATGTTACCTACTATTCCGCCCTCTCTGATCCGAAACAAACAGAGCTCGGTGAAGCCCGCTTTCTTTGTTCTCAGGCACTTGCTCTTTCGTTGCAGGGAATTCCTGCGGTTTATTTTCATTCCCTGTGTGCCACACCCAATGACCAGGAAGGATTTGGAGAGACTGGCCGTGCCCGTACTTTAAACCGCAAAAAATGGCAGCTCAATGAGCTGGAGAGTATGCTTGAGAAAAAGAACACCACTGGTTCCAAAGTGTTCGACTGGTATGTTACCACTCTGAGAAAACGCGGTTCTGCTCCTGCATTTCATCCTGATGCATCTCAGGAAATCCTTGATCTTGGAGACTCCATATTTGGACTGGTTCGTAGTTCAGTGGATGGCAACCAGTCGATTGTTTGCCTCTACAATTTTCTTCCCAAAACCTGCCCGGTGAAACCAATGAATAAACTTAATAAATGGTTTACTTCCGGACATGCCAAGGATCTGATAACGGGCGGTGAAATAGAATGGACCAATAAAGGGCTGAAGCTCAGGCCTTACCAGGCACTTTGGCTTTTGTCCCATTGAATCTTTTCCTGCTCAAGCAAGAGGTAGCGAGTCTGGAGTGGTCTGTCGATGATCCGCGTGCCATTCATTTAAAAAAGGTTCTTCGGACCGAAACTGGTGATCGAGTTGATTTTGGGGTCGTCGATGGACCACGAGGCAAAGGCTTGGTGAAGTGGACTGGATCAGGGACCGTACAGATTTCTTTTGAATGGAACGGACCGCACCCCAATGATCTCGTTCCCATTTCTCTTTTAGTTGGGCTCTCCCGTCCCCAAACCTGCCGGAAGGTGATTGAACAGGCCTCAGCGTTGGGCGTTTCCGAGCTTATTTTTTTTAGGGCGGAGAAAAGTCAGCCCTCCTATGAGAAAAGTTCACTCTGGGATGAAGAGTGGCAACGATTATTGATCAAGGGGGCTGAGCAGGCCTTTTCCTGCCATCTTCCCCGTTGCGAAAAAGTAAACTGCTTGGAGACGGCGATCCAGTCATCTTTATTTTCTACTACTCGTCTCGCTTTGGATGTATATGAGGCAAGTCAGTCCTTATCTGAAGTGACGATACCTAATAATGAGAATACTTTGCTTGCCGTTGGTCCAGAGCGTGGATGGTCCCAATCGGAACGGGAATTTTTAAGAGACCAAAAATTCACTCTTTCCCATATGGGACAACGGGTTTTACGGGTGGAAACCGCAGTGGTTGCCTCCGTGGGGTATCTATCCGCTAATTACTGGCCGGGTAGGGGATGGGCGGGCGAGTAAATCCGATGCACGGGTGATCCGCGCTTTTCTTTTCCCACTACCCGGTTGACGGTCCATCCGGGGAATTCCATCTTCAATTCCCCGGGAGTTTCCAGTACGACAAATCCATCCTTGCTTAAGCAATGATTGCGTAAAAGAAGTTCAAAAAGCCTCGGTCCCAGCTTTTCAATTTCAGCGTAAGGAGGATCAATAAAGATAATTTCGTAGTGTTGGCTGGGCGGTTCCTTGGCGAAATCGAATACATCCCGGTTAATCAACCTGCCTGCTTCTCCCCGTAGGTTTGCACTTTTAAGTACTGCTGCCAGGTTGGTTTTGAGGTCATTGAACACCAGACGATTTTTTTCCACCAAGGTCGCCTGCCTGGCTCCCCGGCTTAAAGATTCCAGTCCGTATGCACCTGAACCGGCAAAAAGATCAAGCACAGTAGCGTCCCCGATAGACTGAAAAATAGATGAAAATAAACGCTCCCGGGTAGTCTCAATAGCAGGACGTACACCTCCCTTTTTACTGATCCTAAGAGGAATCCCTCTGGCTTTGCCTCCGCTTATGCGCATATTTTTGAAGAACTTTTTCTTTGCATGTTTTCATCCCTTGCATGGTGTTGAGTTGCCAAGCAAGCAGTATTTTTTAGCTTATCGAAAATGAGCAGAGTAATCCGGGTCTTTACAGAGCAGTCTCCTACCAATTTGGATGAGGAGATAATCCTGCCTGCAAGCGAATCCTCGCACCTCGCCCGTGTACTTAGAATCAAAGAGGGAGATCCTGTGGAAGTACTCGATGGCAGGGGAGGTCGTTTTGCAGCTCAATGTCTTCAAGTTAGCCGCTCCCGTGTGACCGTTCAAATAAATGAAGTCCATCAGGATTCTGCACAAGCTCCTGCTATTCGAATGGCAATTGCTCTGGGTAAAGGCAACAAATTGGATGATTTGATCCGTCCCTTGACTGAGCTCGGTGTCAGTGTTTTGACCCCTTTGCTCACCGAACGAACGGAGGGTTCTATCTCTTCTTCAAAATTGCAGGATAAAAAAGAGCGCTGGCACAAGCTCGCTCAGGAGGCCTGCAAACAATCGGGGAACACATGGATGCCAAAATTTGATGACCCGATTACATTTACGGAATTTGTATCAGGAATTGCTCATAAAGATGACTGCTGGATGACGAGCCTTTCTCCGTATACCACATCATTTGCACCCAGGCGGAATGCTGAGAAGATCTCACTTTTTGTGGGCCCAGAGGGTGGTTGGAGTCCACAGGAAGAGGAAATTGCTCAGGTTGCCAGGTTTAATTCATTTAGTTTGGGACCTCATGTACTACGCTTGGAAACTGCTGCAGTCAGTGCATTGGCAGTTGCACGACAGCACTTGCTTTGATAGGAAAAAACCATGCCGGCAGAGTTTACGGGAGAGCAAAAGCTCAGGATAGTACTGGAGTCCATTATTCGGGGTGTGCCCCGGGAAGAACAGTGCAAAAAATATGGCATCACGGATGAACAGTTCCAGCAATGGCACGATCATTTGATCAAAAATGGGGGTGAGATTTATGAGACGAATGCCCATCGTATCTCTCGTTCTTCCAGAACCCGAAAAGTAAGATTTGTACCTTGGTATCTTAAACTATTTTTAATCTTAAGCTTATTTACCAATGTTGCTGCNGCAATTGTATGGGGCGTTTGGTATTTATCCTTAAATTCCCAGGGTGAGCCTATTCACAACAGCATGGNTTCATTGTCCAACATCTCTGCGANTGCGGATGTAAATGCCACTAATCAAACCNCACTCAATAATGCACCAGCTGGTCTCGAAGAGTTAATTGAACGAGTGGACACATTTGGGANTAATGCAACTGGGCAACCAGTCAACAAAATGGAAAACCCAGGNGTTGGGCAAAATGCCAAACCTAACCTCGATGAGATGCTTGCTCCTGCACTCAAACTACCAACCCCCCCATCGAGTATGGAGTTGGAAAATAGGGTCGANTTTCTTGGTCAGGTCTATGAAGCCAAACATGTCGTATATGTTTTGGATGTGGGTTCCTATCAATTGAAGGGGCCAAACGCTTCCAGTCGCTTGGAGCAAATGAAACTGGCGGTGCTTGAATCTCTTACCAAACTTTCAGCAAATTCTTATTTCAATCTGGTTTTATGCTGGAATCTTCGTGAAGCTCATGCGTTGGGAAAAACTATTCTCCGGGCAAATGATGAAAATAAACGATATGCAACCGAGTGGGTCACCAGTCTTGGCACGACTCCTGAATTACTCAAGCAAGGAAGAAACCAGTTTCACCCTAAAGAACTTCTCTATGCCCAGATTTTGCCTGGCGTGATTGGACCTTGGTATGGCTTGGCTACTGCGGTAAGTTATGATCCCGATGTGGTCTTTTTCCTGGCTGGAAATATGCCTGATTTCTCTCCCGATGAAGTTTCCAAAAACGATTATAACGGCTTGGGTATAAGTCGAACTGCCAACTTCTTGAGTAGTCCTCAAAGTATTGGTGCGGGTGGGGATTTGAGCTCGTTAATTCGTAAAACTGCAGGTTATTGGCTCGTTGCATTACAAAGCGAAAGGAATTTACCTGCCAATCAGGAAGAAATTGAAGAAATTGCTTTGCGCAGACTATCGCTGGATACAATGGAGCCAGAATTGATTTCCCGGAAATTCTCTATCCCTTGGGATAAGGCATTTGATAACTTTCTTGCCGGTTTAGAATTGGGAGTTTCCAATATCCCAAGGGTACATGTTTTTCAAACCTTGCCGGAACATATTAAATGGCCATCTGTTTTGCAAAGATCGATGCAAGAGTTTTGTGAAAGTACGCGGGGTAGTTTCAACTCTTTCCCCTGATCTATTGTCTTCTTGCCATGCTTGCGGGGGGCCACCGATTTTTCTTATTCTTTGTAGGAACTTTGTGGGGTTCCTTGCTCTTGGCAAAACAGGCAAAGACAGAAGAGTTAATTGATATTCAAATAATTTGTGACAGCTCGGAAGTCTCACCGAATGCTGAAATATGGGTGGGTTTGGCGGTTTCACTTTCACCCCAATGGCATATTTATTGGAAAAATCAGGGCGAATCTGGCTACCCAAGTACCCTAAGGTGGAAGCTGCCTCAAGGTTGGGTTGCTGACTCACTACAATTTCCCGCTCCTTATCTTTATGAGTACGAGGGAATGACTGGATATGCTCTAGAACATAATTTCACCCTGCTGGCCCGGTTGGTAGCTCCCCCCATCATTGAAGGTCAGGTAGAAATCGAAGGAACCTTTGATGCATTGATCTGTAATGAGTCTACCTGTTTGCCTTACGAGCATTCTTTCTCCCTGAACCTTGAGAAAGTAGGTAACTCTGAGGTATTGCCGCAGCACTTATCCTTGCTCGACCAGGCAAAGAACCTTCTTCCCATCAGTTTACCGGCAGGGGTTTACGCATGGGCAACCTTTGAGGGTAGAAGCGGAAGAATAAATATTAAAAGTGAGCATTTTTCCAGNTTTGCGGAGAGTGAGTTTTCCTTCTTTCCTGAAGACCCTGCGATTCTGATTGATCATACAAACTCATCCTATTCCAAGGAATCCCAGACATTGATCATAAATTGGCAGCTTAGTGAGGATGTCGAAGAGTTGCCGGAATCTTTGGATGGGGTATTATATCATCCAAAGCTTGCTCAGTCATGGTTTATTTCAGTCCCGGTGAATTCAAGCAAAACGAGTCTTGGCATGAATACTCCGGGNGGCGATGAAGGTGTGCCTGCAAGTCAGTTCCAATTGTTGTATTGGCTGCTTGCTCTCGTTTTGATTGCTATGGCGGCATGGGCATATGGAAAATCCTGTCAGCCTCATGCATTAGCTAGAAACTGGCAAACGCTTGCCCTGGTTAGTCTTGGAACGGGCTTATGGTTGGGGTATCCTAATCAATCAGGCTCAGCATTATCCGGTTCCTTGCAATGGCAGCCTTGGTCTTATGAATTGCAAAATGAGCTTCTGGCTGAGGGTGAGGCAATCTACATCGATTACACAGCAAAGTGGTGCCTTTCCTGTCAGGTGAACAAACGTGTGTACAGTGAAGAATTAGTCAGGAATGTCCTGATTGAACATGGTGTGCACCTGCTTCGTGCAGATTGGACGAAAAAAAGCCCAGATATCCTGAAATCTTTACAAAATCATGGACGGGAGGGCGTTCCCTTTAANGTATTTTATCCAACTCCAAAGCGAGGCGAGCAGGCTACTCCTATTTATTTGCCTGAGATTCTTACCAGTGATGATCTTGTCGAAGTGGTGCAAGGCGGGCACGCAATTAAACAAGTTTCTGGGGAATCCAATAATTTCTTAGTCTTGCTTGGTCTGGCATGGATGGGAGGTTTGATTCTCAACCTTATGCCCTGTGTATTTCCCGTAATTGGATTGAAAATTTTGGGTTTTGTCAGGCAAGCTGGTGAAGACCGGGGCTTGATTGTTCGCCATGGGTGGGTTTTTACAATCGGGGTAGTTCTGTCTTTTTGGGTCCTTGTTGGGATCCTTCTGCTATTACGTGACGGATTGGAGCAGCAGCTCGGGTGGGGGTTTCAATTGCAGGAACCAATTTTTGTCCTAGTTCTCGCTATTTTACTTTTTCTTTTTGGATTAAGTTTGAGCGGAGTCTTTGAGATAGGAATGTCTGTGTCTGGGATTGGTGCTGATCTTTCCCGGAAATCTGGACTATGGGGGAGTTTCTTTTCCGGGATATTGGCCACGGTGGTGGCCACACCTTGCATGGCACCATTTCTTGGAGTTGCGGTTGGTGCAGCACTGACAATGCCTGCTTTGTCCTCTCTGATGGTTTTTACCAGTATTGCTTTGGGCTTATCAACTCCCTACCTTTTACTCGCTTTTTTTCCGGCTTGGATGGAAAAACTGCCCAAGCCGGGAGCCTGGATGGAATCCTTCAAGCAATTTATGGCGTTCCCTATCTATGCTACAGTAGCATGGTTAATTTGGACACTTGACGGCTTAATATAACTAAAAGGCTTTCGGGGTTTTCCCGAAAGCCTTTAGAAGAAAATCTATTCTTGGGAAGAAATTAAAGAGCGACCTCGCCCTGTTCACCGGTTCGAATACGAACAGCCTGCTCAACAGGAATGACAAAAATCTTACCATCTCCAATCTTCTCTGTCTTTGCTGCCTTGACGATGGTTTCAATCACTTTGTCAGCAAGGTCATCGGGTACAGCCACTTCGATAACTACCTTGGGTAAGAAATCAATGGTATATTCGCTGCCACGATAAATTTCGGTGTGCCCTTTTTGACGCCCGAATCCCTTGGCCTCGATTACAGTCATGCCTTCAATTCCAATCTCAGAAAGGGCATCTTTAACATCTTCGAGTTTGAATGGCTTGATGATAGATTTAATTAGTTTCATATGTTTGAAGAAATTTGGTTTGTAAAAGTGACGATAATTTAACTGAGGGTATAACCATTCTCTCCATGAGCCGCTTGGTCAAGCCCCTTTGTTTCTTCATCATCGGAAACGCGAATACCAGAGGTAAGGGCGGAAACAACTTTTACAATGATATAGGTGGCCACCACAGAGAGAGCGATCGCGGCCAAGCACCCTTGTGCTTGTACGATAAGTTGATCGGACCAGTGAACTTCAAGGCCGACGCCTCCGAGCTCGGTTTTCCATCCCAAGTAGGCTACCAATAAGGTTCCCAGGATTCCTCCGACTCCATGAACAGCAGCGACATCCAACGAATCGTCGATTCCAAGTTTTTCTTTCACAAATCCACAGGCATAGTAGCAAATAATACCTGCTGATGCACCGATGATGATGGCACCGAGGGGGCCCACACTGCCAGAGGCGGGGGTAATGGTGGCAAGCCCGGCAATTGTGCCAGTAACAATGCCAACCAGTCCAGGCTTCCCAGTTTTGCGCCATTCTACCAACATCCATACCAAGCTGGCGGTTGCTGCAGATAAATGAGTCACAAGCATGGCCATCCCTGCGCTTGTATCTGCGGCGGCGGCACTTCCTGCATTGAAGCCGAACCAGCCTACCCAAAGCATGGCTGCACCGGTCATTACCATGCCGGGGTTGTGTGGAGGCTTGAGTGTTTTAGGGAATCCATGCCTGCGTCCAAGCATGGCGGCGAGGGTAAGGGCAGAGGCTCCCGCAGTGGCGTGAACCACGATACCGCCAGCAAAGTCAATTACTCCTCGATCCGCTAGCCAACCACCACCCCATACCCAGTAACACACTGGGCAGTAGACCACTACAAGCCAAAGTCCGCTGAACAATAAAACCGCAGAAAATTTGATTCTCTCGACAAATGCACCCACGATAAGTGCAGGTGTAATGATTGCAAAAGTCATCTGGAACATAATCCATACCGTTTCTGGATGGTCTCCATTTAAGGAATCTGCACTCAATGGCTGGAGGAAAAAATGTTTGGTTCCACCAATCCAACCACGGGCATCATCTCCAAGGCCTCCTGGAGTGAGGGCCAAGCTGTAACCAACGGCAAACCATATGATCGATGCCAGGCAGGCAATTGCAAAGCAATGCATCAGAACGGATAGCACATTTTTGGACTGGACTAATCCTGCATAAAACAAGGCGAGTCCAGGAAGTGTCATAAATAAAACAAGAGCGGTTGCAGTGAGCATCCAGGCAGTGTTACCACTATCCAGAGAGCCTTCTTCTTCCTCAATTTCGGGTGCACTTTGTGCTATTTGAATAGAAGCATCTGCGGAGCCGCCAGTAGTGGGTGCGGCACTCTGAGCAAATACAAGAGGGGAGAGCCCGATGCATGTAAGGAGAAGTAGATATTTTGAAATCATGAGATTTTATATATTTTTGGATTACTGCCAATTAGTAGGAAATAAACTACTAGGTAAAAAACCAACAAATGAGCAATTATAATTTTTATAATGAAAAATATTCATCATAATATTTAGGAGGAAAAAACAAAAAAGCCCGGTCCAAAACGGACCGGGCTAGTATGAAAAGTGCAGGAAGATAACTGCTCCCTGCAAACTGTTTGGTTATGTCAGATTGGTGATTTTATAATGCTTCATCCCCTTTCTCCCCAGTTCTGATGCGCACGCATTCCTCCATGGGTAAGATGAATATTTTGCCATCACCGATTTTTCCGGTTTGTGCGGCACCGACAATGGCATCGACAACTTTGTCGGTCAGGTCATCGGCAACACCGATCTCGATTTTAACTTTAGGGAGAAAGTCCACCGTGTATTCACTTCCACGATAGATTTCTGTATGTCCCTTTTGGCGACCAAACCCTTTAACTTCGGATACGGTCATCCCTTCAACTCCAATTTCGGACAAGGCGTCCTTTACTTCTTCAAGCTTGAATGGCTTGATGACGGCTTTAACTAATTTCATAATAATTTTGTTGGTGTAAGATTAACAAGTCGTGGCGGGAAACGACGGCTTAGTTGGTGTAGGCTTCTTGCCCATGTTCGGTAATGTCAAGTCCGCGATCTTCTTCCTCTTCACTAACACGAACTCCCATAACTGCTTTTAATACAGAGAATACCACATAAGCAAAGATGAATGCAAATGCACTTACGAGTAAAGCTCCTTGTAGTTGTACCATGAAATCGAAGTCTGCGAAAATAGCACATGCCAAAGTTCCCCAGATACCGCAGACGCCGTGCACGGAAATCGCACCAACAGGATCATCAATTTTGGACTTATCCAGGAAAGTGATAGCGAAAACTACGATCACACCAGCTACAGCACCGATGATGATTGAACTGCCTACAGAAACCACATCTGCATTAGCTGTAATACCAACTAATCCTGCAAGGATACCATTCAAAGCCATGGAAAGATCAGGCTTTTTCAAAGCAAACCAAGAAGTGAACATTGCACCCAAGGCACCTGCACAAGCAGCAAGTGTGGTGGTGGTAAATACGAGACCAAGAGCTCCAGGTTCAGCAGAAAGCACTGAACCACCATTGAATCCGTACCAGCCAAACATCAGTAAAAACACACCGATGGCAGCGAGTGGGAAGTTATGTGCAGGAATTGGCTTGATGCCGCTTTCAGTGTATTTGCCACGTCGTGGACCAAGGACCAACACGCAAGCGAGAGCTCCGAAACCGCCAAAAGCGTGTACCACGGTAGAACCAGCGAAGTCTTTGAATCCAAGTTCTGAAAGAACTCCACCACCCCAGTGCCAGGAACCTGCAATTGGGTAAGCAACTCCTACGAAAAGAAGTGCAAATACCATAAAGGAAGAAAGTTTAACTCTTTCAGCAACAGCACCTGAAACGATAGTTGCCCCGGTAGCTGCAAACATTGCCTGAAAGATGAAGTCACCAAATCCAGTCATGGCAAGACCAAGTCCTCCATATCCCCAGGTTGCTCCACCATCTGCATTTAAGTCTCCGATCATTCCGCCCCAACTAAACCAACCGTTAAAATCTCCGGGATAGTGAGTGTTAAATCCAAAAAATGCATAGGTAAGGATACCAATGGAAATTATGAAAACATTCTTGAAGAGAATGTTAACCGTATTTTTCTTCTGACAGAGTCCAGACTCTAAAGTGGCAAACCCGAGGTGCATCAGGAAAACAAGAGCGGCAGCAATTACTGTCCACAACATTGAAGTAGTGAAGAAATCATAAGCTGGTGCGTATTCACCCTGTGCTTCGAGGAGCTCGAGATAATCATCAACTGGACCGGCTTCTTCCGCAGGTGCTTCCTCGTGATCGTCCGCATGAGCGGGCACGGCGTGGGAGAACGCAAGAATAATCGCAAGAAGCATATACTTCCATGGAGATGCGCCCATACTTAATAACATTAGGGATTTAGATTTCATTTTTATTATTTATTGATATTCAGTTATTTAAGATCATTTTTTGACCTGTTTGGATGTATTCTTGCAAAACCCGTGCCAAAAGTTCGATATCTTTCAAACTGGTTGTTTTTTCATCTCCCAAAATTTATAGGTTGTACATTTTATGACCACTTTTTGGTATGGAATTTATCCATTCATTGACCAGTAATGCACTTTTATCCATTGGCTTGCCCCGTGTGCTCAATACTGTTTGGATTTAAGGGGATAACATGAAGGAAGAAATTATGAAATTTTCCCTCGAGCAACCGCTTGACAAGAAAGAGGTTATGCGGCCCTTGGCTGAGCGTATGCGGCCCATTAGCCTTAATCAGGTACTGGGACAGGAGCACCTGCTGGGTAGGGGGTGCCTGCTCCCCAAATTAATCCGAGAAAACCGGATTGGTAACCTTATCCTTGCAGGACCTCCTGGGACAGGCAAGACCACTCTTGCCAGTGTCATCGCCCGAGAAGGAGATTGCAAATTACTCAAGGTGAATGCGGTTACTTCCAACGTTGCCGAACTTAGGGAGACTTTAAAACTGGCTCGTTATCACGGTTCTTCGAAATGCTACTTATTTGTGGATGAAATCCACCGTTTTAATAAAGCTCAACAGGACTTGCTTTTGCCCGATATCGAATCTGGGGAGGTAAGACTGATCGGTGCGACCACTCATAATCCCAGGTACTATGTTATTGAGCCATTACTTAGTCGTTCGCACCTTTTTGCCCTAAGGCCGCTGTGTAAGGAAGTGATTAGTCATGCCCTGAAATCTTGCCTGAGCAATAAAGATATTGGTCTAGGTAGCCGAAATTGTTCTGCAGATAAAAAGGCACTCGAAAAGCTCGCACTCTTTGCGGAGGGGGACATGCGACGAGCCTACAATTTGCTGGAAACCATAGTCGAGGGATTGGCTGAAACATCTAATCTGGGCGAAAAAGAAATTGCTTCCTTTGCTCAGGAACGGGGAGTTCGCTATGACCGTGGGGAGGATGAGCATTACGACACCGCATCCGCCCTGATTAAAAGCATGCGTGGAAACGATCCTGATGCCTCAGTCTATTGGTTGGCAAAAATGTTGGAAGGTGGTGAAGATCCCCGCTTCATTGCCCGTAGGTTGGTCATCTTTGCCTCCGAGGATGTGGGATTGGCAGATTCCCGTGCCCTGCTCATGGCGGATGCCGCTTTTCGTGCCTGCGAGACTATTGGGTTGCCCGAATGTGAGCTAAATCTCGCCCATGTCGTTCTCTTTCTGGCCACTTGTCCCAAGAGCAATTCTGCCACTCTTGCGATAGGGGAGGCCAAGCGGGCACTTCGGGAACAGCCGGTGCAATCGGTTCCATCCTCCATTCGGGACCGTCATGGCCGTAACCGAAAGGACCGGGAGGAAGGGGAGGAGGGTTATTTATACAGTCATGAATTTCCTGAGAATATTTCCGGTCAACAATATCTGGAAAAACCGCTCGATCTATACTGTCCCAAATCATCGGGTGCGGAATCTGCGATCGTGGAGAGACTGGTGAAGTGGAAATCCCTGCGGGACTCCCTTAATAAGTAGAATTTACTCCTTGTCGGAGGTTTTACCTTTCCAGCTGGAGCTTTTCTTGGCTGCCTGGCGTCCCTCATCGGGGTTGCCGGCATCTCCGCCCATGGCAATCATTTCTGGATAGGTGTCATCCCACCATTTGCTGTACGCTTTGTCCAGCCTGGCAACCAACCCGGGTCTTTTATCCGCCAAATCATTCTCGCATTGTGGGTCTTTCTTGACATCGAACAATACCCACTTGTCCTTCGGGCTGATGGCCCAGTGATACTGTGCGGTGCCATAAGCGTAGGTATGAACCTTCCGTCCTTTCTCAATCGCCTGCAGGGCCATGCACTGGCTCATGTATTGGAGGCAGTCCTTATTTCCACAGTGGTGACTGCGAAGCATGAGGAAATTCCCCTGCCGTACTCCTGCCATGGCATATTTGTGATGCTCGGCAAATCCGCTGGGCCAGCGGGCAACATGATGGAAAAGAATCCGATCTTTTTGCCAGTCCTTTACCTGCCCTTTACTTTTAAGCAGAGGAAGTAGGTTATATCCTTCCAGTCTGGGTTGTAGGTTTGCAGGGATCTTAGTGCCAGTCAGATCACAGATGGTGGGAAAAACATCTAGGTGGGCGGTTAGGTTTCCCATAATTCTTGGCTTCCATTTGCCCGGCCATCTCCAGAATGAAAAGGCCCGGGTGCCACCTTCCCACGCGGAGCACTTGGGACCGCGCATATGGGCATTGTACACATCCAATCCTTCGGTCACTCCATTGTCATTGACCATAATCACGATGGTGTCTTCGTCCCGTCCGGTGTCCTTGAGGAACTTCATTAGTCGCCCAAGGTTGTAATCAATATTTTCCACCATCGCCAAGTAAGTGGCATGGGTATCGTTCAGTCCGGCATCACGAAAGGGTTTGATGAATTTTTCAGGGGCTGCAAGTGGAGTATGAGGAGAATAGGTGCAGAGATAGCAAAAGAATGGATCATCCCCCGCTTCCTCGATAAAGGCCATGGTCTCGTCAAAAAAAACATCCTCACGGTATCCCTTGGTTTCAATTCTCTTACGGTTTCTAACAAAGGTGGTGTCAAAGTGCTTCAGAGGACCTGCCTGGTTGGTGGAGCACCAGTCAAACCCTTGCCCGCTGGGCCCAGGTGAATTGCCAAGGTGCCACTTGCCCACAAACCCTGTGCGGTATCCATTTTTTTTCAATAGCTCAGGAAAGCAAACCACTTTCTCATCCAGTTGCTGGCGGGGGGGGATGGTGTGGGTTACTCCGGTGCGAAACTCATGCATTCCACTGAGCAGGGCTGCCCGGGTGGGCGAACAGGATGGACTGACATAGAAATTGTCAAAACTCACACTTTCCTCCCGCAGTTTGTTGGTGTGGGGAGTCTTAAGGTAGGGGTGACCATGGGCGTTGACATCGCCATATCCCTGATCGTCGGTTAGGATAAAAATAATATTTGGGCGTTTTGCTATTCCCAAGAGGGGAATGAGGAGGAACAGGAATAAGATAGGCTTGTGCATAGAGAAAATTAAATCCTTTTACAGATGGTCAAATCAATTAAATAAATAGGAATTAACAATTTCTCTCATTGACCCATTGGCTGAAATTTTGAGGATAAACGGATTGAAAGTACTTTCCACCAGTGAACTACTTCAGCTAGCATCCCTTTTTCAACTGGATGGCACTCCTGAATCGGCTGAAACCTTTGGCAATGGCAATGTCAACGATACCTTTTTGGTTAGGACTGATTCCGGCAACCGTTACACCCTGCAACGCATCAATCATGACGTGTTCAAGGATCCTGTTTCCCTGATGGATAACTTTGCCCGGGTGACCACTCATCTCGCTCAAAAACATATGGATGGGCAGACCACTTTGCGGACTCTCGTGCTCGTGCCTGCCCAGGATGGATCCAGCTATCTAACTGGTGAGCATGGGAACTACTGGCGGGTAACCGAATATGTGCCGGGTGGACTGTCCCTCGAGGTTCCGGAGTCCCGCGAACATGCCTATGAGGCTGCCCGTGCCTTTGGGGATTTTCAGTATCAATTAAGTGACTTGCCCGGCGATCCCCTGATCGAGACCATTCCTGACTTTCATAATACCGAGTCACGTTATCAGGCCTTTAACAAAGCGGTTGAACAAGATGTTCTTGGGCGGACAGAGGAAGTAAAAGATTTGATTGCTTTTGCCCGGGAAAACGAACTCCTGGCTGGCATGATTCGCTATGCTGATTTTCCCACCCGTACGGTGCATAATGATACCAAACTTAACAATGTTCTTTTGCACAAAGAAACCGGAAAGGGTATGTGCGTGGTGGATCTGGATACGGTGATGCCTGGTTGTGCTCTGCACGACTTTGCAGATCTTGTGCGTACGGCTGCCTGCTCTTCGGAAGAGGACGAATCGGACATATCCAAAATTCATTTTTTACCTGATCGGTTCTCTGCCTTGGTTGATGGATACCTTGCAGGGGTGCATGATATGCTTGATTCCAAAGAGATAGAGCGAATGGTGATTTCTCCACAGGTGATCACTTATGAACTTTCCTTGCGCTTCCTTACCGATTTCTTAGTGGGGGATACCTACTTCAAGGTCAAGCGACCTGGTCATAATTTAGATCGTGCTCGTGCTCAGTTTCGACTGCTCCGTTCGATGCAGGAACATGAATCAACGATGGAGGATAGAGTATCTGCATCTTTGGCTTCTGGGGCCTGCTGAATGTATTACCGCTGTCTTTGGAATTAGCGAATTTTTTCGTCCGGCAACCCCCCTTTGATTCCCTCGTCCATCGGCATGCTGTCCGTCTTGCCCTGATTTGCTTGAGCGATTAAACGGTCTAGCTCCCTGTTTAAGCGAGAAATCAAATTTTCATTGCCCTGTTGGGCAATCAAATTGCTCGTCTCCTGTGGATCGTTTTGTAAATCATAGAGTTCGGACATATGCCGGTCGGGCGATCCGTCTCCGTGAGGATAGCGGATATATTTCCACCGGTCTGTGCGTAGGGCGCGAACATTGGGGGTGTAGGGAAATTGCTTTTCGTAGTTATACTCATAGTACCAACTGTTTCGCCAGTTGGAGTCTCCTGAGCTAACCAACTTTTTCCATGATTTTCCCTGAGTATAGGGAAGGGGTGATGCTTTGCAGATTTCCAGTATGCTTGACGCAAAGTCCAGTGTCAGTGTCTGGGCATTAATCACCCTTCCACCTTCGATTAGGCTGGGGTAGCGTACCACTAGTGGAATGCGTAGAGACGGTTCGTGCCCAGTTCGCTTATCCACCATTCCATGCTCACCCTCCAATAAACCATTGTCACTGGTAAATATGAACAAGGTATTGTCCAATTTCTCCACGATTTGCAAATAATCATAGATTCTCCCCACCGAATCATCGACGGAAAGAATCGTGCCCCAATATGCACGTACCATGCGTTCGAAATCTAGCATTGCTTTGGCGGAGCGGTCGGGGAAATTTTTCCTCCAGTCAAAGAGCGGACCGTATATGCCATGCCAGGTATTAAGGCGCTGTCTGATCCAGCCAGGTTTGTCCTCCAATGAAAATGCAGTCTCGGGATAAGGCACCCGTACATCGTCAAAAGTGTTCTCATACTTGGGTTCCGGAAAGTAAAAGCTATGGGGTGCCTTGTGCCCGAGCATCAGGAGGAATGGTTTCTCGGAATCACTTTCCTGCTGCTTCATCCAGTCAATTGCCATGCCTGTGACCACGGTGGTGTAGTATCCGGGAACTATTTTTCTTTCCCCATTATTTGCCCGGAATTCAGTGTCGAAATATTTTCCCTGCCCCCGGTGGGTCACGAAGTGATCAAAGCCCGGGCGCTTACTGTCATCATTCTCTCCCATGTGCCACTTTCCAATGTATGCAGTGGAATATCCCTCCGCCTGCAACTGCCTGGGGAAGGTGGGGAGATCTCTTGGGTAATCCGTGAAATTATTGACCACTCCATGGGTGTGAGCATAGAGCCCGCCGAGAATGGATGCCCGGCTGGGCGAGCACAGGGATGTGGTACAGAAATGATTTTTGAACAAGGCTCCCTCGTCTGCCAACAGGTCGATCCTTGGAGTCTTTAAGTGCGGGTGCCCCATACAGCTGAGCGCATCTGCCCGCTGATCATCCGTCAGAATAAAAACCACATTGGGCCGCTTCGCCTGAAGCAGGGCTGAGGTTGATAAAAGACCCAAGAGTATGGAGACTAATTTTAAGGATGAGGAAGAGTTCATTTAGCATTCAAAGAATCAGAAAATAAATTCAGACTCAAAAAGTTTTTAAGCCTCCGCTTAAAATTACCTGTCCAAAATTGGCATTGACCGGAGTAAAAGAGTGAAGAATTCTAATCTTTCTTTTTAAAAATGAACCAAGTATCCAGCCTAGTCCTATTCTTTTCCATTCCCTTTCTCTGTACTTTGCAAGGTTCTGATCATTCAGCTGCCCGCCCCAACATTTTGCTGATTCTGGCAGATGATCTTGGTTGGCAGGATGTGGGGTGTTACGATTTGGACGAACCTACTCCGATGGAGACCCCCAATATTGATGCACTCGCACAGAAGGGGGTACTTTTCCGACAGGGCTACTCCCCAGCACCGACCTGTGCTCCTACTCGATGTGCCATCATGAGTGGCAGGCACCCTGCTGTCTTGCAAAAGACTCATGTAGTGGGCGGTAATCCACCCACCCCTTACAACATGGAAGCCCATCCGATTATGGACCCATGGTACAGTGGACGATTGGAACTCAATGAAGTTACAATTCCTGAAGCTCTGAAGAAAAATGGATATGTGTCCGGACATGTGGGCAAGTGGCATATGGCCATTGACCACAATGCTTTTCCCCAGCCAAGGGATCAGGGATTTGATTACACCCGTGCCCATCTTGGAGAGAGTGCAGCGATGAAACCTCACCGGTTGACCGGATTTGCCACCAAAGACAAAGATGATCCCTACCAATTGGATGCGGATGGGTTCCCTAAGGACCAGACCACCCTCGATGCGATCGAGTTTATGGAACAGTCAAAGGCAAAGCCCTTTTTTCTGTATTATGCGGCTTGGCTTGTTCATACCCCCATCCATAGCCGGAGCAAGAAACTGCTGGAGAAATACTGCAAAAAATTAGGGGTCGATTTCCCGACTGAGCCCAAAGGGTGGCCCTTGGAGGGGCAGAAAAACCCTTATTATTGTGCAATGGTGGAAATGTTCGACCACTATGTGGGCAAACTCATCAAATATTTGGAAAAAACCGATGATCCCCGCAGGCCTGGTCATAAACTGATGGAAAATACCTATATTATCCTGACTTCTGACAATGGCGGAATGGAACGGGTACCTGGAGAAATTATAACCGATAATTACCCACTAGACCGCGGAAAGATAAATGCCAAAGAGGGAGGTGTACGGGTACCCTACATTGTGACTGGACCCAATATTCCGCAAGCTACAAAGAGTGAGGTTATGGTCAATGGCTTGGATTTCTATCCAACTATTCTTTCTTGGACTGGAACGAAAAAACCAAAGGCACAAAAACTGGACGGGGCTGATCTGTCCACCTTACTTTCCCGAAACCCGCAAAATGGAAACCTGGTGAAAAATAAGCAGGGCGGAACCAGAAATTCGATGGTTTGGCACTTTCCACACGGAGTTGCACAGCAATCCACCATCCGTACGGGGGGATGGAAACTGATCAAGAACTGGATGCGGGGAAGACCGGAATATGAGCTTTATCAATTGCAGTTCAATTATCCGAAAAACCCAAAACGGGGAGATATCGAGGAGGCGAAGAATTTAGCCGATGAAATGCCAGGGAAGGTTAAGGAAATGAGTGCGGAATTATTCCGCCGGCTCGATGCAATGAAAGCATCTTATCCCTATCAAAACCCTAATTATAAATTTACCCTGCCCGGAAAAGATCAGGTGTGCAAACCGCTGAAAAACGGACGCAAAGGCAACAATGTTTGGGCAAAATTTGAAGAACGGGGAGCCAGAGTAATCAACGGGCAATTACTTTACACTTTGAACGGGGGGGATAAGAGTGAGGAATGGTATCGGGTACCAGCCATAGTAAAGGGAGACCTATTGACTGCTGAACTGCCCAAGGGATCGACTCATTATGTATTTAACCTGATCGATGAGAACAATTTCTTGGTATCCTATCCGCAGATGGTAGATATGTTGACCGCGGGTTCGCGTAAGCCAAAGGGTAGATATTCCATGGAAGCATTCCCGGTTAAGCAATAATAGGTAGGTCCACAATTATCATTTTTTTAAGCCAAATAAAAACGCCGCTTTTCGGGCGGCGTTCTTGAAACAAACTTTAAAACTAAAAACAAACTGACGAAAGTCATAAGGTAAGACGCATACACTTTTGATTTTGTTCAAAAAAAATTAAAAAAAGATTTTCGAATTACTATGTTCGGTTGGAAACCCGCTTAGATTCTCGGATTGTTACTTGCTCAATCGTGTCGAGCGGATGTCTGCCAAAATTAACCAGTGGAGAAAAGATATCAGGGGCTAAGAAAACTCTGTAAATTAGCCCAGCAATTTATGCGGAATGCGTACGGATTACCAAGTTTTTAAAAATGGTGGCGTGTTGTTCTCTCGGTTGAGCAAGCACCTGTTCAAATGCCTCAATTAAATGAGATTGGAGGTCAATCAGTCGGCGGGCAGAAAAAGACTTAACAAGACCAAGTAAACGACCAAGAAACCAAGGGTTTTGGGAAAATACATTCAGGGTAGTCTTTTCGGTCGGGTCATCAAAGTGACGGGCATGTTTGGCCGCCAGTCGCTCAAGTAAATCTTTGCTCATACGGTCGTGCGGATTGAGTTCTCCCCCGTCAACCAGAACCCGTAACTGAATGAGTAGGCGGTTGCGGTTTTGCAGGGTTGCAAGCAGTGGGCGGGCATCCTTGCCTTGAAAGAAGTGCCGGTCGATGGCATCAAGAGCCCAGTCCAGTTTGCCAGAGAAAAAAGCCTCCGATGCCTCAAAGAAATCTCCTTCACCAAAGTCTGGAACAAGATTAATAATCATCTGCTCAGTAATTTCATTGCCCTCAGAGCCAAGAAAAGAAGCGAGCTTACGGGTCTCTTCGACCCCTAGTCTGGGGTGGGCACCAATTTTACCTGCCAAATAATCCAATGCTCCTGGGGCAAATTTTACTTCCAGTTCAGAAGCGGTTTCCTCGACTAGGCGACGAAACGCGACATCTTCCTTTTCGTTTTTGGCCAGGTCGTGAAAATCCGCATTTTTTTGTAACCACTTAACAAAACCGTGCCCTCGATGAATGGGGCATGCGGACAAAATAACCCGGGAGTCCTCAAGTTTTTCAAGGAACGCTTTGGCATCTTCCAAGGCATCTTTCGCCCCTTTAGCGGCTCCAGTCTTATTTTGGTTTATGAAATTGGCTTCGTTTATCCATACTAGTTTACCCCCACCAAACAGAGATAGGGTAGTGGTGGCTGCTTTTGCCTCAGATAAAATACGCAACACATCATCCACGCGGTCTGCCCGGCCGTCTATGATTTCCCGTGATAGATCATCAGGGAAATCTTTGGTCCAGTCATCAAATACTTCTTTGGCTTTTTGGCGGACGATATAATCATCGTCTCCGATGATCGCACAAAGAGAGCCGTTTTGCATAGATTCAGCAGGGAAAGAAATAGCAGATCAAATGTATTTTGAATTTATAATTCGATATTACCCACCTCTGCTGAGGCAAGCACTTCTTCCATTTTGTACTTTCTTAATTTTCGCCTCATCCAATCAAGTGCAGCTGCACTGGCCCGCCTTCTGTTCGATCCACGGTCACCACGCAAATTGATCTTCTTAGCCCATACACCCAGTGGAGAAGAATATCCAAGATAGATCGAACCGATTGGAAGGATTTGTGTGCCCCCGGTGGGGCCAGCAAAGCCTGTAATACTGAGACCATAGTCGGTACCAAATTTTTCGGAAGCTGCGGTAGCCATGGCAATGGCAATTTCTTCACTCACTGCACCGTGCTGATCGAGCATAATCTCAGGGATCTCTAATATCTGCACTTTTGCATCATTATGATAACACACTGCACCCCCATGAAAAACTTTGGAAATTCCTGGGATTTCGGTGAAAGAGGAGGAAAGCAGACCGCCCGTACAGGATTCGGCCACTGCCAAAGTTTGATTGAGCGATCGGAGTTCGCGAAAGATTACTTCGCCAAGGGAACGGTCTCCATAGCAGACAAAGTCTTCACCGATACATTCACGGCATTGATCGCCCAAATCATTTAGTTGGTCCTCATTTAGCAAGTCGGAGTCAAGGGAACTCAAACGTAAGTCAACCATTCCGGCATGGGCACAATATCCGACAACTAATCCAGGTTTATTTTCGAGAAGCGGGGAAACTTTTTCTGCTAAAGCAGATTCGCCAATCCCCGCTGTGCGTAACTGCAAATAACAATCAATTTCAGGAAGAACCCGGGCCGCTTGTAATCTGGGTATTACCTGTTGTTCAAACATCGGATGCATCTCCCGAGCGGGTCCAGGAAGCATGACTAAGGTTTTTTCCTCCTTTTGCAGAAAAAGACCGGGAGCAGTACCATAAGGGTTATTTAAAATTTCCGCATTTTTGGGACGGTAGCACTGACGAAGATTGATTTCAGGCATGGGGCGTTCCAATTGTTGGAAACGTTTGCGTATGGCTTGCTCGACTTCTTCGTCATAAACCAGTTCTTCATTCAATGCCTCCGCAATCGATTCTCGGGTTAAATCATCGGTCGTTGGACCAAGGCCGCCAGTGGTGATAACTAAGTCTGATCGCTTCCAGGATTCGGCAAAAAATCTTTTAATATCCTCGGGGTTATCCCGGATTACCAGATTGACCGAGGGCTCAATTCCATGATGTGTAAATTGGGAACCAAGATAGGTGAGATGAGAATTTTCTCGGATTCCGAGAAGGAGTTCATCTCCAAGAGTTATAGTTTCTACGCGTATGGTTGAGCTCATGACAAAGGATTGGCGTTTGGGTTGGATAACCCAAGGTTTGGTTGTAGACTTGCAATTTTTAAGCTACGAAGGATTCTTTAGATTGCCAATGCAAAATGAGAAACATCATTTGGGCGGAGTTGTCCGGGCATTGCCCCAGACTCCTGGGGTATATCTGATGAAAGATCGTTTGGGCCAGGTTATTTATGTAGGAAAGGCGAAAAATTTAAAACGACGGGTATCCAGNTATTTTCAGGGTTCCAGAAGGTTTGTCCGTGCCCAGCCCAAAATTGCGGCTATGGTGGAGATGGTTAGAGAAATTTCAGTTCATCAAACGCGCAGCGAGACCGAGGCACTTTTACTGGAAGGAAAATTGATTAAACAGTACAAACCCAGGTATAATACTGATTTTACCGATGATAAACAATTCCTGCTGGTGCAGGTTGATTTACAAAACAAATTACCCCGTTTCCGTCTTTGTCGAAACCGGAAAGAGGACGGTTCGCACTACTATGGCCCGTTTGCACAGGCGGGCATGCTTCGTTCCACTCTAAGCGAGATGAGAAAAAGGTTTGGTATTCTTCTAAACGATGCCAAGCCTGAAATTCTTTCCAATGGGCGGGTTCGGTTGTATTGCGATGCAAGGTCAGAAATTTTTGCGGGTCATAATGAAACTACCATTGATGAATATCGCGAAAGAGTGGACCTGGCATGTTCTTTTCTGGAAGGTCGAACCAAAGAATTGCTCAAGGAATTGAAGGAGGAGATGGTCAAACGATCAGAAGCGATGGATTTTGAAAGAGCGGCGAAGTTGCGTGATCTATCCGATGCATTATCCAAAACTATTCGAAAAACCCGTCGGTTCACCAGAAATTGGCCAAAGGACGATAAATTGGAGGATGGATCTTTGGAAGCTCTTGCCAATGTTCTGGAATTAAAATCAAAACCTCAGACGATTGAGTGTTTTGATGTGTCTCATGTGTCAGGAACCTTTGTGGTCGCTTCCATGGTTCGCTTTGTGGCCGGCCGGCCGGACCGTCGGAGTTATCGTAGGTTTAAAGTGCGTGGGGGGTTAGGGAATGATGACTTTGGCTCGTTGCAGGAAGTGGTCGGCAGACGCTATAAAAGATTAAATGATGAAGCGAGACCTATGCCCGATCTGGTGGTGATTGATGGTGGCATTGGGCAGGTTGGTGCGGCTAAACAAGCATTTGAACAATTAGGTATAAGTGCTCCCTTATTGATTGGTTTGGCCAAGAGGGAAGAAACCATTGTGTTTGAAGATGAGCGAAATGAATTAAAGTTAGCAGAAAGGCATCCGGCATTGCGACTCCTTCAGCGTTTGCGTGATGAGGCTCACCGGTTTGCCAATCAATTCAATGCGGATCTACGAAGCAAAAAAATTAGGGAGTCTTTGCTCGATGACTTTTCCGGTTTGGGCAAGGTCAAGCGAGACGCAATCCTAAAAAAGTTTGGATCTTTGGATAGGTTAAAGAGAGCAAAGTTTGAGGATTTGCAAACGGTGGAGGGCATTGGCCCAAAACTGGCCGGTCGTCTCCACCAATTTCTTCATGGCAATTCTGTATCAAGGGGCCACAGAAAGCATTAAAGTCGCCTTTTAGGCTTTCCTCTTGCTGGGATGTGGGCAATCTAGGAGGTTTGGTATGAAAAAAGGGGTATCCAAATGGAAGATTATTTCTTGGATCGTCGCTGTTATATGTGCGACCTTGGTTTTTATCTGGTCCAGTATGCCCAGATTCCTGGAAAGCTGGATGGGTGGGGTATTAGCAGAAATGAGCGCCGACTTAAACTCGATCTCTGTTGATTATATCAATCCATGGGCTATTGGAGTATCGCGGGTAAATGTACTGTCAAATGAGGGGAATCTTTCATTGAAACAGTTGGATGTGCGATACGACCCTGTTGGTCTGAGCAGTGGAAAAGTCCATGCAGTTTCTCTTACTTCTCCCCATATGCAAATTGAATTATCCGATCTGTCTAGGCGTTTGCAAAATAACGATGATGAGGAGGAAAACTTTGGCTCTATAAAATCTTGGGCAGAAGAATTTCTGACAAATCCACCACTTCAGCATTTTCGTTTGCGGGATGCTTTAATCAATTTTAGCAGTGACGGGCTGGAATTTCCCACAAAATTGGCAATTGAGGGAGATTTTCACCCTGGACTTGCCCAGTTGAGAATGGATGGCAATTTATCTGGTTTAGCTTGGTTTGGAGATTTTACAATTATAGAGGAGGGCACCGACCTTTTCCTCGGTGCTTCCCTTCATTTTCCTGAAATTTCACCTGTTTCACAGACCGTATCTTCGATGTCTCAGATTCTAAACCAAGGCAGTGAGTTTGGTTTGAGTGAATGGGTCAAGATTGATCAGGGGATGGCCAAAGGTCAGTGGACTGGTCGGGTCGAGAATAACGGAATCATTGACCAATTCATGGAATTTAATGTCAGCAACCTGGTTTTGCAAACCATGGGGATTACCCTGAATGTGCCACAAGCCATCCTCTTTGTTACTCCGCATACACCAACATGGATCGAATCAAACTTCTATGCGAACATGACTTGGGGCGAAAACCTGGATGTGCAAGGGTTGAAAATATCTGCGAATTTACAAGAAGGGAAACCNAGTCTTACTTTTAGAGTGCAGAGATTGAGGACCCAGGGAGTATTACCCAAGTCGGAGTTAATTGGCTTGGTGGTTGATGGTGTGGAGTTTGCCTTTGGAGAAGAAGGAGAAATTATCGGGGTGCGGAAGGCAAAAATTCGTTTTTCCGCCCTCCACCTGGAAGAAGGATTTTCCAATCTATATGATGGTGAGTTAAGTCTTGAATGGTTGGGAGAAGACCGTTTTCAGGTAAAATTGCACAAGGCAAATGGATCACTTCCTGCCCTTGGACTTAATCTTCACAATCTTGGTTATACTGGGGAAATTCGCTTGGAATCCTTACCCAAGTTAGAAAGTGATCAAACCATATCGATAGAGGAGGTGTTTTTGGGTGAAGATCAGAAGATTGAGGATCTCGAAATAGATTTCAAAGTGGAATCAACTGAACGGTTGGAAGTTTCCAAGGTTAATATGCGAGCAAATGATTTTGAGTTTTCACTGGAGCCGGCCAATTTTGTCATTGAGATGCCCGATTCTACGCCGGGTCGGGTAGACCTTTCTTTTTTGGAATCAGAACTATCTTTTCCCAAACATGANGATTTTGCATACAAAAATATTCAAGGTTATATAAAGATGAACTCTTTGGACCCTTTGGACAGCAATGGAACCCAGAGCATTCGATTTGATTTCCATGCAGGGGAACAGGTTCTGGAAGATGGAGAGGTTCGTTTTGAATTACTTCCAAATGGGGATAAGATAATTGAAACTGTCGAACTCCAAGCTTTTGGAGGATTAATTGCTTTGGAAAAGACAAAGATTGGGGAAAACCTTGAAGATCTCCAACTGCGGGCCTTCGCCAGAGGTATCCATTCCCAGGAAGTCATATCATTGTTTGAGGGGCTGGATGCCCGTATGGATGGGAATCTATCGGGAGTCTTGAACATACGCAACGACCCGTTCACCGGTTGGGACTTTTACGGGGGTGCACTGTCTTTGGATTCTTCCGACTCTGCCAAGCTCTACCTCAATACCGAAGGAATGCTGACCGATGGACTTGAGCCCAAAAGTTCGGAGTATGAAAACATGTTTCTCTTGGAAAGAGCCCTGATGGACCTAAACCTCGACGGTTTAAACCTTATCTTCAAAGTAAATGAAGATGGAGAGAGGTTGGTGGAGATGAATGTACGAGGAGAGTCAGAAGTGGATGGTAAGGAAATAAGCGTTGAGTATCGCCCCAAGATCATTGGAGGTTTGGACGCTTTGATCCAGCAGGCCAATCTTTCCAGGTGGGGAATTACTCCATGATAATATGAATTTTAGTCAAAGAACATTATTGCCCGAATCCGATCCTTCATCTTACCTGAAATAAGTGAATAAATTAATCCAATTAAGTTTATCTTTAGTTCTTACTTCCCTGTTCTCATGCACTGTGGTTAAAACACAGCACCACATAACTCTAGATCATAATATTACCATTAAGATTGAAAAGGAAGTGAATAGTTTCCTTGACGACCTTTATGATGAAGAATCCATCAACTAATCATTCTATCACTATGAAAAACCGATTTTTCTCATTCTTTCTTATCGTTTTAGTTCTTTTGCCATCAGCAAGGGCGGACTATTCGGACCGGATGAAGGCCCGACTGTCGGAGGTGGTTGCCGCAAAAGATGCTGGCAGTGTTGGCGAAGGAGTGGATGGTTTTTTACACCTTCGGCAATCCACCAACCAGAGTTCTGCTAAACTGGTCGAATCGGAGAANGCCGACCGNANNCANTTGTTTAAGGATCTGGCCCGCAAAACTGGGGGGGATGTTGCTGCGGTTGCCCGTAAGTTTTCACAGGGGATTGCAACCAAGGCAAAGTCAGGTCATTGGTTTAAAAAATCATCCGGCGAGTGGGTACAGAAATAAATATTTCGTTCCGAAAAACTTTTTTCATCTCGCTTTTATTAGCTTGGGTGGCGGGGTGCCAGTCCGGCCTTGACCCTACTGCTGGTCAGTTGGGGAAGGGCCCTTTGGATGGGTTTGACCATCGGTCCTATGAATCAATTGCAACTAAGTTGAAAAAGAGCGAGGATCGAAAAAAATCTCTGATTTTTGAGGGGGAATGGTTGAAGTTGCGTGCCCAGGTTGTGGATGCGGAAAAATATGCCAGTGAATGCCAATTATCCGAGCTGAGTTTGGCCTTAGAAATGGCCCGTTTCGGATCTTTTGATCAACGATTGCCCAGAACTGGTTTTATCAATGATGAAGAACGGACAAGATGGAATGCCCAACTGGAGGTCAAAAGAGCCAATCGTATAACTGCAGAGGCAAGGGCCAGTTTATTACGTCGAGATCTCCATGATTTGAGCAAAAGTATAGAGAAAGAAGGATACTCGATGCCGGCTGGTTTGGTAATTGAATAATTTTTATCTAGTAGCAAAACCTCAGGATTTTCATTGTAGAATCCCTCTAGTTTCGCAAGGATTGATACCCAATGCAGGATGTGGTGAATCAGATTACGGCAAACCCGTTGTTTACTTTGGTGCTCGCTTTGCTTGCACTGCTATTGATCTTTCTGATTTTGAAAAGTCTTTTTCGTATGGCACTTTTCCTGGTTGGGGTATTTGTGCTCTATTCGGTCTATGTATATTTCTTTCAGGAGAAATATCCCATCCCACAAGTCGATAGCAAAACTATTGAGGAATGGACAAACAAAGTAGTCGAATTTATTCCTTCTGATTTGAATCTCAGTCTTGTTGATTCAAATTTTACCAGGTCTGTTCCCAAGGACTGATCCTGCCATGCTTTTGCTCCCTATTACCTAGTTTGTGAAGATTCCCTGGCCCTTCTTTCTTGCGTGGAAACAATTGTTCCCATCCCAGAAAAAAGTTTCTTTTTTCTCCTTTCTGGCAGTTGTCGGTGTCGCCCTTGGTGTAAATGTGATGATTGTAGTGGTCGCATTTATGAAGGGATTTCAGCACAAATTCAGGGAGGATATTATTGATGCTCAGGGGCACGCTCGGGCCATTCCATTGAGCCGGACTAAGGAATGGCCAAAGCTGCAGCAGGAACTACTTGCCCAATCTGAGGTCTTGGCAGTTTCCCCATATTTACAGGGGCCCTTACTCTTGCAGAGACAGAGTTATCATTCAGTCCCACTTTCGATCGGTATTGATCTATCCGGAGGCAAATCGGTCTTACCTCTTGATGAGTTTTTACAAAGCGGGCAGATGAGAATGGAAGCACATAATGCTGTGGATGTTACCCCAGTTCCCCAAATTGCATCTTTGCAGGATGATGTTGTCTTTGTTAGCCAGTATGTGGCCAATCGATTGGGGGTACGCCCAGGTGCAATTCTACGGATGGGCAAATCAAAAGGCTTGGCTGATGATCAACTCGGTGTGAAGGTAGTCCAATTGGGAGTCGGGGTTCCTTCCGCTGAATGGGAGATTGTATATATCGGAGATAATCAATGGTCAATTCGTTCTGCTGGGCTTGATTTTAACACCACCCTGAAGCCAAAAGATGGATTGCTGGATGGTGGTCCGGGCACTCCCACATTTGCCCTGTTGTCTCCATTTGTTGAGCCGGAAATTGGATCAGTGTCCATCTACCAGACATTTCGATCATCCACTGTAGAAGTTTTTTCGCCTGCTATGATAGAGCGTGCACAGGCAGACGAGATGGTACCGCCCAAAGAGGTTCGGGTTGGAGGTATTTTTGAAGTTCCTTGGCAGGGTTTTCACGCTGAGGCAATGATTGGTACATTTCGGTTATTGGAAGATGTTCGCTCCTCAACTGGGCTTTGTGATGGAATGTTCCTGAAGTTCTCTTCCCAGATTTCTGGGAACGAGGATACGCTTTATTCTTTTTGTGAACAGTTGGAATTGCCAAGATCGGGAGACTGGGCATTTGTTCCTTGGTTTGTGGAGAATGCCTGGTTTTTTGATCTCCTGAAATTTGAGGAATATTTAATGATCCTGATCATGGTCCCGATCGGACTGGTTGCTGCTTTTGCTATTGCGATTGCCCTGATGACCACGGTTCTTAGAAAGGTCCGCGAAATCGGATTGCTGGTGGCGATGGGTGGGGCAAGAGTTGCAGTCGGTTCGATTTTTTGCCTGCAGGGATTTCTGATCGGTTTACTGGGGGCGGTGCTCGGATGCGGGTTGGCCCTTCTGTTTATTTGTTTTCGGGATGAAATCATGTCTTTCATCGTGGTGCGGATAGCTGGAGATGAGGGCAAAAGTGGAGTCGCCCAGTTCTATGATTTTTACAGTCTCAATGTGCCTTACCCCTGGGAATCATCAGAGAGTGCATCCACATTTTTGACATTTGGATTGTTTGCCGTTTTTGTTTCCACACTTGCTGGTTTGATTCCCGCTTGGCGGGCTGCTCGTATGAACCCTGCTGATGCTTTGCGTAATGAATAGCTCGACTGTGCTGCAAGGAAAAGAACTATCCAAAACTTTTCGTTTTGGTAACGAGAATATTCGCGTATTACAGTCTATTAATCTGTCCCTGCCTGCCAGATCATCCCTGAGCATTAGAGGGGAGTCAGGTTGTGGCAAAACTACTTTGCTAAATATTCTTGCCCGCATTGAAAATGCAGATACAGGAGAGTTGTCCTGGGAGGACAGGATTATGCGGTGTGATCGCCGGGCCAGTCGTAATGAAGTCGCCCATCGTGCCAATTTTTTGGGGGTTGTGTACCAGGCGTATTACCTAGTTCCTGAGCTCGATGTTTTGGAAAATGTGACTTTATCCGCCCGGATATCCGGAGGGATGAACCAGTCGATGATTGAGAGAGCACATTCACTTCTCAGGCAGATGGGGGTCGAAGGTAAGGCAAGGCAGATCCCTGGTAAGCTCTCTGGTGGGGAGAGACAACGAGTTGCCATTGCCCGTGCTTTACTTAATCGCCCCAAAGTATTATTGGCAGATGAGCCGACCGGTAACTTGGATGAACGCACCGGGGGGGAAGTAATGGATTTGTTGCTCAATACTTGTTCGCAAGAGGGGGCTTCCTTAATATTGGTTACTCACAACCTTGCATTTGCGAGGGCAACCGATCAGCAGACTATTCTTACTGAAGGAAAATTGAACGAGGTTTGACCCGTTTTACATATTCCCTCATTAACAATGTTATGGAACCATCCCTAAAATGCGGCGTAGCCGGAGTTGGTTATTTGGGCAAGCATCATGCCCGGTTGTACCATTCCTTAGAAGGGGCAACCTTGGTTGGTATTTTTGAACCCAGTGACGATGCCGCAAATGCGGTTTGTGCTGAATATGGATGTACTCGTTTTTCATCGATTGAAGAATTAGGTATTGCCTGTGATGCAGTGAGTGTTGTTTGTCCTACCGACCGGCACGCGGAGGTTTCCCTGACCTTGGTCGAGCAGGGGTGTCATCTGCTTGTTGAAAAACCTTTGTGCGTTTCTTCGGTGGAGGCAGAGTCGATTCTGACTCAAGCAAAAGCCGCAAATGTCATGGTTCAAGTTGGCCATATTGAGCACTACAACCCGGTAATGACTTTTCTTGAGAAAGAGGTTGATCATCCTAAGTATTTGACTGTGGAACGGCTCGCGCCATTTCAGCCTCGTGGTACTGAAGTAGGGGTGGTTCTGGATTTAATGATTCATGATATCGGTATTGCCATGGCCTTGGTCGATTCTTCAATCGAGCGGATTGATTCTATTGGAGTCCGAGTGCTTTCTCCCACGGAGGATATTGCCAATGCCAGGATCAAATTTGCCAATGGATGTGTGGCCAATTTGAGTGCTAGTCGGGTAAGTGAAAAGAAGGCCCGTGAAATCCGGGTGTTTCAGGATAGCGGGTATTTATCTCTTGATTTCATGAATCAGAAAGGTCACTTGATAAAAAAATCTGGCCCATCCCTTGAAAGGCATGAGGTGCCCGTGGAGCAGGGTGAACCACTAGCACTTGAACTTGAGTCTTTTCTCTCTTGTGTGCGGGAAACAAAAACCCCAAAAACAGATGGGAGTTTTGGGAAATCGGCACTTGAGGTTGCTCTGACCATTACTCGGCAGATACAATCTAGCTGGATATCTTGAGCAAGAAAGTTGATTTCTCGCCTGCAACTGGTCCCTGTGACCTTTTGGTAATTGCCGGAGAGGCATCGGGAGATGAGCACGCCGCCAGACTCATAGAAGATCTTTCCTGTGAGCATCCGGGATTAAAAATTTCTGCCCTGGGAGGAAATGAATTGAGTAAGACCGGAGCAAATATGATTTACCCCTTAGCTGACCACGCAGTTGTTGGTTTGATCGAGGTAATTAAAAATTACTCTTTTTTTCGAAAAATATTTGACCGAGCAATTGCATGGATTGAACAAGTCCGGCCACGCTGTGTTTTGCTTGTTGATTATCCGGGCTTTAATCTTCGATTGGCCCGTGCCTTGAGGGATCGTGGAATCTCAAAAAAGGGAGGAGGGCACACCACTGTTTTGCAATATATCAGCCCACAACTCTGGGCGTGGAAACCAAAGCGTCGATTTGGAATGGCAGAAACTTTGGATGGATTGGGGGTTATTTTCCCATTTGAGAAGGATTGCTACTCCGATGTATCACTGCCTGTCTCCTTTGTCGGTCATCCTTTTGCTCACCCGTCTTATCATCCATCAGTACGATATGATGAATCTGGNGGTCTTCTGTTGCTACCCGGGAGTCGGACCCAGGCGGTCTCACGCATTTTGCCCAGTTTTCTGGACGCATTCGAAATCCTTAACACCAAAAAAAGAAGTGTAAATGGTTTACTTCCTGTCTCAAACGACGGTATTCGTACCCTGGTTGAATCGATGGTTCAAAGCCGGAAAAAAATTGCGGATAAAATCAAGGTTGTGGATCGAAACTCTGATCTTCCTGCCTGTGCCGCTTTGATGAGTTCAGGCACGATGTCACTTGCCTGTGCCTGGGCGGGTATTCCAGGAGTAATTGGATACCGGGCACACCCAATCACTTACCTTCTCGGGAAAATCTTAGTGGGAGTGCCCTATTTGGGCATGGCGAATCTGTTGCTGCCTGATGATCCGCCCAATCCGGAGTTTTTACAAGGCCAGGCCAATGGTCCCAAGCTCGCACATGAAATTGGTTGCCTGTTGGATGATCCTTTTTCATCAGGGAAAAAGGCAAAGGAAAGTGCTCGCTCTTTGCACGGTCTGCTCGCTCACTCAAAAGAACAAGGCGTGGCACAATGGTTGTTTCAGGAAGGCAAGCTTGGCTGAGCCTGAATTTGCTCCCACAAACGAATTGCTCGTTTGGAAAGAGCGACCCGGCAACGCTCCACTTCTGATAGGCGGGATTGGAGGTTTTCGTTCGCAATCGTTGAGACATCGTCCATGTTGTAGAGAAATACATTGTCCACCGTGGATGCAGCATCCTCCACATTCCTTGGCACAGATGCATCAATCAGAAAAAGGGGTTTTGAAGGCCGTTTTCTCATGGCATTTTCAACTTGAGTTTTAGTAAGCAATGCCTTGGCACTGGCAGTGGATGCCAGTACCACATCGAAGAGATGTAATGATTCGTGAAACTTTGAATAAGCCAGAGTGAACCCATCAAATTTTTGTGCTAACTCATCTGGCTTCCTTCTGCTTAGTGGACACCAGTCAAATGTACGACCAGTAACTGTGATTGCTTCGGAACCGCGAGATTTAAACGCTTCCAACGCACTCTCTGCGACCTCACCTGCCCCCACAACCAATAACCTGCACTGATCTATCCGGCCAAATATTCTGCGGGCCAACTCGCACAAAACATTGCCCAGGTTTACCTGACCTCGTGAAATACCGGTGTTGGTGCGTGCCCATTTGGCAGCCTGAAAACTTTTTTGAAATAACCTGTTCAAAAATTTCCCAGTCGAATTACGCTCGCTCGCCTCGTCGTATGCTTTTTTTAACTGTCCGAGAATTTCGGTTTCACCAACCATTTGAGAATCTATCCCAGAGGCAACTTCGAACAAATGGCGAACCACATCTTCACCTGATCTTTGGTATGTTCTTTGGCTGATGAATTCCTCTGAAAGATTCCGGAAGTTTGCAAGATATTGGATCAATTGATCGATTTCGAAGGAATGATTTGCCGCACCATAAATTTCGGTACGGTTGCATGTGTTAAGGACCAAACACTCTTCTAATCCGCGAAGATTTTCCAGGCCCCGATAGAACATATCAGTCGAATCAGGGGGCAGGGCGATAGTTTCGCGCTCATTTAAATTGGCAACCTGGTGAGATGTGCCAAGAAGAAAAAGGCTGCATTCCGAGGTGGTGCTCATGGGCTAATCAGAGAAAACGAAGAAGGCGGAGATGCGTGGAGGNCTTGCTTCTTGGTTTTTGAATTAACCAAAGAAAGAGACAATAGTGCGAGGGCAAACAGACCAATGGTCCATTTAGCAAATCGAGCACCATACAGTCGATTACTCATACGCATAGCAAGAAGCAGAAGGTATCCGATCCAAAGTGCGGTGGTCACGGTCAGTTTAAGATGGCTAACAAATTCGGGATGACGTGTCCAATGCATCGTTCCAACGACCATAGATAGGCTGAGAAAGGAAACTCCCGCAGTAAGAAGTCGCATAGCTGCAACCTCCAAATCCTGAATGGGAGCAAGGTAAGGGCCAAGAAAACCTGTTCTTCGCGAAAGCAGTGCCTGGCGTTGAGAAAGATACATCATGCTAACCACCGCAAGTAAACAAAACAGTCCGTAGCTAAAAATAGCCAGGGAAGCATGTAATTCAATCCATGGGTCCCTGAATAGACGGGTGTATCCATTTGCCATCCAGTAAGGAGAATCCCAAGATTTTAGAGTCAGGGAAAGCGAACCCAATAATAGGGATACTGCAGCACAAAAAGTCCCTAACATATTGAGCTTCCATATTAGACGAAGCAGGAGAAAGCTAAGAATGAGTGACCACAGAATAAACTGTGTTCTTTCGAGTCCATTGCCCAGCGGACATCCATGCACTTCCANTCCTCGGAGATAAAGAGCACGGGTCTGGAGTAAAAAACCCAAGAGGATAAGAATAAAAGGACTTTCTTTTAGGCCATTCGCAAGACTATACCTTGTCTTAAACAGGCCTATTACAAAAGATACACCGTACAGTACAGTGGCTAACCAAAGCAAATCTCGAACATCATGAGGGTTCATTGGCCAGATGGATGACTCGACATATTACTAGAATGAGTAGCTGGTTATTTCGAATATAAAAACAAATTTGAGTGTATTGAACTTAAGCGGTTGCGTGCACCGGAGAGGAACCAAAATACTTACGCATAGAAGCACAGTCCGTGCCTTCGCAATTCACGCAACATGGCCGGATTGAAGACTTGAAATCATCATTCATGTGCTCAATTACAAGTCTGGCACATAAGTCGATAAACTTTTCCTCCATGTTAAAGCAGTCCACTCGGGCGAAGTGATCAACCACCTCATCAGCATAGCCCCGAAACTCAATATCAATTTCATCGAGGGTCTCGATATGGTCGGTGGTAAAGGCTATGGGTACCATTAGAATGGCCTTTTGCTTGGTTTCGGCAATGACATCGGGAGTGGATGGGGAGAGCCATTTCGTTCTTTGGGGCCCAACTTTGCTTTGCCAGGCCAAGGCACCTTCGTGACGCAAACCATTTTCCTGCAAAACCTTCTCGATTCGGTTGACAGAGCCCTGAATTTCCTCGTTGTATTTGTCGCCTTTTTCAAGGCAGTATGATTCGGGAAGGCTGTGCGCAGAGTAGATGATCCGGATATCTTCGTCTTTTAACCCGTGTTCTTTTTTCATTTCCTCAAATTTCCTTTGGATNAGCATGGCCCAAAGTTCGGTATAATCAGCACGGTCCCACCATTGATCAATCACTGATATTTTATCTTGGTAGTCGGAGCTGTTTTGATTGTTCAGCCACCTGTAGGCATCGCAAAAAGAGGAACCACTGGTGCAGCAACTATGCTGAGGGTATTGAGAAAAAAGAATGATCTTCTCGGCACCTTTATATTGCTTGATCATTTCTCCCGGGCGAGGAGAGCAGTAACGGAATCCCGACNCACAAACATGAGGCGCAGATTCCGGGCTTAGTTGATCGAGTTTCTGTGCGATCCCTTCACATTGGCTTTCCATGATGGCCTTGGTCGGGGAATATTGCCCGATCTCTTCATACCGTTCCTGAATTTTGGGCGTTCTACGCCAAGCAATGAATCGTCCGAGGATTTTTTGGAAGGGTAACTTTAAGAGTTCACGGTCCTGAAAAAGCTCTTTTAGGTATGGATGGATTTCGTCCTTATTCTGAGGTCCACCCATATTGAGCAGGATAANAAGGGTCTTTACAGGATGTTCTGATTTATTTGAATTCATGATTACTGATACAATCTATAGGAGAATCTACTTATCAAGGGACGAGGACTGAGGCAATCTTTCACAAAGAAATGCCAGAGAAAAAATTAGACCATATCTGCCTGCAGGCAGCTTGGTAGAGGAGGGCCGCATAGATGAGAACCGGTAAAGATCAGTCCCGGGTTTTGTTCTTCCAGTTTTAGGGCAGCCTGTTTTCTGGTTTGCATACTTTGGTCTGGGAGAGGAATGGCTTTGGGCCAGCGAATAATTTTCTTAAAAGACGGATTTTTGGAAGTTCCCAAAAGATCGGTATGTTCATCTTTTACCATGTTATGGATTTTTTCATCTTCCCATTCTGTGAGTTCCGGTTGGCGCTCTCCGCCCACAAATGTAGTCAAAAGAACCTTGTTTTTTGGTGCCCTTCCGGGGAATATGGTACTGGAAAAAAGTGTTCCCAGGATCTTTCTTTTTTCTACTGCTGGGACAAGAAATCCAAAACCGTTGAGAGGNTGGGATATATTTTCTTTTTCATATCCATGATAGACCAGGGCAAGGGGATAGTGTTTTGCATCCGCCAAATGTTCAATGAGTTCTTTTTTATGGAGACCATTCCAGTCAATGCTCATTAATTGGTGGGCAGGGATTGAGCATATCACGCGGTCAAAAATAACCTCCCCTTTACTGGAATCATCACCCTGAGTAACTACCCGCCATTTGTTTTCTCTTTTCTCAATCTTTAAAACCTTGGATTGCAACCTGATNGAATTGTCGGGTAATTGATTGGATATATGACTGGGTAATTCCTGCATACCTTGTGGAAAGCTAATTAAGCGGGTCTTGGGTAGACGATTGGGATTCTTTTTTGATTTGATCATTCCTTTGAATACAGAACCGTGCACTTGTTCCAGTTCCTGTAATCCGGGAAAGGCATGAGGGAGGGAAAGGCTTTCTGGTTTGGCCGCATAAATTCCTGATAGAAATGGATTTCCCGCATAGGTAAGAGCCTCTTTCCCCAACCTGCGCGATATGAAGTCTGCCACGGTTTCGTCCTTTTTTTTGCCCTTTGCGATGAATGGTTCGCAAAGTAGACGGAGTTTGCCAAGAGGTGATAGGAAAGAACTCGTAAGAAAGGAGGAGAAATCATGGGGAAGGGATACAAGTCTACCATCCCTCACAATAAAGCGAAGATTGGCTTCTTGGTTTGCTTCAATGGCATGTCCAAGAATTCCTAATTCTTCCATGATATCAGCAACATCTTTACTTCTCAGATTCAGGGTGTTTGCTCCATAATCAAGNAGATAGCCATCCAAATTCTTCGATTGTAAAACTCCGCCAGTNCATTCACCACTCTCGAAAACGGTTACAGAGTCCCCCGATTTGTGCGCACGCCAAGCATGGATTAACCCGGTCAGTCCACCTCCGATAACACAGGTAGTTTTCACCTATTCAAAAAAGGATGGATTTGACTTGGCACAATTTGCAAGGTTGCAAAGATGAATTGCTTCATGAAAGAAATCAAAAGTTGTTTGGAGGTAATTACAAACCCCAAGAATGCCAAGCCCGGTGAATTTAAGCAAACCTTGCGTCGTCTGGATCAAATCGTTGAGAAAGAAAAAGATACNCTTCATCCNCGACTGCGTCATTTTTTGGAAAATAGGAGTTACCAAAAAGCAGTCATTTGGTTAAATGGGGAAATTCCAGAAAAAGGAAGTTGTGGAGGATGAGCCGCAAGGACAGATCAGCAAATAAAGTATCAACTTCNCCAATTGTGGAGTTTGGCAGTAATCCATTTGCATCACTTGATGGCAGCGGACTGCCAGAAGCCTTACCTCAACCAGCTCATGAGATAAAGGTCTCGGTCAAAGAGGATGAGTCTAACTTGGGAAAAGGTGAAAGGTTGGAGATCCGGCGTGAAAAATCAGGTCGGGGAGGAAAAACAGTAACCACGGTGCGGGGCATTCCAAAATCCTTGGGCAAGGAGAAGAGAGAAAAGCTGCTCAAGCGTATGAAAGCAAGTTTGGGAACGGGAGGAACCTGGTCGGGGGATGAAATGGAACTACAGGGAGATCGGCGGGCAGAAGTTCTCGAATGGATGAGGGCACTGGGATTTCGGCCGGTACTTGCAGGGGGGTAATTGTAATCGTACAAATCATAGCAAAAAAAAGAGCCGAGGTGGATACCTCGACTCTCAAAATTCTGGTTCCCCAAAGAGAGAAAATTCAGTTTGCAGATTGTTTCTCTTCTTCAGTGGGGACGGATTGATTGGCCTCATTGGGTTTTTCCTTGAAGTCGTGGTCCTCTAAAGGCTCTTGGCTCATCACATCCTGAATATCCTGTTCCCAATCATTTTTAGCTTTACGGAATTCATTCACTCCTTTCCCTAGGGAACGAAAAAGTTCCGGAACTTTCTTGGCACCGAAAAGAAGAAGTACGATCAGAAAGATCACAATGATTTCACCACCGCCAAAGTTTCCAATGAAGGCGAGGGCGGGTACAAATGTAGTAGTCATGTCCATAAATTAGTTGGCAGGCTCAATCAGAGCAACTTTTTTGTCGGGTATTGGTGTAAATCTGATCTTAAAGGCCCAGTTGGCGAAGAGCTTCAGGTTTTGGCTTATTGACCGAGCTTTGATCTGCTTCAAAGAATCCATGGAGCTGGCGGATACGGGTGGGGTGGCGCATTTTACGCAGTGCTTTTGCCTCAATCTGACGAATACGCTCACGAGTGACCTTAAACTGTCTTCCCACTTCTTCGAGTGTTCGGCTGTAGCCGTCTTTTAAACCGAAACGTAGGGAAAGAACATTCCGCTCGCGTTCGGTCAGTGAGTCCAGAACATCAATAATCTTTTCCCGAAGCAGGGAATAAGCAGTCATGTCATAAGGGTTTTCCGCTCCTTTGTCCTCAATGAAGTCTCCAAAACTGGTATCGTCTCCGTCTCCTACTGGGCTCTGCAAGGAGATTGGTTGCTGGGCCATTTTCATAATTCCCTGTACTTTATCTAGGGCGAGACCCATCTCATTGGCCACTTCTTCGGGAGTTGGTTCATGTCCGAGTTCTTGTAAAAGTTGTTTTTGTACCTGCATCACTTTGTTCAGGGTTTCTATCATATGAACAGGTATGCGGATAGTTCGTGCCTGATCGGCAATGGACCGGGTAATTGCTTGCCGAATCCACCATGTCGCATAGGTGGAAAATTTGTACCCCCTGCGGTACTCAAACTTTTCCACTGCCTTCATTAAGCCCATATTTCCTTCCTGAATCAGGTCCAGGAATGATAACCCACGATTGGTGTATTTTTTAGCGATGGAAATGACCAGGCGCAGGTTGGCTTCAACCATTTCAGTCTTGGCCTTATGAGCCTCACGCATGGAATGTCTTATGTCTTTGACCAATTGGATAAGTTCTGCCGGTTCCATATGAAATTTCGCACGGGCGTCAGTAAGTTCTTTCTTGATCCGGTCCATCTTGATTCCCTTGCGTTTCAATTTGACCGGGTCTTTTTTGCCGAGCTCTAAATTATGGACATTACGGGTAATTGCTTTGAGTTCAGGATTAATCTCCTGAAGATAATCCTCAAAGACTTTCAACTTGAGGCAGCATTTTTTAAAGATTGGCTCGAGTTCAGCCTCATATTTATTAAACCTGCCAAGTGCCCTTTTCTTTTGGGTGGAGTTGGGACCTCCAATGTAGCCATTCCATGCATTCTCTAACTTTTTGTTTAAGTCAGTCAGTGCATCCACTTGTTTGGCAAGTACCTTGAAATAACCTTCCCGACTGTCGATTTTTTTATCCAGCACCACCCGGTCAAAACGTTCCTCCCGGTCAATCAATTTCTGGCAAATTTCTAGATGGAAAGTTGCGGTCAAGGATACTGCATAGATTCGCTTGAGTGCGGCAATCTCCGCAACTTCGATGCGCTTGGAAATTTCTACTTCTTCCTCTCTGGAAAGCAGGGGTACCTGTCCCATCTGCTTTAGATACATCCGCACGGGATCGTCGAGCATATCGCTCTGGTTCGATCGTGCAGTCTCGTCTTCTTTTTCTTCTTTGTTTTTCTTGAACTTTTCAACCTCTGCTGAGTCGAGCAGCTTGATCTCCAGATTATTAAAAATGGAAATTACATTTTGTAATTCTTCCGGGTCAGTCGCAATTTCGGGCAGGGATTTATCGATATCTTTAAAGGTCAAAAACCCTTGTTCACGAGATAAATTGATCAGGTTACGAACTTTGTCGGTAATTTCATTTTTTAAAGCGTGGGGTTCGACCGATTTCTTGACTGCTTTGGCAGCTTCCTTTGCCGTGGTTTTCTTCGCCGGTTTCTTGGTGGCTGCACGGGTTTTCTTGGATGTTTCCGTGACCTTGGCTTGGGTGTCTTTCTTCGCTCTAGTATTTACTTTCTTAGGAGAGGCAGCGGTTGAGGTCGTCTTTGCTGCAGTACTCTTTTTGGCAGAAGATTTTTGGGCCGATGTTTTAGTCGGTGTTTGCTTAGCTGTCGATTTGCCCAAACTTTTCTTGTTGGAAGTGGTGGCAGGCTTGGTTTTAACAGCTTTTTTAGGAGCACTTTTTTTGGGTGCTGCAGGTTTTGCTTTTGCTTTGGTGGATGGCTGCTTGGCAGATTTTGGAGTAGGCATTACTAGGTAGATTATTTGCTAATTGTTAAATTCTAAAAGTGGGGGATTGGATCGTTGTTGCCTTATTGAGCGCAGTGCTTTGCTAAGTTCTGAAAGTTTGTCGGTATTTTCTTCCACTTCTTTTAACTGAGTAAAGATAATGTCTTCCTGTCTTTTAAGATGGCGCAGGAAGAGGACATTGAGGCACTGTCTGGCAAGTCGTAATAAGAGTCCGGGTTCATCTTTTTTGATCTCCTGCATGACCAAACGATGGTACAGATCTCTTTCTTGATCATCTTCCAACAAATCTTCAATTTGTGAACGGGAAAGTACCGAGCCTTCAGCGTTTGTTTCAGAGAGGATTTTTGCAAGTATACGACCGGAAACTGGACGCGAGTCAACCCACGATATGTCAAGCGTGTGGGCAAGAGGACTGGCGAGTCGGTCGTCATGCAAAAGGACGAACAATAAGTCTTCTTCAACAATTGTCAAACGATCAGGTACTTTTTGGGTAACTTCTTTCTCGGACGGTTGATTGCGGTAAGCCGGTGTGCGGGTTTTGCGAAACCTAGCCAAATCGACCTTGAGGGCATCAATTGGCACACTGAGTAAACGGCCAAGCTGCTCGATATACCCTTCCAGGGCAATACGAGAATCGATATCTACCAACGATGAGAACATCCATTGGCAAACCGATTCCTTTTGTTTCGGTGATGCAGCAGTGAGCTTAGGTATTTTTTGCCGCACCACATATTCGACCATAGGCAGGGCTCCATCTATCATATTCTGCATGGCTTCCTGTCCTTGTCCCAACAGAATGTCATCTGGATCCATACCGATGGGGAGCTGGGCAAAGCGGGCCTCCAGCCCAGCTTTCAGAAAAGTGGAAACATAGGAAAGGGCAGCCTTTTGCCCGGCACTATCCCCATCCAATAAGCAAACAATACCTTTGGGTCGTGAGCGGAAAAGGAGTGTGGCTTGGGTATCTTTAAAAGCGGTGCCTTGGGGTGCCACTACGGTTCGAAAGCCCATATCCCAACAGCGAATGGCATCCAGTTGTCCTTCAACCAGCAAAAATTCTTTCTCTTCAGAAATGTCTTTATTTGCCAAGTGGAGATTGAAAAGTAGGTTCCCTTTTTCAAAAATTGGAGTTTCAGGAGAATTAACATATTTGGGCGATTTTCGCTCTCCCCACTCTGGAGTCTGGGAAAGTTTCCGTCCTGTAAATGCACATACACGCCCAAGTTTGTCGGATATCGGAATAATTAAACGACCGTTTAATACGCATGGACCTATTGCTTTTGCTTTTCCTTCCCGGAAAAGTCCTGATTTTTGGAGGGCAATTTCAGAGAATTTTTTAGCCGATAAAAATTTAACCAAGGCAAAACCGTCCACAGGGGCGTATCCAATCTCAAATTCCTTGGCCGTTTCAAGGGTGAACTTGCGCTCATCCAACCAGTATTTTCGAACACTTTCCGCCTCTTCATTATGGTCAAGAAAACGCTGATGAAACCAGTCCGTCACAATTTTGTGCAGTTCATACAGTTCTGATTTTAAAGAGCGTGAGATTTCAGGCTTGCTTCTGCTGCCTGATTGCTCGGCATATCTTAATGGAATGCCAAATCTCTGGGCAAGGAATTCAAGTGCCTCCGCAAATTCCAAATTTTCAATTTTCTGAATAAAAGAAATTGCATCTCCGCCTTCTCCAGAACTAAAGCACTTAAAGAAACCTTTGTCCGGATGGACATAAAATGAGGGTGTTTTTTCTTGGCTAAAAGGACTTAGTCCCACCCAACTTGAACCACTCTTCTTTAATTGAACATAGGGACTTATGACATCGAATAAATCGATTCGTCCTTTCAGTTCGTTAACAAATCCATCCGCAAGCCTGGGCATCAAAAATCAAGAGGTTTAAGATGATTCATTTGAATGTCGAATACTACCTTTCCCTCAATTTAACGAGCTCCAATTCAGCCTGTTCGGCAATCGCACTATTTGGCGGAGCGGTTTGAACAATTTTTCGGTAAAGGACGGCAGCAGTTACCGGCATGTTTTCCACTATATGATAACGACGGGCAAGTTCCCAAAGGATTTCCGTGGATTCGGGAAACATATCACGCACTTTTTCGAGTTCCTGTAAATACCTCTTGCTGGGGAGGGTTTCACGGGCGATACGAAGGTAATCCATCCGCAAATCCAGATCAAAGGGTTGGTGACGGATCGCTTCGAGAATAGTCATTTCAGCTTGGTTGATTTCTCCTAATTGAAAATGAGATTGCGAGCAAAGTCTCCAGGCCGATGCATCTTTAGGGTTTTTCTTGAGGGCATCACGGGCATGGAGCAGGGCACTGGTGTAGCTTCCCTCTAGGTAAGCTTTCTGTCCAAGATCTAATGGGGAATCCGAGGCTCCAGACACATCTTTTATCTGGCCAAGCGGTGCGGCGAAAGCATCGGCAAGGCTCATGCCAAAAGATTCCTGAGAAGCAGTAGGAGCATCTTGCTGTGCCTTTTCTAATTCTTTTTCGCTTGATTCTATCGGTGGCAAAGTGGGTGAGGGAGTGAGATCTCTGGGGGGAGGGAGTTTGGATCCACTGGTAACGGATCGTTCCTGTCGAAACAAATTAGCCTTTCCAGCGAGTAGTCCGGAAGCCAGTTCAGACACGGACTTTCCTCGTGCATCCATTCCCCGAGCAATAAAATCAGCCAACCTTCGCCGCCTAAGCAGATCTGCAGAATATTCCGCCATGTTAGTTGGTTCTAAAATGCCCGGATCTAACTTTTCCAACGCCAGGATGATAGTTTCAGCCTCCTCCTCTTTGTTTTCAGTCTTAGCCACTTTGAGCAGACCCATGAGGGGTTTTGTTGGAGAGTGATCAGTCCTTCGGGATGCCTCTGTGTACCAGTGCTTTGCCTGCGGTAGAAGATTTTTTTGCAAAAATAAATTTCCCATGACTAAACAATCGTCTGCGGTTGCTTCGTTACTGGCTTTAGAAAATGCATTTAGGGATTCAGTCCCATGACCTTTATCCGCAAGCAGGCGGGCAAACCTCAGTTGACTTGTTGAATCATTTGGATTGGTTGAAAGGTATTGGCGGTATCGCTCGATAGCAGAGTCAAAATCCCGGGAGAGATAATGGGCTTCAGCTGCCTCTTTGGCCAAAGAATGATCAGACTTTAGAGAAAGTGCTTGTTCAAACCGGAAAGCAGCCAGAGGAAATTGCTGAGCATCAAGTAAGGTGCGGGCAAGTTGAATCATTACCTCAATGGATGCCGGATGTTTTTCATTCAAAGAGCGCAGTAGTNCGATTGCTTCCTCGTTTTTTCCCTCAATTCTTTTTTCAAAAACCTGACTTAGATCGACCTCTGGCTCTGTTGTAATTATCGGAGAGACTGTTTTTTCCATTTCCAGCGAGTTATCATCACCATCAGATGAACAACTAAAATTGCCAAGGGAGATTGACCCCATCAGCAGCATTGATAACCATAATCGATAATTAGACATGTATCGTTTTTTTCACAGGAACAGGAAACGTCAAGCCATGGTCTGTATATTATTGCATTCTCTGGTTTCAATTCTTTGGTCTGATGAAGATGGCAATAGCCAATTTTATCGTTCAGGTTTGAGTCCAGAAGGAGCGGTTGTATACCAGCAAAAACTTACCGATCGTGCCGAACAAACTCGATATTTAGGCCTTTCTCAAATGATTGACCGATTGGAACAGGATAACCGGTTGAATATCATACCTTCTAACTTTCCAAAAATTGCAATATATTTTGATGCCCGCATTGCTCCTGGNTTGTGTACACAAACTGAATTAATTGCTAATGTAATAAAATTCCTNGAAATCCGTGGCTATGGAAAAGCAGAACTGTCTTTGGTTACTTTTCATCTNGATGATGTTACAAGGCAAAAATTAAAAAATGAATGTCCTCGCTATCCAATTATCACATCTAAGGATGACAAATATTTTCATCCAGACTGGTTTCATGACAGTCCTATGCCGCCTGCCATGGGAGACCGTGCGGAATTATTGATTAAATATCCCAGAAATGCAAAAGCCCGGCTCGATTCAGAACGAAAAAGTTACCTGCCTGCCTGCCTTTTTCTGGATGAGACTTACTGGATTAATTTGGCGATTGCGAAGGATGATTATTATATAGGTATCGATGGTGCCATTTCCAATGTCACCCTCAATGCATCTGGCAATTCCCAAAGGTTTCGGGAGGATTTCACCATGGGTGCTGCAACAGCTATCGAGATTTTAGCTATTCCGGAATTTTGGGAAAAACATTTGTTTTCTGTTATTGATCTCTCGGAGATACAAATAGCAGGTGGGCCAGATTTTAATGCTGAATTTATCCGTCAAGAACCCCTCCTTTTACTAAGCAAAAACCCTGTTTTTCTTGATTTTCATGCTATGGGCATTTTGGGCGAAAAAAGATCCCGCTCAAAATTAAAAGAAAAAAGCTCAACGGAAACTAATCTTTTCAAATTCGCAAAGGAACTCGGTCTGGGGACAGCACCATCAAGCAAAACGGTGAAACTTACTATTCCGCGATAGGGAATCTGAGATTAAGATAAAACTATCGGCGACAGTCGTTCATCACCCGTAGGCAAATTTCTCTAAGATCGTGCATTCGAAGGTCAGATTCTTCGAGGTACTCCCTGAAGATTTTTTTGCTGTGGTGTGAAAAGAGACGATTTAACCGCATGGACTCATTAAGGGCGGCATGAGCCCTCTTTAAGTGACAAAGTCCGAGCAGATAGTCACCTAAGTCTAGGCAGGTAGCCGCAAGCATGCAGTTGCGTTCTGAATCTGCCAGGCTGGCACAATAACTCCATGAAAGGTTGGGTGGGGGTTGTTCCCGGTTGTGCATCATCATATGCTCCCAGGATGAGCGAAGAAAAGAGAAAAGGGCAGTTGTGGAAACATAGACCGGATGTTTATGAACTGTATAGGGTTCCATTTTATGGATTTCATCCAAGGGCACAGGTCGAATCTCTTTGATTTGTTCATCATCCAGTTCAAGATCGTCTATGCATGACCAGTCCTCTTTGATCCACCCCATGATCTTGGATGCAGCCTCAAGACGGTCAGTTTCATTTCTGCACTTATTGTATGCAGTTATGAAACGGGAAACATCCCGGTCTGATTTGCGGATATAGGACTGCCAGTCCGCTTCATTCCAGGCAGTGCTTTCGGGTTCTTCCCATTCACCTTCTTGGTTACTGTCGAAATCGTATTGGCTCATAGGTTTGGTTTGCGGGCGTCCAAGATTACAATAATCTCGCGATAATCTTATGCGTGGTCAAATCGATTTTTCAAAACATTCAAATCAAGGGGGGAATTATTGAAAGTAAGAGTAACAATCAATTATAAGGGGAGAGTTCAAGGCGTTGGTTATCGATGGAGGGTAGCCGAAATTTCTAATTCTTTTGAGTGTAGTGGATATGTGCAAAACCTGATGGATGGATCGGTTGAGCTATTGATTGAGGGGGAACGGTTGGAGGTCCTGGAAATGGTGGATACAGTTGATGTTCAATTGAAGGAATACTGGCACGAAAAAACTATGGATGAGAGAGAGGGAGATGCTCAGTTTAAAAAGTTCCGTATAAAATATTGAGCACAAAAAAGCCCTGTTCTATTACAGGGCTTTCTAAACTCGGATGCAGGGGTGGTTGTGGTTAGTCGATTTGGTCCACCTCCAAAGGAAAGCTCAATTTAGTCCCGTTTCGGGCAATCATTCTAAGGATTGCCTGTAATCCTTTCTCCGCAAGGAAATCAGGCTCAATTCCTAACCTTTGCGCAGTTTGTTCTAAGGAAATTTTAGTATTGCTGGAATGTTCAGGAAGTTGCGAAGAGATAACAGAACTGATGGGTTGTTGGGTTTCTGCTTCCCGGTTTTGGATACGGTTAGATGATGCTTTCATTGGAGGACTACTTGTAGTAATAGTTGAAGCAGATAGTGGCGACTGTGCCGGTGAGTGTTCGGTGCTTGTGTGCATGGATTTTGAAGGACCAACAGAACCAACATTTTGAGGAGTTACTCCTAATTCATTTAACATTGATTCGTCCATTTTTTCTGAAAGTTGAGAACTGTCAACGGATGCGGTTTCGCTGCTTTCTTCATGGGTACGGTTAAGCTTTTTGCCTAATTCTTCGAGATACTCCTCTTGTTCGATTACTTGAAGCCTCTCTTTGGCAATATCCAGTTTTTCATCAATCTTGGACATTTCAGATTCCAACTCACTGCTGGTAGTTTCGACAAGTTCAGTAGAAACTCGCAACCCATCCTCTAAGGCAGAAATCCTTAGTTCTAATGCTTTCTTTTGGGCAAATACCTCATCAATGAGGGCATTAGTCTCATCCCTTTTATGGGCAACCTTGAGCTTGGCATCCAGGTCATCTCGTTGCTTGGATAACTCCTCAATAGCCCATTTTAAGGACGAAGCTTTATTATTACTTGCCGACATAATTCTAAATAAAAATAAGAATGAAGAAAGATAAAGTCATTAATTGATAAAATTAGAAGATTTTTTTAACAGTAGTTCTCAATGTGTGTAAGCGTATTTCTTAGGGGTTTGTCTGTAAACTTCAGATGAGATGGATCAAACAGGGCGTTTTCAAGAATTTGTAGGTTCATCTTAGCATCAAGATAATTTGGATTTCCCTGTAATGCTTTGCGAAGAAGTTCTTTTGCTCCTTGAATGTCGTTCAGATTAAAAACTTTGCACAATGCAAAATTATTTAAACATTCGGGCATGGTATTACTTTTTTGTAAGATTGATTCAAAGTATTTGGCTGCATGGTCATAATCCTGGTAGGCTACATATATGAGGCCCTTCAAAAAAAGCCTCTCTATTGAGTTTGAACTATCAAGCGATAATAGATCAAGAGATTGGTCTAATTCACCCAGGCTTAAATAATACCATGCGAAAGATAAATTAACTTCGCATTTTTTTATATCTCCATTTTGCAAAAACTGATGGTATGCCTTCTGGAAATCATATTTATGTAATATGCGGTCAACATTGCCTTTCGATTTTGTTAGGTTTTTTGAGGTGTTATTAGAATGCATACGATAACTTACCAGTGCAGGATCAATAAAATGTATATTCCTGCCCTTGAAAAATTGATTGAAATACCAGTCATAGTCGACTGCGGAACTTAGGTTCTCGTCAAAATTCAACTTTACTTTATTTCGAGCAAAAAGAACACCACTCCAAAAATAACTTCTTTTTAATTGAAACAGAAACGCATTTTCATTGGACATTTCCGCTGGGAATCCTCGTTTAGTTTTCTTGCCCTTTGATTCATGCCAAATTTCAATGTCTGAGTAAACAATGTCTACATTTTGATTAATCTGGAGATAGGAAAGTGGTTCTGAAATCCGATTTGGTAAGACAATATCATCCGAACCAGTGAAGAAAAAAAACTCACCATTCATCACATCCATACCCTGGTTTTTTGAATAGGAAATACCCTTGTTCGAATCGTTCCTTATATGAATGAATTCTAAATTGTCTTTCTTATGATTGTTGATGAATTGATTTACCAATTCAGAAGACTTATCAGTAGAGCAGTCGTCTACTAAAATGATTTCCATAGACTGGTAAGCAATGTCTGCGATACTTTTTAAACAATCAGTTATATATAACTCAGAGTTAAAGTAAGGGATAATACAACTGATTAGTGGATATGACAACTGATTGACCTATAATTTATTGGTTAAGTTGTGGTAATGAAATTCTGCGAAAAGTAAGGGGTAATTATCAATATTATTTTTACCAAATTGTGCAAGTTTTGATAAGAGATGTTTGCTTAAGGTTTTGTTTTTTTCCAATCGGAAAATTTCTGGAATCTGATCATTTTTAAATTTGAAGAATGTAATGAAACGCATGATCCCTTGGAACAAAAATGAATCTGGGAAATTTAATTACCTCAAGAAGTTTATGATATTCCTATTCGTTGGTTGTGATTGTTCTGAGCAACTCCGAAGAACGCGATTAATAAAATTCGGTTTAGTAAGTTAGCGAAATTGACTAGATGTTTGAATGTAGTATGGAATGGACTTTTCATCGTTAATCAGCGAAGTTTGATTGAATGGCTATTGAAAAAATAGTGGTGGTTGATGATGAACTGATGATCCGGAAAGCGTTGGAAACGCAGTTGCGCAACAAAAGGTATTCAGTTGCATCAACAGGAGATTTGAAAGGAGCTCGTAAAATATTGGCTCGGGATTCTTTTGATCTGGTTTTTTTGGACCTCAGGCTTCCTGATGGGGAAGGGACCGATTTGTTGGAAGAAATAATGGCGAAAACCGATGGCCCGATGGTAGTTATGATGACCGGTTATGGATCGGTTGAATCGGCGGTATCATGCATGCAAATGGGTGCATTTGATTATGTTGTAAAGCCATTCTCGTTTGATCAAATTGAAGTGGTTGTAGATAAAGTCGCATCTTTTGATAAGATGCGCCGGGTAACCAAGTATTATGTGGAGGAAAGTGATACCCGTTCATCCGACATAGTTGGGGAAAGTGAGCCTATCAGGAAGCTAAAAACATTGGTGGATAAGGTAGCCAAAACTGAAGCCACTGTTCTGATTACCGGTGAAAATGGTACCGGTAAAGAGTTAGTCGCCCGTGAATTATACCGCAACAGTATGTTAGCCAAGCAACCCTACATACGGGTAAATTGTGCGGCTATTTCTGAAACTCTCATGGAGAGCGAATTCTTTGGGCACGAGAAAGGGGCTTTTACTGGAGCAACAGAGAGAAGGGAGGGACGCTTTGAACTGGCCGATGGTGGGACCATTTTGTTGGACGAAATTAGTGAAATTGCCCCTGCGTTGCAGGCGAAACTTCTAAGAGTGCTTCAGGAAAAAGAATTTGAGCGGGTAGGAGGGAACAAAACGATTGAAGTTAAAGTGCGTGTATTAGCCACAACCAATCGAAATTTGCTTGAAGAAGTGGAGAAGGGGAAATTCCGTGAAGATTTGTACTATCGATTGAATGTATTTCCAATAGCTGTGCCACCCCTTCGGGACCGTGGAGATGATATTTTGCTTCTGGCAAATACCTTTCTTTTTCGTCATGCCCAACGGCATGGAATCGAAAAGATTAGTTTTTCTAAAAACTGTGAGAAAGCGATTTTGAATCACCAATGGCGTGGCAATGTTAGAGAATTAGAAAATGCGGTTGAAAGGGCGGTAATCTTGGTGGATTCGGGGAAAAAAGTTGAGGCAGACCTTTTGGGGGTCCCAAAACATGCTGCGGTGAAAAAGACCGTCAAGAAACCTCCAGGCAAAAAATAGGTTTTGATTATAGCGGAAGTGCAATTGCTACCGCAGGAAAAAATTGACCACTATCTGCAAAAAGCCTTTTGGGGCTTTTCCTTGAAAGATAGGTAAGATCCTCTTTTTAAAGCATCTGGCATGTCAAAGAAACCCTGGGCAAGGAAGATTTCCTACTCCTCGAAGAGTAGTTTGGCCATTTCAGGATCCTCCGACAGATCAATGACTTGATTAGGGTCAAATGGTTTACCATTTTTGACAGTGAAGGCGACCAGGAATCCCCGGTCAAACTCACCTTCTTCCCAAAGATTATCGTTTTCGTCCCATTTGGAGATCGTGCCCTGGTATTTACCATTTTTGAACCGTAAGACTGCTTCTTTACGTCCCTGGTCATCAAGGGCGGTTATGGTTCCGTTGTACAACTCCTCGGTTTCGCGAATCCAAACTGTACCATCCCGTTTGGGATCGCCCGCAAACTTTTTATAAAATTCAGGACCGCTTCCCTCCCATTCTTTGAGTTCAATGGATGCCAAACTTGCTCCAGTCTGGGCAACTCCCTCGTCCTGAAACCTGCTAAAATCTTCCATTCCATCCTGATAATACTTTCTGGAAAAAATTATACCTTTTGATGTCCAAACAAAGAAATATCCATGTTTGATCCCGTTTTTGTACTGTTGTTTGGATTTTAAATTTCCATTTTCGTGCCATTCGAAGAAATCGCCATCTGGAACTCCTGCATTGTAACTGCGGATGGCGGCAACAGTGCCGTTTCTTGCCCTGACTTTTATTACTCCAGTGTAAGGACGTTTTGATTCCTTAAAGCAAAACATATTTTCATCATCCATGAAAAAAGTATCAGATGCTTCAACAGAACTGCCTTCCCAGTAGGATTTTTCCTGAATAATATCAGATAAGGGGTAACCTTTTTCTTTTTTTTGAACTTGTGGTTTCTCGCAAGACCACAAAAAGAGAAAACAAGAACAGAGACAAAAAGACCTAAGTTGTTGGATCGTAGTTGGCATTTTAGATGATTTTGACATTTTCTTTAATCTTTTGCTCACAACAGACAACTGACAAGATAAAACACTTCTCAATACCACGCTTTTTATGATTATTCCCAAAGCAAATAAATTGGATGCTACTCAACTGAAAGAAGTCGAGGCAATCGCTTCAGACTTTGACTGTTCGATTCTTGAAATTCAGGGCCGTAACCGTTGCGTTTACGCAATCCTGGGGGATGAGGGTAGGGAAGTTATGTTTAAGAGGATAGCCGGTCTTTCTTACATTTCGAAGGTGGATATGATTGAATCCCCGTATAAGTTAATGGACCGGCGTTCTGGGCTTGCTGATCATCGGGTTCGAGTGGGCAAGACCGAGGTAGGGAAAGAAAAACCTTTTATTATCGCGGGTCCTTGTACCATTGATCCAGTAAACCCGAATTTGTATTTGGAATCTGCCCATGCGTTGAAAGAGGCGGGAGTTCATGCCCTGCGAGGTGGGGTGTGGAAACCACGGACCAATCCGTATTCCTTTCAGGGGGATAATAATTCCCTTTCCATCATTTTACAGGCTCGGGAAGAAACGGGATTACCTATCGATATCGAAGTGATGGATTCAGAACAACTCAAGCTTGCTCTTGATGCCAAGGTGGATGTTGTGCAGGTCGGCACCCGCAATGCACAGAATTATTGCCTTCTCAAAGAGATCGGTCAGTTGACTGCAGGTTCCCCAACCGCCGTCTTGCTGAAACGGGGACGGCACATGGCATCCCCAAATGAATTTATTGCTTCCGCAGAATATTTGGTTGCCGAGGGAAACCCCAATGTGATGTTGTGCCCGCGCGGCACAACCCCGCCTCTTGAGGGGTATAGGAATCATCCTGATGAATCCATTACCCCTTTACTGAAAAACCGAACCTGGGCACCCGTGGTGGTTGATCCTTCTCACAGCGTGGGCCACGCTGATTTCGTCCCCGCTTGCTCGCTCGCAGCCATCGCCTATGGAGCCGATGGTCTGTGCATCGAGTCTCATATTGACCCAGCCAAAGGAATAGGGGACGACCCAAAACAGGCGATTCATCCAGACAAAGTTAAGCAATTAATTAAATCCTGCCACGAAGTCTGGAAAAATCGTTACTTGCCCTGATCTGTTTGCTTTTTAACTAAGGCCTCCACCATTTCCATTCGCTGGTGGTAGACCTCGGGATCTATGGCAAAGGATTCAATTGCAACCGGGGTTGTCTTAGAATTCGCTTTCGGTCTGGGTAATGAAAAAGATTTTCTTCCCTGAGGTGTAGAGTATGTTATGGATGGTCCGTTTTCTGGTTTCTGAGGTTCAAATACTTGGATAAATTTCTTATTCACATACTAGTTTCTAATGAAGAATTGACCGGGCACAAAAAAACCCATGCCGGATATCCGGCATGGGTTTTAAAAAGTTTTAAATAACTAAATGATAGTTACTTGGAGCCATTGCCCTCATCGTCTTTGTCACCTCCACATTTACCGCAGCATTCAGCTTCGTCGCCACCGCATTCGCCACAGCAATCGTGATCATGTCCCCCGCCACAGGCAGAGAAGAATCCAAGAGAAATAATTCCGAGAATTAAAAGTAAGTTTTTCATAATATTTTTTGATTGGTATTTTAGTGACTAAAACGGGCTGTCTCATTCACTAAACTTCTATTTTTACTCAGTATATATATGAGTCAAGGGGAATTCAAACGGTTTTTGAAAGAAGGATAATCTCGTTCCCATTGGTAAGATAGAGTTTTTCATACGGTTCGAGGGTGACATTTTTCAGTCCGGTAAATCCAGCAAACGCAGGTAAAATTAATCGCTCTTCTCCAACAACAAAACACGGATTTCGTAAAGTATCCCTTCCCGTTCCACTCAATCGATAACCTGGGTGCAGGTGTCCAGCCAGGTAAGGTCTCGGAGGAGATTCGACCGGCAAGTGTCGAAGGTCCCACCTCTTAGCCTCGGTTGGGTCAGGCATACATTCGATATCCAATTCAGGCCAAGGATCTCCAGATTGCTGATCATGGTTCCCACGAATTAATACAATACTCAATTCTTTGTGCTGGTCCCGCCAGTCGAAGAGAATGTTACGGACTGGTTGTGCCCGGCCTGCCCGGGCATGTAGAAAGTCACCCAATATGGTCAGCTGTTCCGCCCCGGTAATTTTTACTAAATTGGCCAATCTCGAACAATCTTCCTTGGTGGTGTGCTCGGATACGGGAATGCCAACCTTACGAAAAGTGGCGGCCTTTCCGAAATGAGTATCAGCCACATACAATACTTTTTCTTTGGGCCAATAAACCGCCCGGTCCGGCAAGAGATCGAGAAATTCTCCCTGCCATTCAATGGAAACGGAATCCTTCACTGCGATGATTTATTCTCCAGTTCCAACGCCATTCTCTGTACTCGTTCACTCCACGATTCCGAACTTACCTGTGACCGTAGGGATTCTGCCCACAGCGGAAATCCAAAAGGGCTCAGACGAACTGGAGTTGTACGGAAGATCTTTTGTTCCGCTATTCTTTGGAGGGTGGAGACCATGCGGTTTACCTCAAGTTGCCGGTCCAGTACCTCCCGCCTGGACTGGGTAAGGAGTAAATTATTGGGATCATATTTCGAAAAAACATCAAAAAACAATCCCCCAGATGCCTGCACTTGCCGGTTCGATTTTTTTGCTCCGGGGTAGCCTTGAAAAATGAGTCCTGCCACCCGGGCAACTTCCCTAAACTGTCGCTTGTCCATTTCGCTGAGGTTCATACAGTCGAGCAATTCTTCGACCACTTTATCCGGGTTGAGCAGTTCCCTCCAATCCCCTTCACTGAATTCCCGTTTTGATGTCGAGCAGAGGTGGAATCCATAATCATTGAAGGAAAGGGAAAGGGTCATCGATTCCAACCTGGTCATCCGGTAACTGATTAAAGCGGCCAGTCCCTCATGGGCGAGACGGCCAGCAAAGGGATACACAAACCAGCAGGTTCCCTCCCGTGTATCAGTTCGCTCGATTAAGAGTTCGTTCATTTGTGGAAGATGCGAGTGCTGCTTTTGCAAATCAAGAGATGGTCGGAGAGCACCCATTTCGGATTCCTTGAACACTCCTTCACCGGCAGCCTCCAGTTTTTGTCTCACTCCCACCGCCAGTTCGGAAGAGAGAGGAGACTTCCCGCCTCCCCAAACCGGGATTGCTCCCTTGCCTTTTTTTCCACGGGTTACCACTGCGGTAAGATCTCGTACCCGTTTGAGGGTGAGCAGTTTTCCACTGAAGTAAAAATTGCCCCCCGGCTTAATCCTTGAAATGAAGGACTCCTCCACCGTGCCCAGTCTCCGACCAGTGGCAAATTTAACCTCGATCGCAGGATCACTGGTGATGGTACCGATCGACATCCGGTGAAACCTGGAAATTAGACGGGATTCCACCCGGTGCAATCCATCCGTATCCACCACCACACGTTTAAACTGATCATAAGCCCGCAGGGTATCGCCCCCACGAATGATAAAGTCCAATACCCATCCCCATTCCTCATCGCTAAGGTCACGATAGGACCATGCGGTACGGATTTCCTTCAGGGCCTCTTCTGCCAAAAATCCACCGCCCAGGGCAAGGGTGATCATATGCTGGGCGAGCAGATCGAGCGGGGCACGGATTGGTTCTCTTACTTCGATGCGTCTCTCATTGATCGCTTCACGGGCCGCGGCATATTCGACCAACTCCATCGCATGAGTGGGCACGCACAGGACACGACTGACTGCTCCTGGTTGGTGTCCGCATCTGCCTGCCCGTTGCAATAGTCGGGCTACTCCCTTGGGGCCACCGATCTGAATAACCTGGTCAACCGGGGAGAAATCCACCCCGAGGTCCAGGCTGCTGGTGCAGACCACTGCCCGGATACTTCCATCCCGCAACCGTTCCTCCACCGATTTTCGTTCCTTGCGGTCAATCGATCCATGATGGATGCCAATCTGTTCCTCCCAGTCAGGTCGAGCTTCCAGTAATGCATTAAACCAAAACTCCGTCTGTGAACGAACATTGGTAAAGACCAGGGTGGTTCCCGCCTTTTCTATTTGTTCCACCACTTCCTCGACCATCCTGCCCCCGAGATGCCCCGCCCAGGGGAACTTTTCCATGTCCTTGGGAATGAGCACTTCCACTTCAAACTTCTTTTTTAAATCTCCATCAATTAGAACGCCCGCCCGCTCGGTACCCAGAAGGGCGGACTGGGCAATGTCGAGATTTCCCAGAGTGGCAGATAGACCCCATGTCCGCAGTTGGGGATTCCATTTCCGCAAACGGGCCAGTCCCAATTCGGTCTGCACACCCCGTTTGGTGGACAACAATTCATGCCACTCATCCACCACAACTGCCCGGAGGTTGGAAAAGGCCTGCCTGGTTTCGGGGTAAGATAAAAGGAGCGACAAACTTTCCGGAGTGGTCACCAAACAACTGGGGAAGCGTTTTCTCTGCTTTGCCTTCATCGCTCCGGTAGTGTCTCCCGTTCTTTCCTCCACGGTCCAGGGGAGTCCGAGCTCTTCTATCATCGAACAGAGAGAATGAGTGGTGTCCTTGACCAGGGCCCGCAGGGGAGTCAGCCAAAGAACGCGTAGCTCCGGTGCCCGTTTGGGCATGGGTTTGCCGGTCTGTTCATCCATCCATTCAATTAACGGGCCCGCCCAGGCGGCATAAGTTTTGCCGGTGCCGGTGGGAGCATGGATTAATCCACTTTGTCCCCTGGCATATGCCGACCATGCTTTTTTCTGAAAAGGGAAGGGTGACCAACCGTTTTTTTCGAACAGAGCGGTTACATGGTCCGTTGCCTTTGGCTTGGTGGACTTTCCTTTTTTTGATCGTTTGGCAGGTGCCTGCACCACAATTAAAAGAGCGTGGTTTGCTCGTCCCGATCCCGTTCCAAAAGTTCGGGCCCGTCCTCCCGGGTGGCGTTGACTTTTTTGGAGACTGGATAAAACAAGACCTCCGGTGCAGGGTTCCGCAAGAGGTTCAAGAGAAGATCGGGCGAGGAATCCGGGTCGAGCCAGAATTCCCATGCTTCCTCGGGTAAAATTACCGGCATACGGTGGTGCAGGTGCAAACAGTTGGAACTCGCACTGCGGGTAAGAATGGTGAAACAGTCCTGCCCATCTGCTTCTTTCCATAATCCGGCAAAAGCAAAGGTTGGGCGGTCTGAGAGATGAAAAAAGTGGGGCTTTCGCTGATGTCCCTCCACCTGCCACTCATAATATCCATCCGCCGGCACCAAACACCTGCGTTCTTGGAAGGACTGTTCAAAGGTTGGTTTTTCTGCCACCGTTTCCGACCGGGCATTGATGGGGAACTTTTTTTTGTTTGGAGAATTGGCGGAAGGAAAATTTCCCCACTGGGCATCGGCCCATGAGGTTTCGCTTTTGCTGGATTTAATCACCGGGTGCTTCTGCCCGGGGGCCCGGTTGTAACGCGGTTCGATTTTTTGGTTGGGAGGAGGGGCGTACTTGCGAAAGCGTTCGACCTGTGGATTGCTCCATGCGTAACGTCCGCACATCAGTCTTACTCTTTTGCTCCTTTCACTCTTCCAATTTATCCGATCTTTTGAGCTGACTCAAGGAAGCGGTGGGTCGGGACCGTTCGTCCGCCTCATCCACCTTGTATAGTTTGTGCAATTGATATCCCGCCCGGTAGGGAAATCCTTCCTTTTTTACCCATTGATTAATCGCACCTAAAACTTGTGCATCCTCTGCTTTGGACCATTCCGGGTGCAGCCAAACCGGCACCCGTCGTTGCTTCATCGGCAGGGCCTCGGTCCATTTAGTGAGATCTTCAGGGGTTTCCACAATCACCTTGAATTCATCGGCCAAAAGAAAAGTTTCCTCGATGGGCATCTTGTTCCACTTCGGGCTGAGGGTAATCCAATCCATTTCTCCCTGTATGGGAAATGCTCCGCAGGTTTCGATGTGAATTGGTATACTGCGGATACGCAGTTCGTGCACCAGTTCGTAGAGTGGATGAATCGCCGGCTCCCCCCCGGTGATCACTACAATTTCGGCACCGGATTGAATCGCTTCCTCTGCGAGGTCCTCCGGTTCGATCCGATCGATCGAATCCGGTACATGTTCGGGGTGCCAGGTGCCGGCGGAATCACACCATGGGCAATGCACCGGGCATCCATGCAGACGGATAAAAAAAGCGGACTTTCCCATGTGGGCACCTTCGCCCTGCCAGGCATGAAAGCGTTCATAAACCGGGAGCGCCCGGCTCATGCGGTTTGGTCAGGCTGGTAGGTTGCGGAGTTCTTGGTATCCTCTTCCAAATGGATGGAGCGGATGCGTGCCCGCCCCGCAGTCTTCTCCTCCACCATTGGATTAAAAGTATGGAAAAGAAACTGGGCAATTCCTTCACAGGATGCACTGGGCACGAGAACCAGTTTGATAAGACCATCGGCCTCGAGGGCTTTTAGTTCGCTTAGTTTCGGATCGTTTTCCCAGACCGCGGTGGCGTGGTCCAGATGCTGGTCGATCCAATCCTCAATAAAGTGAAGGTCCCCAAAATCGACCACAAATCCATTTTCGTCCAACACCTTCGCTTCAAAGGTCAGAGTGATCGACCAGCTATGCCCGTGCAGGCGGGAACACCGGCCGTTGTGGTTTGGCTGGCGGTGGGAGAGGGGAATATCCCGATAACTTTTGCTGCAAGTGATCATACTGGGGTGGAATCTTCATATTCCGTAGGGTCGGGGATCTTGGCGAGTGCAAAGGCTTCTTTTCTTTCCACACAGGTTCCACACTTTCCACAATGAATCTCCCGGCCCGCATAGCACGACCAGGTAAGATGGAGTGGGGCACCCAGTTCCGCTCCTTTATTGACCAGATCGGTCTTGCTTAGATGAACGAATGGACGGTGCAGGCTTAGTTTTTCCCAGTCCGCCAGTCCCAGGGCCGTTTCCATGGCATCGGCAAATTCGGGCCGGCAGTCCGGATAAATGGTGTGGTCACCCGCATGGGCTGCATAAGCAATAGTATCAAATCCGATGGATAAGGCATGTCCACCGGCGAGGGCGAGCAGGATCATGTTACGGTTGGGCACCACCGTTGCCTTCATCGATTCCTCTGCATAGTGCCCCTCCGGCAATTTCACTTTGTCATCCGTCAGGGAGCTTCCTCCGAGAAGGGGGCCAAGATCGGGCAGGCTTAAGACCTGTTGAGGCAATTCCAGTGCCTGAGCAATTTTCTCCGCCCGCTTCAATTCCCTTGCATGGCGCTGTCCATAGTCAATCGATAGCAATCGGGTTTCAGCACCCTCTGATTTCAACTGGGTGGCAAGCACGGTGGAATCAAGTCCCCCGGAAAACAGAACCAGTGCCTTCATTCAAAAAAGAGAGTCTTCTCAGACCGCGGGCATCCCGTATGTCTCCCGGCAGGCGGCCACCTGGGCGAGCACGGTTTCGAGATCATCGGCGAGAAAGTTGGCATGTCCCATTTTTCGTCCCGTCCGGGCACCGGCTTTCCCATAGAGGTGCAGGGTTGCACCCGGGGTATTAAAAATTGGGCTCCAATCAGGCGGTGTATTTTCATCTGCCCATACATCGCCCAGAAGGTTGAGCATGGCACAGGGTTTTTTTAATGCGGTTGAGCCTAGGGGCAGTCCGCAGATCGCCCGGGCCTGTTGCTGGAACTGCGAAGTCATACACCCATCAATGGTATGGTGGCCGGAATTGTGGGGGCGGGGTGCAATCTCATTGACCAATAATCTGCCCGCCTTGGAGAGGAAAAATTCCACTGCCAGTATCCCAATATAATCGAGGGCTTCGGCTACGCCCACAGCGGTCTTTCTTGCTTCCTCCAAAATGTTTTCGGGTAAACGGGCAGGAATAATCGAGAGGTCGAGGATATGGTTGCGGTGCAAATTTTCCGCAGGGTCATAAGTGACCACTTCTCCATTGGTTCCCCGGGCAACCAATACGGAAAGTTCCGTATCCAGTTCCACCCGTTCCTCCAGGACTGCACGGTCGGAATCGAAATTTTGCCAGAGTTTTTCGATTTCCTCCTCTGATAGATTGCCGGCAATCTTTTGCTGACCCTTCCCGTCATATCCAAACTCTGCGGTTTTCAAAATACAGTCCCGCCCGATCGAGCGTACTCCATTCTTTAATTCCTTCGCATTGGTGACAATAAAATGGCGGGCACATCCAAATCCATGGTCGGATAAAAACTTCTTTTCCCGTTCACGGTGCTGGCTGGTAATGATGGAATTTGAATTTGGCCGCAGGGGCACGCGTTCCTCTACCTGCCTGAGCATCTCCCCTGGCAGGTTTTCAAACTCGGCGGTGGCGACTTCTACCTGGGTACAAAATTTTTCCAGTGCCTGCGGGTCATCAAAAGGCTGGTGCATCACCTCATCCGCCACATCGGCAGCCCCTGAACGGTCACCACCTGTCCAGGTGAGTATCTTATAACCCATGGGTCTGGCGGCGAGGGCGAGCATACGGCCGAGCTGTCCACCCCCCAGCACGCCTATCCAAGCGTTGCTTCCCGGCTGGATCATCCGTTGCCTGGTGGGGATAGTTCGCTTGCCTTTACCTTTTCGCTTTGGTTTTTGCGGAACTCATCCAGTTTCTGGGCAAGGTTTTCATCCCCTGCGGAAGCGAGCATGGACACGGCAAAAAGGGCGGCGTTTACGGCACCGGCATCACCAATCGCAAAAGTGGCGGTGGGTACACCGGCAGGCATCTGCACGATGGAAAGAAGAGAGTCCACCCCGTTTAAGGTTCTCGACTTGATCGGCACGCCCAGAACGGGCAGGGGGGTCATGGCTGCGGCCATTCCGGGTAGGTGGGCGGCCCCGCCAGCTCCGGCAATGATGCACTTGAGCCCACGCGACTTGGCGGAGTTTGCATATTCATAAAGCAGGTCGGGTGTGCGGTGAGCACTGACCACCTTGGATTCCCACTTCACTCCAAATTCAGAAAGGGTCTGGGCAGCTTTCTCGAGGGTCGGCCAGTCGGACTGGCTTCCCATGATGACTCCCACTATGGGCGTACTGTCGTCTGTCATCTAAAAGGATTGTAAGAACGAACTAACCACGGGCAAGTTCATTCGGTGGTGGTTGGTTGTTATTCAAAAGGATTGACGGAGCAATAGGGCAATGGATTAATCGAATTTATGATTCGTTGCCTGATCATTTTTCTTACTTTGTATTTCTGTCTTACCGCCAAGGAACCGATCCGGACATGGACGAGTACGGACGGGCGAACACTCGAAGCTCGCTACTTGGAAATGGTCGGATCTAAGGTACGCATTAAAAATGCCTCCGGTCGCACCTTTATCGTGCCTTTGACAGGGTTTTCATCCGCCGATCAGGAGTATGTGAAGAAGGCATACGGCAGGTCTTTGTTCGCTGTCCCTCAACCCTTTGACAAAGATGGCAGAGGCGGTGTGATTGTAGCCTCTGCTATAGGCAGGGTC
>NYYP01000013.1 GCA_002686835.1 Opitutia bacterium | reverse complement strand
GTGAACTTTTGATAGGTGTATTTATTATTCCAGTTGTTTAACAAAACACCGTAGTCGACATTACGAGCCCAAGTTTGACCCCTATACCAGACGTATATATGCTCCTTGACGCGCTCACCTTTGCCGGATAGTACCGGCCACAAACTCACTCCATCTCCCGGATAATTTTCGGGCAGTGGAGCTCCGGACACTTCACAAAGAGTCGGCATGATATCGGAGAACTCAACCAGTTCTTTGGATTCAAGCTTCGGAGAGATAACACCCGGCCAGTTGATCACTAGTGGAACACGTGTTCCCGTTTCTGCAACTTTACCTTTGCCTCCTGGGATAGTTCGTCCCGACCAGTTGGTCTTGATGGGCGCGTCGGTTCCGTTATCACCCGTAAAGATCACCATGGTGTTGTCGCGAATTCCAAGTTCATCGAGTTTGGCCACGATCTTTCCAACCAGCTTGTCTGTATACTGCACCATGTCTCTAAAGTGTTTCTTCTGGAGGTCATAACCGCCCGGCCCCTTGTAGGTTACGGATCCAGGAGATTTGGGATCCCAGTCATCGGAATCGGGTGTGGCATCAAAAGGGCAGTGGGTCAAGACCATCGGGTAATAGGCAAGGAAAGGTTTATCCTTGTTTGTCTCGATAAAATCGCAGATGAAGTCCGACATCACATCCGGGCCGTATTCCCCGTTATTATAATCAACAGGCTTACCGTTGATCTCCAAGCATGGGTTTGGAAAACGGGAGTCAAACTGGGTCCCCTTTTTTTCTCTCCCACGTGTGTGCTGCCAGAGGCATGCCTCATCAAAGCCGAAGTGCTGAGCCGCGTCCGGTTGTCTACCCAGCTGCCATTTTCCGGCAATCACCGTGGCATATCCGGCCTTCTTCAGTTGATGGGCAAATGTTTTCTGTGAGCGGTCAAGTACACCGAACTTTTTGTAGTTTCTAACATTGTACTGGCCGGTCATGATTTTGACTCGTGACGGCGTACACAAGGGGTTGGCAAAGCATTGCTCAAAGCGAACACCCTCTGCTGCCAGTTTATCGATGTTAGGCGTTTTGTAATCTTCACAGCCGTTTGAACTGATACACTCATAGCCCATGTCATCGGCCATGATCAAGATGATGTTTGGTTTCGAGTTTTCTGCTCCAGCTAATATACTCATAGAGCAAGCAAATAGAACTACCATCTGCCTTACTATCTTGTGAGTGTTACTTATCTTTGTAGTCATTATTTTTTCTTACCTTTATTCTTACCAGATTGGCCGTTGTCGGCCTGTTGTTTCATCCAGACCGCGAGCTGCTCGCGCATCTCCTTGAGAACTTGTTCGTACTCTGGATTATGAACTAAGTTATTCTGTTCGTAAGGATCTTTATCAATGGCAAAGAGCATCTCTTTTGGAGGAGTGATGATTTCGTCCATTGCACTCTTTGCTGTATTGTCCTTCTTGGCAAGCGCATGCCACGAAGCTAAGGTTTCTTTTGGACCTAGCTTACCCCAAGCCTTGCAGGTAAACTCTGCTCCGGGCTTTGTATTCAAAATGTATTTGTACTTTTTCGAACGCACACTGCGTAGAGGAACTCCTGGGTTAGTCTGAATGCCGTAGGTCCACTCTGCATGCTCCTTCTTAGTACCCTTAAGCACATCGGCAAAACTGAACCCGTCAAAACCACGTCCGCCGTCGGCGGCTCCATCCCGGCCCGTATCGATAGTTTTGGGATCTCCTCCGGCAAGCTCGACCAGGGTCGGTACCACATCCACATAGCGCACCATAGCATCCGTAACCGTCCCAGCTTGAACCTGTCCGGGCCAGCGGGCAATCAATGCCGTGCGCAGTCCCATATCGTAACAAGTCCATTTTGCGCGAGGAAAAGCTGAGCCCTGCTCACTGGTAAATAGAACGAGCGTATCCTGATCCTTATTGGCCGTTTTAAGGATATCAAGGAACTTCTTAACCTGTTGGTCCAGAGCAGAGATCTCCTTGTAATACATACTTAGTGCAGTACGGGTCTCTGGTGTATCCAACAGGTAGGGCGGTATCGTAAAGCTCGCGGGGTCATAGGAAATATTCTTTCCCTCAGTCCAGGGTAAATGCGGATTGTGTGAGCAGAAGATGTAGGCAAACGGTTTCTCTCCTTTACAAAGTTTCTTGAGAGATGCGTTTTTAAAAGGGAACGATGTCTTTGGCCCGAAGTGTGTCTTTCCCTGCAGCGCTACGGTGTAGCCCAAGGCCTCCAGATGATGCACGACGCTCTTGGTTCCCGGGTGGACTTTGGTATGGTTGGCAACGGCTCCGTTGCGTTTAGGGAAAAGACCGGTATAAAGCTGCTGTCGGGTGGGCGCACACATGGCTGTGGCAGTGAAACAGTGGGTAAAACGCAGCCCTTCCTTCGCCAGAGCATCCAGAGTCGGTGTTTTGACATCTTGATTCCCGTAACAACCAACATCGGCCCAGCTCATGTCATCGGCAACGATCAATACAATGTTGGGTTTTTTGGGAGAACCGGTATTCTCTGCTGCCGTTAGGGTACTCATTAAACAAGCAAATAGAACTGCCGCCTGAGCTAACATCGTTTTCGTTTTACTCATTTTTATCCTTCTCATTTTTTCTTCCCTTTTTCTTTGCGGCCACCAGGCTTAATGCCAGTTCCAATCTCCTTTTGCTTTTCTGCAATGAGGCCCTCGAGGCGTTTGAAGACTTCAGGGTACTTGTCTGCAAGATTCGTTTTTTCTCCTGGATCAGACTCTAAATCGTACAAGGCTTTTTGTCCTGCTTTCCTCTTTAAGCCCCAGGAGCCTCCACCGAGGGCCTCCTGCAGCTTCCATTTGCCACTGCGAACGGCCTGTACATCCCAGCCATAGAGATAAAAGAAGTCTTTTTCAGGCACCTCCCCTTCTTCAAGGGCAAGGAGCGGCCAAATGTTCTGCCCATCGATCACTCTGTCGTTCGTCAGTGGCTGCCCCGCCAGTGTGGCGATTGTCGGGAATAGATCCAACATGGAGGTAACTTGGGTACATACTCTGCCGGCAGCCACCTTCCCGGGCCAGCGGATGATCATTGGTACACGTTGCCCGCCATCATGAGTTGAAAATTTCCCACCTTTCAGAGGCTTGGCGCTTCCGCTCAGCTCCCCCAACCCAAGCCAGGGGCCGTTGTCCGAGGTAAACATGACCAGAGTATTGTCGTCAATATTCAATTCTTTCAATGCCCTCAGCAGACGGCCGACATTGGCGTCCAGTTCTTCAATGGTATCTCCGTAGAAGCCCTGCTTGCTTTTGCCCCGGAATGGATTGGTTACAGCAAGGGGGATGTGGGGCATCGCGTGCGGCAGATAGACAAAAAACGGTTTGTTTTTATTTACATTAGTTTTGATAAACTTAATGGTTTCATCGGTATAACGCTGGGTCAGGGTCGTCTGATTCACCGGAAACTCGATCACCTCTTCATTGAGCATTAGCGGTAATTTAAATTTTTCATGGGGACTTTTTAAGCCGCCGCCTTTCTTCGAATAGGCTCCAGATCGGATCTTCTCCACCGTCGCCCCGCCGTTGAGCTTCAGATCAGATGCCAGCGGAGCTGTTTTATCGATCCACATGTCGTTGCTGTAAGGAATCCCCCAATAATAATCAAACCCCTGCCGAGTAGGGAGAAACTCAGGCTTGTGCCCAAGGTGCCATTTGCCGATACAAGCCGTCGCGTATCCGGCGTTCTTGAGGATTTCTGCAATGGTCACCTCTGTGGGGGGAAAGCCATGGGAGTCGCGAGGAAACAAGACTCCTGGCACCTTACAGCGGGTGGGATAACGTCCGGTCAACATCGCAGCACGCGATGGTGAGCACACGGCATTTGCTGAATAAAAATCGGTAAAGCGAACACCTTCAGCAGCCATGCGGTCGAGGTTGGGGGTATTGATATCTTGCGCGCCATAGCAACCCGCATCGGCATAGCCCATATCATCGGTGAAAATTACTATCACGTTGGGGCTTTTTGTGGTGGCTTCACCGGCGAACAACTGACCGGCAAAGGCCAGTGCAGCTACCGTTAGGATGGTTTTCATTTTTTTTGTGATCATGGTATTTCCCTTTTATAATTTTTTTCGATCGCTGCTCAAATCATTACGCTCAACTTTAGCAGCTTGCCTTTGAATTTTTCTTTAGGCGACTTGGTGTCTACCGGACTCCCATGATCGAAACCGACGCTTAAATCTTCGGCAGGCCACTTGCTTATCCAATGACCGCCTGTTTGAGAGCTCACGGCCTCGCTGTCTCCAACCTGCACAAACAGGTACCCTTTTTCATCCATATCCGCCGCAAAGCTAAACTTCCCAGCTGGCGCGCTCTTTGATGCATAAACGTCACCCACCTTGACCTTCGACCAGTCGAGTTTTGCGACGGCTTTTTTCTTACTGTTGTTTTTACTACGGATATTGGGTTCTTTTGAATTGGCCGAGAAGAGTAAGCTAACAGGGAGTAACACAGATAGGGTGAATGCGATGAGAGAGGGTGTTTTTTTCATAAGTTCGTCCTTAGATTCATTATCTCCAATGCTTTAAATTATTAATCAGTACAGTGGGATCGAATATCAGTAAGTCTCTGACTCTATGAGGTTGCCGTCTTCATCCCATGTTGATTTCAACACTGGCTTACCATCTTTGAAACTGGTTTCTATCCACTTTGAACCAGACTGATAGTAATGCTTGTAACTGGTTTGCTTGCCGTTGATGTGTTGACGTTCCCAACTTGGGCGGTTCGGACCGTGCCAACCGATCGTTTTTCCATGAAGTGCGCCGTTCAAGTAAGTTTCTTCTCTAGCTATGAAACCATCATTATAAAATAGGATTTTCTTCCCATGCAATTTGCCGTTCAAAAAACGAGTTTCCCATCCCAGTGATCCTTTGCGTTTTGGTGAGACCCCGACACCTGTAAAAGGCTCCTCCTCTCCTTTGGCGTAAGCAATACGTTCTTTGTTTGCCCCCTCGCGAAAGGTTAAGTCTTTGTATGGATATTTCCGTTCAGGAGCAAAACCCTCGTTGTCAAAACTTAGGTCAAAATCGGGGTTTTCCCTGTCAAGGTCAGTGACCTCGTTTGTTTCAAAGCTTTGCTCATTTACACCCCTGGGATTGTGAACGGGATAGGTCTCCTCTTTTACCAGGTTGCCCGCTTCATCCCATTCCATTCGTAAAGTTACACCACCGTAATTGTAGTCGATTTCTCTGATCTTCGAACCGTCCTTACGGTATTCAATTACTTTCCCATTTCACTTTTTGACCATGGTGCCGTCTTTAAGTTTATAGCCCATCATAGACCGGTATGAATTTTCAGAACCAGGCTTCCTAAGACCGTCCTTCAGGACATTCATATCTTCCGGGGCGATTGATTCGAGGAATTGAATGTTCAAAAATGAGCCTTTGAATTTTGCTAGTTCACGAGCCACTCCGCTATCCATTGACTTGACATAATTAAGGTTCAGTTCGCCATTACACTTGGCCAATTCGCGTGCCACCTCTTTGGTGATTGCAGTCAGACCATCGAGACTAAGACTTTTCTTTGGTGTTTTTGTATCATCCCCCTTTGTGTACCAACCAAAACGACCAGGCTGAACCTTCGTCAGTTCATGAGCCACCTCTTGGGTAATCGATGTCAGGCCATCAAGAAAGAGCCTCTGGCCCCCGTAATGAGACAATTCCCTGGCGACATCTTGATCAATTGACGTCAGCCAGCTTAGGTCTAGTTCAGGTTGCTGTGTTTCATTCGCCTTCTTAACCATTTCAGCGGCCTGCTGCACAGTCAATGTGCCGGTTTTCTTTTGATTGCCGGGCACATCTGCCAGGCAAATAACATGGCAAAGAATGAAGAGTGTAATGGATGAAAATTTGATGATCATAAGAGCCGTTCTCGATTTCTTATTTGGTTGATAATTATTTTCTGAGAGTGCCTGCGTTCAATGGCTCGTAGGGGCGGCCTGCGATGAGCTTGCCATTCTGAACAAAGCCCTCCGGTCTGTTTTTGAGACGATTGATGAGCTTCGCCCGCCACTCCAATAACATGTCCGTGTGGGCCTCTACCTTGGATAGATCCCTCTCCTCCAGCGGGTCCTGTTCAAGGTTGAACAAATGCTCACGGCCACTGCTGGGGCGCCAGATATATTTCCACTCGCCATTGGTTAGTGCCTGGAATGCCTGCTCCTCGCTGTAGCACCTGGCGTGTTCAAAGTGTAACCAGTCGCGGATTCTTTGATTCTCTCCACGCAGAGTGGGCAACAAATTCGCCCCGTCCAGATGAGCGGGAATCTTGGAGCCGGCCATGGCGAGCAGGGTGGGCATGAGGTCTTCCAGGCAAACGGACTGCTCACTGCGGATTCCTTGGGCAAAGTCCATCTGTTTTGATCCGGTAATCAAAAAGGGAACATTGGCCGAACCTTCGAAGGGCTCGCATTTGCGAAAGTAGCCATGATCCCCCAGCATTTCCCCGTGGTCCGATGTGAAGACAATCACCCACGGTCTTCCCGCTTTTTCACTGCGTGTCTTAAAGTCCCGGATGAGAGGGGCGATCTGCTCGTCGATATGATCGATCAGCCCATAATACCCTGCCTGGGCCTGGTGCAAGGCCTCGCCCTCGAGCAGTACGCGTTGCCCTGCCTGATCACCCTTGGGGCTGAGTTTTTCCCAATTCACCCAGTTGCCCCGGGCAATGCTTGGTAGGTCTTTCTTCAGGGTGTCCTGATAGTATTTTTCAGGAGGAAAAAGAGGAGGATGTGGGGCATAAAGGGAAGTTGTGAGAAAGAGTGGTTTTGCCTTATCGCTTTGGTCGACAATATCGCAGGAGCGGTTGATCACCCATTCCGTTGGGTGCCATTCATCCTTTAGTGGCCAGGGCTTGGCCTGCCAATTGTTAAACTAAATTCCCATCGTATTGACCAGCTTCAGGATACCTCCAGTTTGTGGAGCCATTTGCCTGAAGAATTTACCATATTCATCATTATCGATGTAGGTGGAACCGAGGATTCTTTGGTCGTAACCGCAGGTACCACTTGCCTCTAACTGATGCATGTTCCTGCCCACCAGTACGCTGTGGTAACCTGCTTTGCTGAGCATACTGGGTAGGGTGGGTACGGTGATTGGCTTGGCCCGAAAGCCCACCACTCCGCTGGTCTGAGGGAAAAGCCCGGTGAGAAAGCCGTAGCGTGCAGGAATGCAGGAGGGCACGGTGGCATAGGCCCGGCGAAAGAGCGCACCCTCACCAGCGAGCTGGTCCAGTTGTGGCGTGGTTACACCTACGCAATCGAGAATGGAGAGTGTATCACCCCGCCATTGATCGGGCATGATCAGCAGGATGTCGGGCTGGGTGACTTCCCCGGCAGTGACTTTTGCGGATGGGTGCAAGGCCAGCAGCGACACTGCGGCGCACAAGGTGGATTGAATGATGCTCATTCTATTCATGGTTCGTATCCAGCTACTCCGGTTTTCGTTCGCTGGGCAGCGTGAACCTCCCCACCACAGCGCGGTGGTCGGAGGGGTAAGGAGAAACGACAATGTCCGCATGCTCTTTGTCTTCCCCCACGATCTTTGCATCGGTCAGCTTGGCTGACTGGGACAAGGGTTGCCCCTGCACCGTGCAACCTCGGCAGGCATTGTAGGTCATGACCCTAACAACAGATTCTTCTGCGTGGGCAAGGTTTGCGCCAGAAGCACCGATCACGAAAAAGATCGCGATCGCGCGGGCTATGTTCATGGCCTTCTTCATAACATTCATACAACTGCATTTGGCTATTTTGCCTTGCCCATCTTCCTATCCCATGGATTTGCGGCCCGGGGTTCGTAGGAGGGGCGGGCGTCCTTATCGGGCAGGGTGTTGACGACTTGTTGGAATTTAGCGAGGGCTTGCTGGTGCTCTTCCGCCTTGCTATCTATCAGATTGGTTTCTTCTTTCGGGTCCTGCTGCAGATCATGCAGACGATCAATGCGCTTGTTGGTGTTAACCCATGCCTTGTAGCGCTTATCGCGGATGACCCGTTTGACAAAATCCTTGCCGGGCCGGACACCCTGCTCATCGAGCTTTGCACGACCAAAACTGACGGCCATGATCCAATCGCGCGGGGAGTCCTTCTCTTTGCCCAGGATCAGCGGAGCAATGGACTTGCCATCGACAATGAGATCCTCGGGCACCTTGCCACCGCCCAGCTCGACCAAGGTCGGCAGCATATTGGAGAGATCGGTCAAGGCATCGGTTTCGACTCCGGCGGGCACCAGACCCGGCCCATTAATAATGAAGGGCCCGCAAACGCCGGCCTCGGTCTGCTCGCCTTTTGCTCCCTGGATCTTTTGTCCATTGAGTGAGCCTGTGATCGGTTTGTTCGTTCCGTTGTCACTGCAGAAAAAGTTAATGGTGAGCTCACGAATGCCCAGGGCGTCCAGCTCGCTGACCAGTTGGCCCACCATTTTGTCCACGTAGCGCACCATGGCCTTGTGCCGGTCGAGTAAACTCTTGGCATTCGGTTCCTCCGGGGTGGCCACAAAGGGTGAGTGCAGCAGCGGCATGGGGTAGTAGAGACACATCGGTTTATCCTTGTGCACGCGCATGAACTTGATCAGGCGCTGGGTGTAGATATCGGGGCCGAATTGCCCGGCGTAGGTGCGGCTGCCCTCTTCCGGGGTGTTGATGTAGGGGTCGTGGTAGCGTTTGTCGCTCGGTGGGTTGCCGGTTTCAAAACCCGTCCACATGGCCCAGTCATCAAAGCCGTGTTTCTTAAGAGCGTGTGGCTCGACCCGGAAGTCATTGATCTGCCACTTGCCGGCGGTGCAGGTGGCGTAGCCGAGGTTTTTCATCAGGCGGGCAAAGGTGGTGTTTTGCTTTTTCTTCCAGTCGAAATAGCCGACTCCCCAGCGAGGGACATCCCAGTGGCTTACCCAGCCCGTGCGGTATGGATACTTACCGGTCAGTAGTGTTGTGCGTGACGGTGTGCAGGACCCCATCGAGTAGGCATTGTGAAACTTCATGCCGCCTTTGGCCAAAGCATCGATATGCGGAGTCTTGATATCATCCGCCCCGTAGCAGCTGACCCAGTCCTTGCCCAGGTCATCGACCATGATGAAGAGGATGTTGGGCCGGCCCGCCGTGGCGGGTTTCTGCTCTATGGCGGAAGCCACCGTTACGGATGCGATACAGAATAGTGCGAATACGGTTATTCGATATTGGATGGTTCTCTCTGCTTGCATCGTCTGTCTTTTATTCTGAACTGCTGGAAGTGGTGAACTCGAGCTCGCAATAAACCCAGGGGTGGTCAGACAGGCAGCCCTCGGCTTTCAAGTTGGCTTCATTCTGGTTCTTGGGGCCCCAATCCCGTTTGGTGTCGAGCAGTTTGACCGCGCCCCTGGTGCTGTAGAGGATGTGGTCGATGGATTGTTCTTTGGTCGCGTTCTTCAGCCCGGTATCTTTCAGGAGAGAGCGCATGACCAGGCCATCGGTCCATTCATTGAAATCCCCCCCGACGATGATGTGGCAGGACGCATCCTCTGCCTTGATGTGCTCCGCCAATTGCTTGTGCTTGGAGCCCTCCCAGGCTTCGATTTTCGTAGGTGCTTTGCTGTGGTGCGCGAATCCCGGCAAGTGCAATGAGTAGAGTGCGAACTTTCTGCCACCGATAACTGTTTCCGCCCGAACCGGCTTGGCACGTTTCCAACCACTTCCTTCCACCTCGATGTCCTTGCCTCCGGTGAGAGGGGTTCGGCTGAGAATGGATTTGAACTTACCACCGTAGTTTCCAGTGGGATCACCCCACTTGGGCGACTTGTGCCCCGCGGATGAACTCGTACCGACATGCACGTGATCCAGGCCGAGCGCTTCCGCCAAGCGCAGTGACCAGTCCTTCACCTTTTTTCCACGGTTCGCTTTGGGCACTTCACTGAGTAAAACAATATCCGGCTTGAGTGCCTTAAGTTCCTGGGCGATTCGTTCAGGCGTGGCCCATTGTCCACAGGCAACATTGTAAGCAATCACCCGAAGTTTGGTGGGATTGCTTGGGTCTCCCTTTGCGGGTTTTGCAAACAAGCTGAAGGACAACCCTGAAAACAGGAGCCCTGCGAAGAGTATGGTTTTTGGTAAGTAGGTTTTATTCATGAGCCATATACGGTGGTGGATAATGCCATCTCCAACAGAAAGATTAGTTTCCTTGGTAAATTCATCTTCCTTCGCTTACTTTAATTGGGTTGTTATCTGGAGCCCTTAATTTTAATGGATCGCAAGCTGGAACTGGATATTCTCCATCAATCAGTGTGAACGTCCCCACCACTGCACGGTGATCAGAGGGATAAGGGCTTACCACAAGATCCGCGTTCTCTTCGTTTTCCCCAAGGATCTTTACCTCTTTTACTTCCAAGCCTTTGCCCTTGAAGTAGACAAAATCGATGCGGTCATGATGGGTCCGGGGATCACCACCTTGGTAAGCAGGGGACCAGGTGATGCCAGGGTTTTTCATCTCGTCCGGATAGATGGTGCGGTACGAATCACTAAAACCAGCCTTGGCCATTTCGGTGGAAGTTGGGTAGGCGACTTTGATGGGGTGGCGTCCGGCCTTTGCAGCGGCTTCTGTCCAGTCCAGGTGGGAAGGCTCATTAAAATCTCCCACCACAAAAACGGGCGCCTCTTTATTGGGGAGGCTTTTAATTTGCTTTAAAAGTTTAGCAATGTCCTTGCCGCGTGCTTTTTTGGCCCATTCAATCGTCTCTGCCTCGGTTTTGATAAAGGTAATATTATTGGTGTGCTTGTGCCATCCGGGGCGGATGCCCAGAAGCTGATAGGGTTGGTAGGGGTGGGATGGGAGGTGCAGATTAAAGATGTAGGCATGCTTATCTGAAGGGAGCTTAACTTTGATGCCGCCTTTGTAATCTTTGCCACCTTTAAAGTTTTCGACGATTTCATAACGGGTCACGATGCCGCTCCCCTCGTCATGATTCCACCCGAGCAACTCTGCAAGATCCTTCAAGGTGTCTCCCCTGGGAGAACGTGTTTCCTGTACCCCAACAATGTCGGCCTTGGCCAACTGGATCCCCTTGGCAGTTTGGGAGAGGGGTTGTTTCTTGTGGATAATGCCACCGCGGTGAATGTTGTATGACATCACCACAATGCTCTCGGCAAACAAGGCGGGGGATAGACCAATTAATGCTAAGAATTTTATTAATAGGGATATAGTCACAATTGTTGTTTTTCTCATTTTTTTTAACGGTTAAATTTGGTTTCTTCCACCAATGATCCTTTGATTACTTTTACTCCGAGACTGTTCAGGTCCAATTGATACTTTGAATTCCTCTCGTTAGTGATGATGAGGTAATTTCCCTCAACGGTGATACTTTTAATGAATACATCCTGAACATCACCTTCCAGATCGGGATCGTATTTCACGGTATAGATCTGACGGCTCCAGATTATCTTCCCACTCTTTAGATCACGGGCTTCGATGAAGCCCATTTGCTTTTGCGTACCGTTTAGGTGCGGGGCCGAAAATTCGATATCTCCCACTTTGACCGGCAACACCTTTGCAGGCACTCTACGCTTGGCCTCGGCCAGCAGTGTCGCTAGGAGTAAAGAGGAAATAAGGAAAAACTTTTTAACCATTAGTTGGCGTGGGATAACTGGGAGAGTTTCCAGGTCTTATCCGTGTTAATTTTTTCGCCTCTGCCGTAAATGATGCGGACCCGGGCGGTTGGGTCGTCCACGGTGGTGTCGAAATCAATGGTGGCAAAGCTCAAGTCTTTACCATTGGTGACCCCGGAGGATATGATCTCTATGATGGGGTAGCCCACCCGGTCGGATTCGTGATGTTGCCAGACCAAGGATTTGTGTATGTCGCCACCAATATACATAACTCCCGAAATTTTTTCTTTTTTGATGGCATCAAAAAGGCGGTGCCTGGAAAAGCTAAAGATATGCCATCCATCCCCCTTGCTGTGGTGAAGCACACTTCCGGAGGCGATAATTTTGAACTTGGCTTTGGAATTTTTAAGCCCTTCCAGGAGCCATGCAAACTGGGCATCACCCAGCATGCGCTTTTTGTCATCATCCGGAAGACCATTGGGCGATCGATGGTAGCGGCCATCGACCACAAAAAAATCAACATCGCCACGGGAGAATTTAAAAAAGGCACCTGGAGCATTGGATGTGCCGGAGGGTGGATTGGGCCATGCCTGTTTCCAACCGACCAGGGAGAACTCTTTTCCCTTGGCGGTACCATCGGAATTGTTGGGGCCAAAATCATGATCGTCCCAGATCGCATAGGTAGGAACCTGCTGGAGTACCTTGGCAAACTCCTTTTCCCTGCGGTATGTTAGATGGTGTTCCAGTTGCACGGTCGGATTTGTGGTGTCTGCATAGTGAGTGTCACCCACGGTCAGGTGTAGGTCCGGCTGCTCCTCAAGGAGGATATTCCAGGAGCCTTGGGGTTTTCCAATTTTCATACAAGAGGTAATCGCCAACCTGAATGCAGTGGGTGTGCCATCTAAAGGTGCAGTCTTGAATGATCCTTTCCATTTTGGGTCAGTCTTTCCATCTATGGAAACCTCGTACTGGTAGCGGGTATCGGGTGACAGACCATTCATGGTAGATTTGAATATCTGCCCGGGAACCTTTGCTGCCTGGTTGGATAGGGCAGTGAGTTTGCCCGTCTTATTATTGTTCTTCTTGGATGAACCTTCCGCACGATAACTGAAAGTACACTTGGACTTTGGAGGAGCGTACATCCATAGGGTTACTTCATCGGCCCGGACATCACCAGTGATGGGGCCCGCAATTTCAGGTATGGCCAGGGCAAAAGAAAAGGGCAGAAGAAGAAAAGCGATTAGTAATTTTGGGCTCATAGGTATTTATAGGTTAGTAATTTTTTTGAGTATGGTGATTGCCAATCACTTAAAAAGAAACACGAAATTGGATCGTCAGGGTAAAATCGAAAAATTGAAAGCTCACAATGCTTATTTGCTGTAATTTATTTCTGAATACCCTTGCTTTTTTGAGCGAATCCAAACGAATAAAATGATTACAAGCCCAATCAAAATCGATAAACTTCCAAGTGTTGCGGGGCCAAGAGATCCGCTGATCGATTTAGCCATCCCTGAAGCAGAATCTTGAGGCTGCAAAGAAATATAATCAACCAAGGTAACTCCAAATCCGAATAAACCGGTTACAATGAGAAACCATCCAATATATTTAAGAAATTTCATTGCCTTCCAGAGGAAGAATTCAAAGAGGCAATGAGATACGCGGTGGCGTCTTGGTGATTTATCTTTTTGGCACCCCTATAGACAAGTTCACAACTCAAACCAAGTTCCTCGCAGCGCTCCTGAAGTTTGAGCCCGAAGTTGGCCGTATGGGTGGGGTCTTTCTGAGGTTTTCCGATCGCCGGGGGTGGTCCTTTGTAATGCAGGTAAACGGGTGGGTCGTCTGAACTGGCCAATAGATAAGGAGAATACTCCTGTATCCAGTGTAGGATGTTTTTCCGCTCGGCTAGGAACTGGTCAAAACTGTTCATTCCAAAAGCATGCCCTCCATACTTGCTATTTGGGGTCCACTCTTTCATTTGCTGAGGGTCGGCAGTGGTTTGTGCGTTATTGACGGCGGCACAGTAGAGACGGGTGGATTCACGGGCGATTGGGTCATCACTTTTGGGGTCGGCAAGGTCATCGTGGTAGAGCAACCATAGACTGGTGCAGGCACCGGCGGAACCTCCTGCTGCTGCGATGCGTGTCTTGTCTATATTCCACTCAGTTGCCTTGCTGCGGACAAACTGCAAGGCACGGGCCGCATCATACAAGGGAGCTTTGACGGGTGGTTCCAAACCGTTGGCCTGACTGGTATAACGATAGTTGATTGCCACTAGGGAAATACCCGCTTCCAATAAGGCAGGTGCATCGACAAAACGATTAAGCCGTTCCTTGCTGCCGTTCTTCCAGCCTCCGCCATGAATGACAAATACGAGTGGGGTTGGTTTGTCAGAATCTGCTTTCCAAAAATCAAGCACATGGCGCTCGTGCGTGCCGTAGGCTACCTCACTCAATGTGGGCTTGGGGATGGAACCTGCATACTGTTCCTTTTTGCCGGCCTTACTGGCATTGCGTGCATTGAGTTGTTTCGCTTCTGCGGGAGAGATCAGCAGGCNGGCTGAACTTAAGAGTACTAAAAATAAAGAGCTTTTACATCTCATGTCTTCAAGAATGGAAGTGATTAGCGGGTGGATTTTCCTTTTTCAATTTTTGCCAATATCAACCGGTGGGCCTTTTAATAAAAAAATTCAAAACTCAGAATGCTGATCATTACTTTCTATCCCATGGGTTTNCTGCCCTGGGGGTATAGGATGGATGAGCATCCTTATTGGGTAGGGAGTCTACCACTGCCTGAAATTTATTGATGGCTTTTTGATGTGAGGCCAATTCGCTTCCAATCAGGTTGGTTTCTTCCCATGGGTCATTTTTTAAGTCATGCAGACGAATGATTTTCTTTTGGTTCGATACCCAGACTTTGAAGCGCTTGTCCCGGATCACCCGGGTGGAAAAAGTCTTGGAAGGCCGGATACCCTCCTTGGTAAGTTTAGCAGCACCGTACCCCAGGGCCATAATCCATTTACGCTGAGTATCCTTGGCTTTGCCAAGAAGCAGGGGAGCAATGGATGATCCATCGGTCACAAAATCCTTGGGCAACTGTCCCCNGCCCAGATCAATAAATGTTGGCAGCATGTCGGAAAAATCAGTCAGTGCATCACTCTCAATTCCGGCGGGTACCAAGCCCGGACAATTGACAATAAAAGGGGCGCATACCCCAGCTTCCAGTTCGGTTCCTTTGGATCCCACCACCTCTTTGCCATTGCGCTTACCGATAACCCCGCGGGGAGGAGCAGCCGATCCATTGTCGGTGGTAAAGATGACAATCGTTCGGTCACGGATGCCGAGGGCATCGATCTCTTTGACCAATTGACCAACCATTTTGTCGATGTATCGAACCATCGCTTTATGTTTACCAAGAACCCCCTGTGCATTGGGTTCATCTGGAGTGTGAGCCACGGGTGTATGGGGCTGAGCTAAGGGGAAGTACATACACATCGGATCCTCTTTGTGCTTACGCATAAATTGAATCATGTGGTCGGTGTATAGATCAGGACCGTATTTCCCTTTATATGTTTTCGAGCCTTTCTTGGTATGAATGTAAGGGTCCCAGTAACGCCTAGTTGATTTCTTTGCATGCTCTTCATCCGGGGAGGACTCCGCACCTGTCCACATCGCCCAGTCATCAAAGCCATGCTTTTTCATGGCCTCTGGCTCGATGCGGAAATCATTGATCTGCCATTTTCCCGCTGCGGCGGTGGCATAGCCCAGTTCCTTCATCAGCCGGGCAAAAGTGGTGTTTTCCTTTTTCTTCCAGTCAAAGTATCCAACTCCCCAACGCGGAACATCCCAATGGTTTGCCCATCCCGTACGCCAGGGATATTTCCCTGTAAGCAGGGTTGTGCGCGAGGGGGTGCACGCCGGCATGGAATAGGCATTGTTAAACTTCATGCCACCTGCTGCTAGGGCGTCAATATTGGGAGTTTCAATATCCTCGGCTCCGTAGCAACTGATCCACTCCTTGCCCAGATCATCTGCCATGATGAAGAGAATGTTTGGCTTCGTCCTGGTAGTTTCCGCAAACGCGAATAGAGAGCCAATACATATACAGTAGATAGATAGGAAGGTACGAATAATCATCTTGGTTGTCAGGGCGTTTTGCATAATCGTTTTTTATTTTGAAGTTTCGGTAAGAGTGAAGGTAGCCACCACGGCCCGGTGGTCCGACGGATAGGGGGATACCACAATATCCGCATGCTCGTTGTCTTCCCCCACAATCTTTGCGTNAGTNNCNTCGACANCCTTGCCTTTGAAGTACACATAATCAATGCGCATCAAGTGATGATCGGGATGTNNGGGTTCGTNNACGGGGGACNAGGTNAGACCGGGCCTGGCCACCTCGTNGGGATGTATNNTACGGTACGAATCGGTAAAGCCTGCCTCAATCATCCTCTGGGAGGTGGGGAAAGCCACTTTCATGGGGTGGTGGCCCGCTTTGGCCGCGGCATCCGTCCAGTCCAGATGGGAGGGCTCATTGAAATCACCCACCACAAAAATAGGATCATCCGTTTTCACAAAACTTTTCATGAGCTTGAGCAAGCGGTCGATATACTTCCCCCGTCCTTTTTTTGCCCCNGCAATCGCCTCTTCTTCGGTATCAATTTTGGGATAGGTCCGGTAGCCACCTTTGAGGCCCAATAATTGATAGGCCTGGTTGGGACCACTGGGGAGGTGAGCGTTGAAGGCATAGGCATGCTGCCCCGAAGGCATTTTTACTTTGATCCCATACCATGGTCTTTTNCCTATGCCCCGGGCCTGATCGACAATTTCATAACGGGTAAGAAAAGAACTGCCATGATTCCATCCGAGTAGTTCTGCCAATTTTGGAATATTATCTCCGATCTCCTGCATGCCCACAATGTCCGCCTTTGCCAGTTCGATCATCCTGGCTGATTGGGACAGGGGTTGCCCTTGGTAGGTTGCCCCACGGCAGGCATTGTAGGTCATTACTCTGACAACGGAGTCTTGATATTCCTCGGCGTTGGCAGGGGCTGCCCAGTGAGTAGCCATTACGGAAAGTAGCATGATGATGCGAACTTTATTCATAATGTATTTCATTATTTCCACGCTTTCAGTGTTCCCAGAGTATCTGCTGAGTTAATGACTCCAATACGGCCGCTAGCCTCTGCGGGCAGTGCGAAGCTTTCGATCAGGATATCATCAAGATAGAATTCCATAAGAGAGCCTTTGAGGAGCAAGCGAAACCGTGCGGGGTTTGTGAATGTCATCTCACGATCGACACGTTTCTCGACACCTTTCTGATAGCGATTGTGGCGTTTTCGAACTTTGACAAATGAGCCATCGGCCTGCATCGGGCCCAGTTCCGCCACGCCCGCGTGATCCATAAGCACGCCCGCTGCCTGATTGTTCACACACTCAATGTACAACCCGCTACGATGCGCATTCTTGTCCTTTGGCAGCCTCAAGTTCCCCTCAAGAATCGTTCCCCTTTTTAAATCAAACGAATTTCCAAGTATCGCAATGGTCTTGGTCGTGTCGTCAGGTTTCTCAACTTTGACGGAATGGTGCTTCATCTTCTCATTCCCCTTCCACCATCCAAGGCGCAGCGTTCCCTCGTTGTCGATACGCACATCTTTTAAAGGGGCAAAAGAAACCTGGTTGTTCCGGGCTCTAGTGAAATGGCAGACGAGCATTCCATCTGTCGGGTGCGGGAAAAAGCGACAAAAATATGTGTGCCCCGTCAACACATTGAAATTCTTCTTTGCTGCGCGAAAGGGACCTTCTGGGTGATCGGCAGTCAGCGTCACCATGTAGGGGGAGTAGTTCCCCAACAACATGTAATACTTGTTCCCAATCTTTTCTACGGCCCCCACTTCTGAATGTTTGCGGTTCACACCTGATACTTTGGGAGGTTCAAGTGCTTTCCAGCGCAGACCGTCGTCCGATTCGCCAAAGCCGAATTTGCTGTTTTCGGAAAGCGGACTGGCTGTCCAGTAGCCGTAAAACCCACCACCCAGTTTGGGCAGGGTCCAGATGCAGTCCCAACGGCCATTTTTCTTGTACCAGCGTTCGTCCTGTACAAACCGGTATTGTTCTCCCTCCAGTCGGGTCCAGTTGAGAAGGTCCTTCGATTCGGCGAAGTAGATGTTTTGACGATCGCCGGTCTCTTCAGAGAAATTCATGTAGAATTTGCCGTCCTGGTCGAAGGTGGGTGATTTCCAAGTTGAGCCTGTACCCATCCAGGTGGCCTCTTCAGACTTTTTCAGGATCGGCCCCTTCTCTGTCCAATGTACACCGTCAGGCGATGTGGCCAGTGAGATGTTGTTCCAGGGTTGTCCTTTAGTACGTCTGGGGCCGGCATTTGCGAGGTAGTACAGGAAGTATGTGTCTTCATGATGGTAGAGCCACACGTCCCACATGTTGCCGGTTTCGTTGTGTTTTGCTTTGTAGAATAAGGACTGTACCGGGGGCTGGATCCTTTGCCCCAGCAGGGCAACATCACTCTCGCCCGGTGCACTACTCACGGTGGTGATGAGGGTAAGGGCGAGTAGTAGTCTCATGGAATNCGCATTTGTCTTTGTANTAATTGTCTTTTCATCTGCAGTCATCACGCGGAAAGTTTAAAAAATAGTTATGGCTGACGATTTAGGGGGCTTTGATAATAACAGTTTTTTACCAATACTTCATCCCGCTCATTGGCAGAAAAGTATCATTTATTGTCTTTATGCATGGAAACATTCAAAGATGATTTAACTAATAGCCGACATCCTTTCATTTAAACGCAAATATTGCGTATTTATTCTGTCGATATACGCACTCATCGCCCGCTTGGTTAGGAGCTGTAATGGCGTGATACCACAGAAATTATACGCAATATGCGGTGTTGATTTTGTGGCTTTTCAGGTAATGTTTAAATAAGCCCTTCTAAAATTTTACTGTCCTGAAACTGTGGTCACCCATCAATTGACGCAGTATACATGTCCACAATTATTCAACCTTTTCCACCACGCCAAATGAATAACCGATAATTTATGTTTCAATACATTACAAACTTTAGCCCTATTTTACTTTTGGTCACTGCGGCATTCTGTTTTTCGAATAACAATGCATTGGCCAACGATGGAAAATTCGAAACCCCTGCCATCCCGCAGAATCCGCCCGCTACCTGGCTGACCTATCACCTGGCTCATCCTGGTCCCGGTAATGCCTTTCCGGGAGATCCCAATCCTGCGTTTTTCTGGAACGGTCGATACCACTTGCACTACATTTACAGAAACCGTAGCGGTTTCGTATTTGCACATGTTTCCAGTAAGGACATGGTGCACTGGGAATGGCACCCGACTGTTCTGGGACCAAAAACCACGGGTCATGGAATGTTCAGTGGAACGGGGTTTTTTACCAAAGACGGTCGTCCGTCTATAGTTTATCACGGCCAAGGATCGAAGCGGAACTGGATTGCTTATGCATTGGACGACAATCTGGACCAATGGAGCAAGCCCCATCAAATGATGCCACACGACCAGCATGGGAATCCAATGACGAGTATGCCTTACTTCGATCCCGATATCTGGATCAATGATGGTATCTACTATGGAGTCAATGCACGCAGCAGCAAGGAATCCCCAGTGATTATGAAGTCCGAGAATCTCAAGGACTGGGACTACATCGGCGAGTTGCTCCATCCGGATTTTGACGAAGAGAAACTTGGGGTAGGACGAGACGAGGACATTTCCTGCCCGAATATGTTTAAACTGGGCGATAAGTGGGTACTTCTTTACATCAGCCATAAGTTGGGTTGCCGGTACTTTATCGGGGATTTTAAGGACGAGCAATTCCTGCCTGAGCAGCATGGTATGATGAACTGGGCGGGTTGGGACTTTTTTGCTCCCGAGTCCCTGCTTACACCCGATGGACGCCGGGTGATGTGGTCCTGGTGCACCACGATTATTTCCAAACGGGCCAAGCCAGTACAAAGAAAAAAGAGCCTGGACTCCCTCAATGGAAAAATCCAGTCAGGCATTCAATCCCTGCCCCGCGAGCTTAGTCTATCCGAGGATGGCACCCTGTTGATCAAGCCCTTGCGTGAACTAGCAAAGCTCCGCTCGGATAAAAAAANCGTTGCGGACCTCACGGTCAAAAGTGGCACGACTCACATGTTGAAGGGCATTTCTGGCGATACCATGGAATTGGAGATAGTCCTGGATGCTTCCACAGCCAAAGAGTTCGGCATCAAGGTGTTGTGTGACGAAGATGGCAACAGGGGCTTCACTATTGCTTCGGGCAAGGGGGAGAAGACTCTTACCGTCGACTATATCAACCCTCCCTTTGAACTAAAGGAAGGCGAAGACCTCACCTTGCGGATCTTTATCGACAAGAACCTGATCGAGGTCTTTGCCAACGACCGGCAGGCAGCGGTTGGCTGGCATCACTATGGTCCGCAGGATCTCCATGTCAGTCTTTTCAGTAAAGGCGGCGATCTGAAGGTGAAAAGCGTCTCCGCCTGGCAGATGAAACCCATTTACTAGTGCTAAAGCTAGTTTCTCTGGTGAAGTCTGTTATTTAGTTAAGGACTTAGGTCTAGTTTTCTTGAGCAGAAAGGGAATGGCTATAAGTCCCACAAAAAGAACAAAGCCTCCAATTTTAAGAATGATCCAAGATATATTTTCATGATATTGCCATTGCGCCTGAAGTTCGGGCGATGGGTCAGGGTAGGGCAGACCTGCAAAGGTAACAAAGTATAGAAAACCGGCAATGAGGATGAGCAATCCGAGCAGGGGTAAAAACAGGGTTTTCAAAGCTTGCTGATTAGAAATTGGATAGAANATTTAGCTCTTTTACTGCGTGACGGGGATCCAAGAAAATACGGTTCAATAATTTAACCCGGTAATTAAAATTATTAAAATATTGACTAATTGAGTAAGATAGGTGGTGCTTCTTGGAAATATGAATCAAAAATTATTATAATGTAAATTACATAAAATTATGAATGATCAAAATTTACCATCCCAAAAATCAACTCCAGGAAGTGACTTGGAATTTAGTGGAAAGGGAGGTGAGTTTTTCGGAATTTGGATAGTTAATATTTTGCTGAGCATTTGTACACTTGGTGTATATTCAGCATGGGCAAAGGTAAGAACAACAAACTACTTCTACGGTAATACAACACTGGGTGGTTCGACATTTGTTTATACTGCAAACCCAGTATCGATCCTGAAGGGTAGACTTATCGCATTTTTGCTCCTGGGATCATATTCTTTGCTTAGTAACTATTCTCCTGAGTTGTCGATTGGTTTTATCATCCTGATTGCTCTGCTTTCGCCTGTGGTAATTGTTAGGTCTTTAAAATTCAGATTTCAAAACACGGAATTTCGGGGATTGCGTTTCAATTTTAAGGGCAAAGTTAGTGAAGCCTACAAAATCTTTCTTGGGGGCTATCTCCTGGCAATGGTCTCGTTGGGTATTCTTTTTCCATGGTGGGAAAAAAGACGAAAAGAATTCTTTGTTGGAAATATTCGATTCGGCACCTCAGAATTTTCCTGCAATCCTGAGTTGAGCTTTTTTTATAAGACTGCAGGAATGATCATTGTCGTATTTATTCTATTGGTAGTGGTCTTTATACTTTTAGCTGCATTACTCGGTCCAGTTCTAGGCTTTTTAATTTATCCAATTGTCGGGGTATTGGGTGCCTATTGGTTCTCCAAGATTACCAATCATATTTTTGAAAATACTCAACTGGAAGGGGTTCGATTCAAAAGTGAGTTGGATACCTTTGAACTAATTGGGTTATGGATGGTTAATATCCTTTTACTTGTAATCACTCTGGGCTTGGCCACACCCTGGGTCATGGTCAGAAATGCTCGGTACAGAATTTCCAAAACTAAAGTAATTGCCGAAAATATAGATTCTTTCATTGCTGACCAAACGGAAAAAATATCCGGGGTTGGCGAGGAAATTGGAGAAGCTTTTGATATAGATTTAGCGGTATGAGTATTGGGATTGCCGGACATTATATGTCTGGTAAGACATCCTCAGCAATACCTGCAAGACTTAATCTGGAAGGAAAGGAAATCATCGTTTTTGACCAAGACCAGAATCAACTGGTCCGGGCAAATTTGCATGAAATTATCATATCTGATCGATTGGGAAATATTCCTCGCAAAGTAAGTTTTCCTGATTCCTCTCATTTTGAAACAAAAGAGAATGATTTGTTTGAAAAGCAGCTTCGTTTACATGGGAAATCCGGCAGCTTGTTACATCGGTTCGAAGGAAAACTTCATTATATAATTCTATCCATTTTACTGACGGTCATTTCTGTCCTGGCCTTCCTTATGGTCGGACTTCCCTATGCGTCTGTAATAGTAGCCAATGGATTACCCAGTGACCTGCTTGATCAGGCATCCANGAGCACATTGTATACCATGGATAAATTTGCATTGGGACCGTCCAAGTTATCTCAGCAGAGGCAGGATGAGATTAATACCATGGTTCGAAATTCAATGCCGAAAAACCAACACAATTATTATCGTATCCTATTTCGGCAAGGGAAGGAACTGGGAGCAAATGCTTTCGCTTTACCAGACGGGTCAATTATTTTTACTGATGAACTCATAGAACTATTGGAGTCCGAAGAGGAAATTTTTGCGGTTTTTGCCCATGAACTTGGTCATGTTGTGGAGCGTCATTCTTTAAGGCAAATATTACAGTCCTCGGTACTTTTGATATTTTCTTATTTAGTAATTGGGGAAGCCACCGATGGAGTGCTTGAGTTAACAAATGCACTTCCTGCTTTGCTGATGAGCAGTTCCTACTCCCGTAAATTCGAAAGTGAGGCGGATGATTTTGCCATCGCATTATTGAAAAAACTTNAGATTCCCGCATATCATCTTGGTGACGCTTTGGAAAAGCTTTCCCATTCCCATTCAGAGGCGGATGGGATAAAATATTTACAGACACACCCTTCGACCGAAGAACGGATTCAAAAATCTAGACAGTAACCTGTTTACTACTGATTTACTCGCCAAGAATCTCTTTTGCCCAGTTTTGATGAAGGGCAAATAATTGGTTGGCCAGTGCCGGTTTCTCATTGAGGTAATTCTTGGACTCTGGATTTGGCCCCCTGAGGTTTCCCAATGTTTTGATCTTATCTTTGTGCCCAATTAATTTCCATTCCCCTTGAAGGACTGCCCAGTTACTTCCGAACTGCCAGTGTANCGCNTCGTATTTAGACTGTTTATCTTTTGAATGAATAATATCGGTCAGGTCATGACCATCCAGTTTCAGACCATCTGGAAGAGTTGCTCCGGTAAAGGAGCAAACAGTCGGTAACCAATCCATCGCGGTGATTACCTGATCACGGGTTACATTTTTGGGTATTTTTTTTGGCCAACTAATGATGGCAGGAACGCGGAGTCCGCCCTCGAAGTAAGTGAATTTGTTACCTTTCCATTTACCGGTGTTTCCACCCCCACCGTTGGCTCCATACTTGGTGCCCTTGGCTAATCCGCTCTGGTGATTGTCCACCCGTATATGGTTGCGTTCGGTGGAATGGCCATTGTCGGACATAAAAATGATGATGGTATTCTCAGACAGATTGAGCTCGTCCAGACAGTTCATNACCCAACCCATGCGATCATCCACTGTGGAAATTACTTTGGCGTAGGATTTTCGCTGAGGGTCTTTCATGTCCTTGTACAATTTATCAAACTTAGGATCGGACTGTTCTGGGTAATGGGGAAGATTGAAGGAACAAAACANAAAGAAGGGNNGTTTTTGNTTTTTACGGATAAAATCAACTGCCCGTCTGGTCATTTCATCGGGGAAATATTTTCCTGCATGATCCGCCACCGGGTTGGTTCCTTCGTAAAGGTCATGAAATCCCTGACCATGTAAAAAATAATGGTTGTAGTTNTCGATNAACCCTCCNCGGTGTCCCCAAAAAGTATCAAACCCCTGCCTGGTCGGCCCGTGCTCTTTTCCTGCCCCTAAGTGCCACTTTCCAAACAGTGCGGTTTGGTAGCCCTGATCCTTCAGNATTTCCGCAAGGGTNTATTCGGAAAGNGANAGATGGGNACCTCNCGCTTTATTCATGTNTCCCTGNGTCCATGAATTGANNCCGCCACGCTGGGGATAGCGACCGGTAAGAAGCATGGCACGGGCAGGGCAGCAAACGGAGTGGGCATANGCCTGTGTAAACCGAACTCCTTGAGATGCCAGACGATCTATNTTTGGGGTATGAAGATCCTTGGATCCATAACAATGGGCATCCAGGGTTCCCTGATCATCGGTAAAGAAAATTACCACATTAGGGGGTGCATCTTTTGCCAGAGCACCAACATAGATAAAAAGGAAAATAAATAGGCCATGAAATGAGCTGGCTTTAATCATGGAGATATTTATTTTGCGATCAATGCACCGTGGCCAGATTGTCAGGTCAATGACTTTAATTGCCGGTCATGCATACTGGGTAGGATTAAAAGGCAGGATATTGCACCTATCAGGGCATACAGCATATCAGATTGTGTGTCCCAGACATATCCCTGGGTGCCAAGGAAAGCATCCGCATCTTGTCCAAACAGAAGAGCTGCCCACCATTCGATCAGTTCATAGAAAGCACTAAATGCCAGACATATCGATGTAATGATAAAGAACATCCATCCAGAAGAATGAACGACTTGTTTGCGAATCAGGACTTCACGGGACAATAAGGCGGGCACAAATCCCTGCATAAAATGCCCCACCTTGTCGTAATTGTTTCGTTCCCAGCCAAACATTATACTAATTGAATCAAACAGGGGAACTTCAGCATAGGTGTATTTTGCTCCGACCATCAGAACGATGCAATGTAGAAGGATCGATGTGTAAAGAAGTGATGTAAGGGGAAATTTGGTGCGTGTCTTTGCTAAAATTACAAATCCTATTATAGCAGGGCCCGCTTCGAGCAACCAGGTGAGCCGATCCTTTGGTTCGATCGCTGACCAAATCAGTACACCGAAGAAAATTCCCAGCCAAAGATATGTTTTTGTGCTTATGGAATCCAGTTTCGTCATGGTGGTACCCTCTTAAGCTCAACGAGATTTAGTGTTAATCCCAGAAAGTGCCTTCTTTACTTACCTGGGATTCAAATTGGCTTAGCTTTGCCATCATCTTGGCAATGAGTTCCGGCTCTTCCTTGGCCCGGTCAATCCGTTCGCTTAAATCCTGTTCCACCTGAAAGAGGAGGGGAGTGGATCGCGACGCATTGAACCCGTAATTATTTCCGGTCTGAGAAGAAATGCGGGTGTGCATCTTCCATGGGCCCAAGCGGATGGCGAATGGTTTGTTGATGGAATGGGAATAGTAAAATTCAAATTCGGGCAGAGGNTNNNTGTGAGTTTGNGGCATTAGCAAGGAGCGGATGTCCCGACCGTCAATGGTTCGATCCTTGGGTGCATCCACCCCAGCAATTGCAAAGATGGTGGGTAACACATCAAGAGTGCTGGCGGGTGATTGATTGATTGGATTGGATGCGACTGTGCCGGGCCAGCAAAAGATTCCCGGTACCCGGTGGCCACCCTCCCAGTTCGATCCTTTCCCATCGCGGAATGGAGTGGCATAACCAACATGAAGCCGAGCCTCCCCATAATTGGGATGATTCTCGGTATCCTGAAAGCGGATCCATGGGCCGTTATCGGAGGAGAAAATGATCAGGGTGTTTTTGGTCAGTCCAAGTTCTTCGATTGTCTTACGAATCTGTCCGACCGAATGATCGATCTCCTCCATCGCATCCCCCAGTAATCCACGCCTGGATTTTCCTTTAAAGGCATCACTGGCATAGACTCCGAGGTGAGGCATATTGAAGGGAACATAGACAAAGAAGGGATGGTCTTTGTTTTTTTTGATGAAGGACAGGGTTGCCCGGGTGGAACGACTGGTCAGCGATTCACAAACCGCATCCTCTTTGGGTAAGTTGCGGGCGATAACGGAGTAGCCCGGGATAGGGTCTTTGCCAGTAGGGTCGTATTTCATCAGCATGGCATTGCCATAATCGTGGGAAACATTGGTTCCTTCCCATTCATCAAACCCATGAGCCGGAGGAAGGGTGTAGGGGGATTGATTGTTTTGTTTGTTGGGGTTTCCCAGGTGCCATTTACCAAACATTCCTGTTTTGTATCCGCGGGTCTTTAATCCTTCCGCGATGGTAATTTCCTTAGGGTGGAGATACTTTTTTGCTCCCGGACCGATAACCCATTTGCCTAATCCTGATCGTCCTGGGTAGCGGCCGGTCAGGAGGGAATAACGGGATGCACTACAGGCTGGGGAGGTGACATAAAACTGGGTGAAATTGGTCCCGTCCTGAGTAAGTTTAGTGATGTTGGGCGTGCGGATTGTGGGGTTTCCATTATGGGCGAAATCCCCGTAGCCACTGTCATCCAGAAAAAACAAAATGAGATTGGGGCGGTCCGCCGCATCCCGCCCGTAATTGCTTAGCGATGCGAGGAGAAAAAGGGCGGGGAGATGGAGAAGTTTTTTTAGGGCGAAACAATTTTGAATCATAGCCCTTTAATTATTTTGAATCGCAGGGTGGCTGTCACGGGAAAATGATCGGATGGATAACGATCATTGGAAGAGGTTCTGACAATGGATGCCTGCAAAACCTCGGTTGCTGGTGGAACAAAAATGGAATCAATTTTATCTCCCTGGTTATTACCTTTGTAGCCGTGATAGGTGCCCACATCTTTTTTCTGAGGATGGAGCATACGGAAGGAATCGGAGGCAAGATGGATTGTTCCCTCTTTTTGTGCTTTGAAATTTCCAAGTTGTTGAATGGTTACACTGTTTTCGGGAGCATTGAAATCCCCCATGAAGACGAAAGGCTCATTGCTTGGTTGCTGGAGAATATGCTCTCCAATTTGTCGTACGCTTTTTTCTCGTGCTTTTTTCGAACCATCGTCCAAGTGGCAGTTGTAAGTATGGATGATATGTCCGGTTTCTTTTTCAACCAGGCGGGCATAGGTGAAAATGCGCAGATGATGGTTTCCCCAGGTGGATGAGGGCACAGCAGGGGTATCGGAAAGCCAGTAGGTTTCGGTCTTCTCAACCCTGAAGTGGTTTTTGAGATAGAGGATGGAGCAGTACTGACCTTTGGTTCCTCCCTTGGCACCTATGCCCACAAAGTCATACTCGGGTAGAGCAGAGAGGAGTTCGTTTTGCTGGGCATAATTGGCTTCCTGTAATCCAAGAATAGCAGGCGAATAATCACGAACGGTTTGGTAGACCAGTTCCTTACGATGTTTCCAATCGTTTTCCCCATCCCGTGCATAACTGTTGCGAATATTAAAGGTCATGACCCGAAGATCGACGTCCTCGGAATGATCAAGTGTTGAATATAGCCAGTATTGGAAAAGAAATATCAGGCTAATTAGCAGTAAAATAGAGAATTTACTATTATGCTTGGTAGAGCCCATAGACTTTACAGTGGATTTAATCCTGCAAAGATTTCTTCCCTGTGGAAAAGTCTTTTTTAATAACGAAACGATCGTACTTCTTACCAGAAGCGGTGTATGCAATGTATTCCAAGGAATTGTTCTCCACAGTAATTACCTGAAAGAATTGTGTTTGCTCGGCCGTTTTATCGACAATGTATCCGTCCTTTTTGTAACTATCCAATTGTTTGGGATTGAGGGAATATTGCTTGGGCCCACTCACCGAGGTTACATATACCGCACCCATTTTGTTGGAATCACCGCTTTTTTCTCTAACGGGTACATGACCGCGGGCGTATGTATGATCATGTCCATTTAGGACAAGATCGACTTCGTATTTATCAATAATTGGCTTCCATTGTTCTCGACCAAACCGAAAGTCTCTACCGCTGGCGGGAGAGAATATGGAATGGTGGCAGGTGACAATTTTCCACTTGGCATCACAGTCCTTGAGCTTTTCCTCGAGGTATTTGGTTTGCTCTTCGAGTTTTTCATTGGAATTAAGAACAATGATACGAATGTCCTGATAATCGACGGTGTATACACTTTCGTGAAGGGATGAGTCCAATTGCTCCTCTACGGGTAGAGTGAATTGTGGTCGCCACTGAATGGAGAGTTTCCTTGGTATGCCCCTGCCCGGGGGCATAAACTCATGATTGCCGGCCACTGGAATAGCGGTCCATTGGCTATGGATAAAGCCACCTGCTTTGAACCATTGGGCCCATTCATGATCACGATGTGCTAAATTAATCAGATCTCCGGCATGTACAGCAAAGGAGGCTTCGGGGGCAGTTTTGTAGGCCATGCGTATGACTCTTGACCAATGATTAAGCACATCGTTCTGGGCATCCCCAAAATAAACGAATTGGGATTTTCCGTAACCGGGTTTGGCAGTTTTAAACTGAATCCACTCGGACCAGTACTTTTGTCCATCTCCCACTCGGTAGAGGTAGTTGGTGTCTGGCTTTAACTCTTTGAATACCACACTGTGGTTGTGAACGGTCAGAGATTTATTGCCTTTGTGCTCACCCAAATCAAATGGCTCGGTTACCGCATCAAAAGACACTGCAGATTCCTTAAACTTTGAATTATCTTGGATTTCGGCGATCTCTGCTTGTGCTTTGGTTATACTGTTGTCGGTACGCCATGTCACCGCTCTGCTGGTGGAGGGATCTCCATGAAAAGTAAGAATGATACGGTCCGGGTCCTTGCTGGGGGTTTCCCAGTGTCGCAAGCCATCGTGCAAATCGTGAGCAATTACAGAAACCGTGAAAGTGCAAAGAATTCCAGCGAATTTCAAAATTGTAAGAAAGTTTTTCATGTTTGTTATCAATAATTTAAATGAGAGACGTGTACTCGAGTTGAGTTCAGAACTAAAGTCAAAAGTCATTTATTGAATTTAGAAAAAAACTTTTCTGAACGATTGAAGAATTCATTTTCCAAACTGATTAATCGTGGAATCAACTTATTGGATGTTGGTCGTTCCTTGTTCCAAACTGGTACCATAGATGACCAAACTCCTTCTCCTTTTATCCGGGAATAAAAGGCACCGGTGATATGAACTCCAATGAGAATGTAACTCAGTGATGCAGAGAATTCATGTAAGCCGATTGCAAAATTCTGCATCCATCCATCCTTCATCCCAAGAGAGAAGAGCAGGGCGATAAGCAAACCAGAAAGAGGTAAGATGATAAAGCACCAGTACATACTTAAGTGAATTGTCTTTACCAAAAATATATGCCCCTTGGGCAATGATTTAACCGAGTGAACAAAGGTCGGTTGGTGTCTCATGTAAAGATATCGCAGGATTACAATGATAAGAAATATTATGGCGAATATTACCTCAAATAAAAGAAGGTTGGCATCCTCCAGTTGGCTAATGTCATCGAGTTGTTTTAACATTCCATAAACATAGAGAATGCTGAATCCCCAATGAAATACCTTCGATACTATGGTGTGGTTTTTAATCAAATTTTTAAGAGGGGTGGATATGTATTAGTACTTTTTATCATCAACCTATTGCTACCGATAGTTTGTTTTTTAAACTAAATTTTAATTATTTCAGCCACTTCGATCAGGAAACATTCCTTGAGCTGATCCATGGCACTTTGTAAAGATTGACCGTTCCAAGCAGGGTGGGTGAGCAAAGGATTGAGATCAGCAAGTGGCTTTAAGACAAAGTCGCGATCAAGGGTACCCGGGTGGGGCAGAGTGAGTTCGGGCAGATCAATCACTTCATCCGCATAGACAAGGAGATCGAGGTCGATCACCCGTGGGCCGTTTTCACGGACTACTTTTTTTCCCAGTTGTTTTTCCACCTCCTGCAACTGAGCAAGGAGATCGAGGGGAGAGAGTTCGCTGGCGAGCTGGGCGGCGGCATTGTAAAAGACCGGCTGGTCGGCAAAGCCATAAGGCTTGGACTTATACAGTTTGGAGACTTTGGTGACTTTGGCGAAGTGTCCAATTTTTTTCAGGGCCTGCTGAAAAGTGGCGGGTGGATCCCCGAGGTTGCCCCCAAGCCCGAGATAGATCTCAGTGTTCAACCTCTACACGAATGGCGGAAAGGCCAAGTTTGTTGACATAGCGGGGTTTGTTCAAAACCAAATGTACCCGCCCGGAAGGAAATTTTTCTTTGATTGATTTGCAAAGAAGGTCAGCCAGGCGCTCGATGGTTTTCCCATCGTACGATCCACAAAATTCACGGATGAATTCAATGACTTCCCGGTAATCGATCCCATCGGCCAAGTCATCCGTCTTCGAGATCCGGTCAAAGGAATGTTCGATTTCCACCGATACGGTTAAGTCCTGCGGTGCATACAGTTCCTCCTCCAACAGCCCGATGCGGGCCATCACTTCAATATCCTCCAAGACAATCATTCCCATAGCTCAAAAAAGAAAGGATGTATCTTAATCGATTGGGTCGATCAGGGCGAGTCCCTTTGCCACTTCAAGTGCCTGCACCGTTTCACCCACATCGTGCACACGCACAATTTCCGCTCCCCGGGCAACTCCGGCAAGGGCGGAGCATAGGGAACCTCCCAACCGGTCCAGTGGGTCTGGGGCTCCGCATAAATGATCGATCCATGATTTTCGCGAGGAGCCAAGCAGGATACCCCAGGCTGGATCGATGAATTCATCGAGTTCACGCATCAGGGCGAGGTTGTGATCCAGGGATTTCCCAAAGCCAATGCCGGGATCAATCCACAGGCGTGGAAGATCGAGGGATTGGATGAGATCTTTTTTCTGGTCAAAAAATGCCCGGACTTCCTCGACCACATCTTCGTAAGTGGGTGCGTCCTGCATATTTTTTGGGGTACCCTGGGCATGCATTAAAACATAGCCAGAACGGAACCGGGAGGCATGGGCGAGCATCTCTTCATTGCCACCCGAGACATCATTTAGAATATGAACGCCTGCCTGCAGACCGGCGAGGGCAACCTCAGGCTTGGTGGTGTCCAACGATAAAATAAAATCCTCTTTGGCGAGGCACTCGATCACGGGGAGTACCCGGGCCAGTTCTTCCTGCTCGCTTACCGGTTCACTGCCCGGTCGGGTACTTTCACCACCGAGGTCAATGATCTGGGCCCCCTGTTTCGCCATTCCATGAGCATGAGTAAGGGCATCTTCAGGTGCGAGAAATTGTCCGCCGTCCGAAAAAGAATCCGGGGTGAGGTTAAGAATTCCCATGACCGCGGGATAGCGGAGGGAGATATTTTGTCCGTTTAATTGATAGTCAGGCACAAGCCTGTTCAATCAGAGAATCGTATAGTTGGCGAACCTGATTGAATGTTTCATTTCCCGAAGAATTCCATCCCAATTCGGATAGGGCATTGAGTGGGGCAACCCCGCGCCCGCTTCCACAAAGTAAAATTTCATTGAAGGTGGAAAGATCATTGTCTTTGGGTGCACCCCGGGTAACCGGGAAATTTTGCTGGAGGAGGGGGAGCAGTTGGCGGAGCACAACGCCCTGCAAAATAAATTTTTCGGGAATCAATAATTCATTACCTGAGCAAAAGATCAGGTTGGAGGTGGCAGTCTCCCGGATGTCGTTATCCTTGGGGTCAATAATTACCCAGTCCTCTTTATCCACTTCCAGCTCGGAGAGAGCACCGTAGAGATCTTTCTCGGCGGTGGATTTCGCAAGTGGTTCGGGACGGCGGTGGTGAAGCAACCATCCTTCCACGGGTTTGCCATCCGAGTTGGCTGGGCGGTCACTTAGGCCAAGGAGGTCTTCAAAGAGGCAGATGCGAACCAGTCCAGAAAAGTCATTTCCCAACTCCTCGAGGTAGGAAGAGGTGCGGTTATGGATTTCATCCAGTGGGGGAAGCCAAGTAAGTTGGAGTCGCTTCGCGGAATCGAGCAAGCGTTCGAGGTGCTGATCCAGGAAGGGAGTCTTGCGACCGGCAAAGACACGAAAAGTGGTAAAAGCTCCGGGGCGGCCCCAGGGCTCAGGATGAGATTCGGGTTGCCCCTCTGTCGTCCAAGCTTGCATTACGAATGTTTTCGATCAGCTGATTTCCGCTTTTGGTTAAAAATGATTCCGGGTGGTACTGCAAGCCAAAGAGTTTGCGATTCAAATCCTCAAAACTAAGGGGTGCTCCCCGTATTGGATCCTTTGCGGTAATCCTAACCGAGGGAGGGAGTTTGGACAGGCGGGCAGGATCAATTTGCAGGGAGTGGTAACGGGCGACCCGCAAGACATCGCCCATGGACTGGTAAGTGGCGGAAGTTGGGTCGATGGAGGCATCGGTCTCCACCCCATGGAGCACACGGGACTGGCGGATTATGGATCCTCCCTCCTGCTCAAGCATCAATTGAAAACCAAGACAGATTCCAAGAATGGGAACTTTTCCTCTCCATCTTTGGTAAAGCTTTTGAGTCTCAGGGTAGTCTGTTGGGCAACCGGGGCCGGGTGATAGTACCATCATGTCCGCGTCCTCCAGTAAGGAGGAGTTTACTTTTTTACGGTCACGCACCACCACATCATCAAAACTGGCCAGCAGATGCTCGAGGTTGCGGGTGAAGGAGTCCTGATGATCGACCAGTAAAATCATGAGAGTAGATCGAGCAAAGCCTGTGCCTTGATCTGGTTTTCCCGGTATTCATATTCCGGTGTTGAATCCACCACAATTCCTCCGCCTGCCTGAGTGTAACATCGCTTTCCCAAAATCAGCATCGAACGAATGATCAGATTGAGACGAAGGTCCCCGGAGTCTTCGATAATTCCAAAGCTGCCGGTGTAGGGGCCCCGAAAGCAGGGCTCCAGTTTGTCGATCCATTCCATCGTTCTCATCTTGGGGCATCCGGTGATACTGCCCCCGGGTAGCATGCCTTGAAGAATATCGCAAAGACTGGTGCCGGGTTTTAGTTTTCCGTGAATGGTGGAGACCAGATGGTGGAGGTGGGAATAAGTTTCGACCTCCCGAAACCTTTCCAAATGAACCGTACCTGGTACGCAGAGGGAGGAAAGATCATTTCGCTCCAAATCCACCAGCATGTTGTGCTCGGAGACTTCCTTGGAGTCATTGAGAAATTGTTCGATCACGGATTGATCCGAGCCGGAACTATTGCGGGCATAGGTGCCACCAATTGGGCGGGTCAGGATGCGGTTGCCCGTTTTTTTAATCACCACTTCAGGTGAGCAACTAACCAGAGAAAATCCGGGCGTCTGTAAGAGAAAGGATTCCGGGGCAGGGTTGGATGCGGACAACTTGGCAAAGGCGAGCAGGGGATTGATCTTTGCCTCTGCCTCAAAGCGCTGGGAAATTTTGATCTGATAGGTTTCTCCATCGAGGATGGCTTCCCTTGCCTGGTGAAAAATCTTTTCGTACTCTTCGAAGCTCAGGTTGCAACGGCGGTTGTCAGCAAGGAAATTTTGCGGAGCGGCTAAAGATGAATTCTCCATCAGCTTGGCAATTTCAGACTCTCTTTCAGGTAAAGTGGACTCAATTGAAATGCTGCCTTCCTGAATGTGCAACACAGTGGACGGTCTGCCAAACCATCCATCGGGAATACTGAGATCACGATCTGCACTTAAGGTCGCTCCAAAATGCCTGGCGAGAAACTCATAACCAAAAAATCCCACCCATCCAGAAAAGGATAAGCCAGTGCTTTGCCTGGAGGATAGATTGAGCTTTTCAATCTGCCCGCAGGTATCCTTATGATCGAGAAACTGAACTTCCAGGAAATCGAGATAGCCTGACCATCCACCTCTCGGATTTGCCCGTATTACCAGAGTGTCCGTACCCAATGAATGCAGTCGCTCCAAGGAAGCCGTGCAGTGAACTTCGATCATGGTAAATGTTCCAGGAGTTCGGAAAAATGAGTGATCTGAGATTCCTCCAATTTGGGTTCGCCGTAGAGCAGGGCCGACCATCCGGCATTGCGTGCTCCTAGATAGTCCCTGGAATGACTGTCGCCCAAGTGGAGAATCTCAGGGGGCTTTTTGCCAGTGATTCCTTCCACTTGGCGAAAAATTTCCAGATCCGGTTTTTCGCACCCCATTTCACTGGAGATGAAGAGGTGATGAAAAACCTGATCGATCTGCAGGTCGGCAAGCACGGTGCGGAGACGGGAATCGTTGTTGGAAAGAACCGCGAGTTCATAGCCACGAACTCGGAGCGTTTTTAAGGTATCCATTGCACCTTCCGCCAGTTTCCAGCAATCCCCCCGGGCAAAGAGATTCCACAGATCTTCGAATAACGGATCGATCTCTTTATCCCCTGAAAAGGGGCGGAATGTCTCGGTAACCACCTGTCTCCAGAAATCCTTCTCTTCGCCTCCATTGGTTTTTTTACAAACCTGCAACTTGCCAAAAGCCTGGTAGAAATTTTTGTCCACATCTTCGTCTGAAGCATCGATGCCATATTCCCGGGCAGTTCTAGCATACACAGCTCCAACCGATGGCCAGGGGCGGACCAGAGTGCCGGCGGCGTCCACAGTGAGGAGTCGAATGGGGAGGTGGGAATCTGACATATTGGATTAGCGGTTGGAAAAAAATCAACGATGTGAGAAGGATTAATTGTTTAAAATGATGCAATTAGCAAGCAAGCGAAGATTTCCATCCGGGGTAGGGTTTGCCTTTTTGCTTCTTTTGGCTGCGATTGCCGGTATCCTGTTTCCAGATCCATTTACACAAAAATATTGGGGCGAATCTGGTCAATGGACCAAGGTTGCAACTTTTGTTATTTTTGTTTTTATTGGCAGAAGTATTTCTCTGGATGTCTTAGCCAAGGAGATGAAACGACCGATGGTTACCCTGACAATTCAGGTTAGTATCTTTTTGGTTCCCTGGATTCTTGCCAATTTACTTTACCGATACAATGTTTCTGCTTCCCCCTTCCTGGTGGGGTTTCTTGTGGTTCTTGTTCTTCCCTCCACCATTTCGAGCTGTATCGTCTATGCCCGTGTTGCGGGTGGGAGTTCAGAGTTTGCGTTGGGGCATTCCTTTCTCTCCAATTTTATCGCTCCGTTTCTTTTCCCTCTCTCATGCGTAGGTTGGCTCTATGGTGTGGGCTTTACAGGTGTTTCCTTTCTGAGTGTGGTTGAGCGGATTTATCCGAGGCTTGGGCTATTGATTTTACTTCCATTAATTCTTGGGTACCTTTCCCAAAAAATTCCACTGGTGCGAGTGCAGAGAGATTGGGAAAAAAGGGTACCTCAGGCATGTATTCTATTTCTTTCCTACATTGCATTTGCCTCAGGATCTTC
>NYYP01000012.1 GCA_002686835.1 Opitutia bacterium | reverse complement strand
TCATATGTACCTGCACCGCAGACTCGCCATCCCGCCCGATAGCGGCTCCCGAGCCACCCCCGATGGTCTCGTAATGGCTAAATTGATCGTTTCCAAAAGTAAGATTGTTCATCGTACCCTGTGAACAGGCAACCTGCCCGAAGGCAGAAAAGATAAGGTCTACCACCCGCTGGCTAATCTCCACATTGCCACCCGCCACTCCTGGACATTGCAATGGATCATCAACAAATTCGGGACTGAGCAAAGAACCATGAGGAATTTCAATGGTAACTGGAGCAAGCAGGCCTTCATTCAAGGGCAATTCCTTGCCAATCAAGACGCGCAGGCAGTAACACACCGCACTGGTGACAATGGCTTCAGTGGCATTAAGGCCATCCTTACGGACTGATGAAGTGGCGGAAAAATCAAAAGTTGCCCGGCCATNCNNNACATNGANCCTAAGCGATAANCGATCCCCATCGTCCAGAAATTGTTCCGCCCGNAGTTCGCAATCTCCCAAATTCTTTAAGTATACACCGCAGGACTCGGCAGATTCCTCTCCCATCTCGGCCATACGCAGGGAAATTTCCTCCGCTCCATATTCCTTAAGCAACTCCTGCATCGCATTCATACCAAGCCTTAGTGATGCCACCTGAGCGGATAGATCGGCTAAATTTTCCGCCACTTGACGGGANGGATAATTNCCGGNNCGAAGAAGTTNCTCNATNANATCCATTTTAGATTCTCCACCCGCGAAGAGCAGTTGNGGAGAGATGATCACGCCTTCTTCTGCCAAACAATTGGTGGACGCAGGCATGGAACCGGGCGATGCCCCGCCAATCTCGGCATGGTGGGCACGGTTGGCAAGATAGGCAACAGGACGGTCTGAACCTTCCGCAAATACGGGAGCAAATACGGTGACATCGGGCAGGTGGGAACCTCCAANGGCAGGATGGTTGCTNACCACGATATCGCCCGNNTNGAGCTCGGGCATGGTTTNAATAATTTTCCGGGCACATACGCCCAAAGCTCCCAAGTGTACTGGAACATGAGGGGCATTAGCCACCAGATACCCACTGCCATCAAGCAAGGCNCAGGAAAAGTCCAAACGTTCNCGAACATTTACCGANAGTGCAGTGCGTTCCAACTGGGCACCCATTTCCTCNGCCANNCAAAAGAANCGGTTGNCAAACAATTCTCGTCTGGCAACCTCTGGAAATTCNTGTTTCTTCTCACATCGAGCTTCCAAAAATTCGAGAAGTAAACTGCCACGATCGCCCNTAGTCGCACGCCAACCATCCTCGATCCAAAGGGTGCCAAAATTATCCGCCACCAGGCAGGGGCCCTCTACCTGAGCACCCACCGGAATATCCCCGCGGGATAGAAACTGCTTATTCCCCGATGGTTTTATCTGCTCTCTGGAACCCTCAAAGGATTCCATTTGTTCCTCCTGAGATGGCCCGACCGCACGGATACGCAATGAATGAAGCTCGAGTGAACGACCTTCGGGAAAATACCCGAATATTTTGCGAAATTTCTCCTCATATAATTTAGGCACATCCGCCAATTCCTCGTAACTGATTTCCAAGGGAATATCCTGCCCGACCAGGCGGACGAAGGCATATTTTTGATCCACCTGGGCATCTGCATGAGGAACTCTTTTTACAGCATCTTTAATAAGCTCCTGTTCGATGGATATAATGTTTGGAGCATCCAGGGGCAGGAGGACGGATTTTTCGCTGATTCGCTCTAATCGTGCCTGAGACAATCCATAAGCACTGAGCAGNCCGGAATCTCCNGGNGATAAAATNTTTTTCATNCCCAATCNNTCCGCNACCCCNCAGGCATGCTGNCCACCNGCACCNCCAAANGANACGAGNGNATGNNCGGACGGATCATACCCTTCCGCCACTGATACNTTGCGGATGGCATTGGCCATGGCATCGTCCGCCACTGCCAGAAAACCATGCAAAATATCCCCTGCAGACCGCCCACTCTCCTTAACCAATTCATTTAAGCGGGCACGGGCGGCACTTTCCACCACCGGAGTGGAAAAACGGGAAGGATCGAGCCGGCAAAGAAGCAAATTCACATCGGTCAGACAAAAGGGGCCGCCAAACCCATAGCAGGCAGGCCCGGGGTTTGCCCCCGCACTTTCCGGGCCGACCCTGAGGAGGCCATTTTCGATCCTGCAGATGGAACCACCCCCGGCAGCAACTGTTTCGATACGCAGGGCAATATTGGCCACCCTTGCATCACCCACGCTGTGGTTGGATTGATAGGCAAAGGAGCCAGAATAGCGGGAAACATCCGAACTTGTCCCCCCCATATCGAGGTTGATAAATTTCTGTAATCCGGCCGATCGGGCAACTGCNGCNGCCCCNACCACNCCNCCGGCNGGACCGCTCAGTAAGCTNTCAATCGCCCGGTACTCCGACCGTTTGCACAAGCCACCNGAACTGGAGGAAACGAGCAATTCCGCACCCTCCCCCAGCCCACTCTCCACCGCATCCAGGTAAGTATTTAAAACACCGGACAAATAAGCCTCCACCACTGCGGATTCGCACCGTGGCAACCATTTGCGAAACCGGCGGACCTCGCAGGAAAGAATGACCCGTTCAAATCCCAATTCGAGCAATTTTTCACCAACTGCTTTCTCGTGCTCATCATTCAAATAGGAGTGAAGAAAAGAAACCACTGCAACCCTGTGACCGTAGGCCAGCAACTCACGGGCTTCTGATTCCAAAGCCGAAAGATCGGGGGTTTGCAGGACTTCGCCAGTGCGGTCCAATCTTTCCGCAACCTCCACCACNGGGCCGTGCAAGACGGGGCGTTTTTTAGGCACCAGGTCAAAGAGGCCCGTTCTTCGCTGGTCCCCAATTTCGAGAAGATTGGGAAAACCCTTCGTCACAAACAAGACAGGCTCGATTCCCTTGCCCTCGAGCAATGCATTGGTGCACCGGGTTGTGGCAAGCCGCATACTTGCTGAAATGTCTTTGGGGGACAGTCCTGCCCGTGCAAGAATCAGGCGTTGCCCCAATACGGGTGCTTCCTCGCCTGATAATAGCTCGATCGCATCGCCAAACTGTAAACTTTTTGGCAACTGACCATCAAGTTGTAGTAAAGAACTTTGCTTATTCCATCCTGAGACCCGGCACTTGCCATCCTCTCCAACCATACGAAAACCAACCGGGAAACCATCCGGCCAGTCAGGAGAACCATCCAGCCTCAAACAATTATCCGATTCAATGGAAGCGATCCGGGCGGACAAACTACCCCGTGAAAGAACCTTGGCCCGATGAACAGTGCCCCTAGGATCGAGAGCGAGACAGTCAGTAAAGGTACCCCCGGTATCGACAAAAAAAGACCAGTTTGGCAAGTAATCGCTCATTGCTCCGGGCATCCATTTGCCCAGCTCTCAAGCACAGGCAAATATTCGCTAGGAAGCTTTACCTGCCGGGCACCATCGACCACTGCCTGTTGGTAACGAGAAGTAGGCACACCATACTGATAATTGCAGGATAAATAGACCCAGCATTTCACCAATTTACCATCTGCCACCTGCTCAACTTCCAGCTCGATCCGTTCGTAATAGCCACCGGCCACACCTTCATAATGATCAAGGGCACGCCAGTGCTTGTCCTGCAATATCCACAAACTGCCAAAAACCACGGTGTTATCCGCTTTTTCAATCCCCGCATAGCCATTCCCATTGATAAAATATTTCCAGCCAGCCAGACGGGCGACCGAACCAAGGTGGGCTCCGGGGCAACGCATGGCCATTTGATCGAGGTTCATGTTGGAACCGTAGGCGAAATAGAGAATGCTAGACATAGGAAAAGCAATGATGTTGGGACGGACGGGCAAGGAGGCAAGCGCGGAACCGCTTTAGTGCTTGTAAAATGAACAAAAAAGAACAGTATTCTNACCTCATCGTTAGGAGCCACTCCTTGGAGTTGTTCCCTCGACCATGCTGGCAATCCAGAATTAAACCTTTGGAAAGCGAGACGAAAACGGCGTTGCGGCTCACCCTGCGGCGCGGATTGGCACCCGTCAATCCATCGGGTCGTGCAAACAAAATTATAAAATGTCAGAACAAGTAAACAAACAATCAATCATAGAAGAGAATCGTTCCCACGATAAGGACACCGGGTCCAGCGAAGTGCAAATCGCATTGCTTACCTCCCGGATTTCCCACCTTACGGAACATTTGAAAACTCACCGCAAGGACTTTCACTCCCGTAGAGGACTGCTTATGATGGCGGCCCGCAGGAGAAAACTACTGGATTACTTGAAGAAGAACGACCTGAAGCGCTACCAGTCAATTGTCGAGAAGCTCGGCTTGCGCCGCTAAATCAGTTCTCCCCTTCCCAATCCTTGTATTNAATTTATCAAACTCGTAGCCACGCGTGGCCCGAGTCTTTTTCCCAAATTCATGGAAACTGCACGGTATTGTCGTGCACAAATGAGATGAACAATGGGGCATTGATCGGACAATCCGGTCCGGTGAATGGATGAAGCAGAAGATCAAAATACTACAACCATAAGAAAAGTACGAAAATGAAACAGAAGCATAATGTAACCGCCGAGAAGCTCGGCATTCAAATATCTTCCGGCACGCTTGCCGGATTGGCCAGTGGAGCNGTAACTATTAGCCAGGGAGAAACCAGTGTGTTTGTATCCGCAACTGCAGCTGCCACCCTGCGTCCAGGACAGGACTTCTTTCCCCTGACCGTGGACTACCGTGAAAAATTTACTGCTGCCGGGCGTTTTCCTGGTGGCTACTTCAAGCGTGAAGGAAAACCAACCGAAAAGGAAATTCTCACCTCCCGNTTGTGCGACCGTCCCTTGCGCCCACTTTTCCCCAAAGGCTTTCTCAATGAAGTACAGGTAATTGGATACTTACTTTCCACCGATATGGAAAATGAGGGAGATGTCCTCATGGTAAACGGTGCATCCGCTGCCTTGATGATTTCCGACATTCCCTGGAATGGACCAATCGGATGTGTACGCCTTGGCCAAATTGACGGCGAATTTGTAGTCAATCCAACCAACGAACAAATGTACGACTCCACACTCGATCTGATCTATGTTGGAAACGAGAAGGAAATGATGATGATCGAAGGATCCGCGGACCAAATCCCAGAGGATCGCTTTGTGGAAGCCCTCGAATATGCCCATGAGGCAATTCAGGACATCATTGCTGCCCAGCGTGAACTGGCTGCCCTTTGCGGAAAGCAAAAGAAGGAGTTTGAACTGGTAAAAGTACCTGACGATGTGCTTGCTCTGTGTCGCGAAATCACCGGCAACCGGATGGAAGATGCAATTTTTGCAGATTCCAAGCAGGAACGCCAGGTGGCCGTGGATGCAATCAAGGAAGAAGCTGACAAAGCATGTGAAGAAAAATTCGGAGACGATTACGATGAAGACCATGTAAAGATGGCTTTTGAAGTGATTCAGGAAGAAGTCTACCGGGACAACATCCTCGGTAAGGGCAAGCGTGCAGACGGTCGCGGCCCCGATGATTTGCGTGAGATCACCTGTGAAACAGGCGTGGTTCCCCGCGTACATGGATCTTCAATCTTTACCCGTGGTGAAACCCAGTCCCTCGTACTTTCCACACTTGGAACCAGTCGTGATGTACAGGACCTCGACGGCTTGACCGGCGGACCAACCTCCAAGTCCTTCATTTTACACTACAACTTCCCTCCTTTCTCGGTGGGTGAAGCCGGACGCTTCGGATTTACCGGACGCCGCGAAATTGGGCATGGTGCACTTGCCGAGCGTTCCGTACTTCCTGTGCTTCCTCCAGAAGACGAATTTCCCTACGCTATCCGCGTGGTTTCTGAAATTATGTCCTCCAATGGATCTACCTCCATGGCCAGTGTCTGTGGTGGATCCCTNGCATTAATGGATGCCGGGGTACCTCTGAGCGGACATGTTGCCGGTATTTCCACTGGTTTGGTTTCCGANCACGATGAAAATGGAAACATTTCCAAACATGTGGTTCTGACCGACATCATTGGTGCCGAAGACCACTTCGGAGATATGGACTTCAAGGTATGTGGCACCCGTCAGGGCGTGACTGGATTTCAATTGGACCTTAAAATCCAGGGCCTTCCTTTCGACATCGCCAAGGAAGCAGTAAAACAGGTAACTGCAGCAAGAATGAAGATTCTTGATGCAATGGATGCTGCCCTGCCCTCTCACCGCAAGGAATTGCGCGAGCATGCTCCGCGCATTGAGACCGTAAAGATTGATCCGGAAAAGATCGGTGCCTTAATCGGACCNGGAGGAAAAAATATCCGCCGTATTACTGAAGTCACTGGTGCAAATATCGATATCGATGAGGACAACAGTGGAAAAGTACGCATCTATGCTACCAATTCNGAAGCGATGCAGCGTGCCCTCGATGAGATCGAACTGGTGACCGGAGAGATCGAAGTCGGCAAGATTTACCGTGGTATTGTACGCGGAGTGAAAGAATTCGGTGCATTCGTGGAATGCTTACCAGGCAAGGAAGGACTTTGCCATATTTCTGAACTCGCAGATTTCCGGGTAAATAAAACCGAAGACATTTGCAAACTTGGGGATGAAATCATCGTCAAGTGTATCGGTATCGACGACAAAGGACGCGTGAAACTGAGCCGTCGTGCCGCAATGGAGGAAAACAAACCAGCTGAAGATTCAGAATCTTCCAACGAGGGATCGTCGGAAGAAACTGAGGAAGCAGCTGAGCCAGTAGCTTCCTAAGCAGAAAGCTTTACACTCCAAAGCTTCAAAACTTCCCCAAAGCGGGCACCCTCAAGCCGGGTGCCCGCTTTTTTTTGTAAAAAATTTGCCCACTAATCAAATCTTCCGATTGCCCGATGAGCATGAATTCGCTAGGCAATAGATACGATTGATGAGCAAAAAAGAAAAACCTTTGATCCTTGCAACCAATGATGACGGGATAAATTCAAACTTCCTCATCCGCCTGGTCGAAGCAATGAGCAAGGAATGTGANGTCATCACCTGTGCACCAGATGGAGAACGCAGTTGGATTGGGCATGCCATCACCAGGCACCAGGCCCTGAAACCAGAAAAGGTAAAAAAATATCCGGGCAAGCAAGCATACTCGGTAAATGGAACNCCAGCTGATTGCGTAAATTTGGCAGTGGGTAATTTGCTCGAACGCAAGCCAGATGTGGTGGTCAGCGGGATCAACCTAGGGTACAATGTGACCATGCCCATGATCCTTTCTTCCGGCACGGTGGGGGGAGCAATGGAAGCATCCCTGCTTGGTTTGCGGGCCATGGCAGTAAGTCTGGCACTGCCCAACGAAAAGTTTGATCAGATTCGTGACAGTGGCGGAAAAGTAAAGGGAGAAATGGCCAGGACTCTGGATGCAGCCGCAGAATCCGCAGCAAAGTATGCCCAGACCTTGTCTACCCTACCGGTTCCCGAGGGATTGACCGTGCATAACCTGAACTACCCCCCCGGATACGACGGAAAAGAAGACCCGATTCTTACCTTCGCTAATTCCCTGAAGCTTAATAGTTTATTCAAGCTGAATGAGGATGGAAAGAGCTACCAACTGACTTACCAGACTGAATGGTTGGACAGTGCAAAAGTGGAAATTGGTTCCGATCTCTGGGCCTTGCAGGAAAACATGGCCACAGTTTCACGGCTGGATTTTTCAGAAGCCTGTGGAAAAAGATACCTCGAGCCCTGATTTAATCAATGCTCCACCGAATATTCCGGCTACTTTACTGGCGAAAACGCCGGAGTTATGGCAAGACCTATCGAAAAATCTCGGGGCGCTCCATGGATCGAGATCTGGTTCATTACTTTCATGATTTCGGGAATGATGGGGCAAATTCCCACCAGTCTCACTGGTTGCGCAAATTAATATTTAAATTCATCCTCTGGGCTGTGTTTTTGTTCTTTGCCTGCTGGTTTGCTTACGAAAGTTATCTCGGACTGTTAATTTACGACGGATAAGTGCTCATTTCGCTTGATTGAATACAGGTAAATCGCTATTAATCTACCTTTTCCCAAATTTTCATCATGAGAAAGACGCACAAAGGAATCGCCAAACGATTTAAGGTCACCGGATCGGGTAAAGTTACCCATCGTAAACCCGGCCAGCGCCATTTACGCCGCAAAAAGTCAAACAAGCAGGTACAAGCAGGTCGTCAGGACCAAGTCCTCGCTCCCGGTATGGCCAAGCGTGTGATCAACGCACTTTCCAGCTAAACTCAATCCAATTCAACCGTAGAGGAGACCATCAGTCATGCCACGCGCACGCAACGTTCCCGCCACCCGTAAACGCCGCAAAAAGGTTTTAAAGAAAGCACGCGGATTTTTTGGAAATAAGTCCCGTCTCTTCCGCTATGCCAAGGACGCAGTCGATCGTGGTGAAGCTTATGCTTATGCTCATCGTCGCAAGCGACGCACCGAATTTCGTCAACTTTGGATCGTTAGGATCAACGCAGCCTGTCGTGAAGAAGGGCTAAGATACGGAGAATTCATTCACGGATTGAGCAAGGCAAACATCGAATTAAACCGTAAAATGCTCTCCGAACTGGCAATCCACGAACCCGACGCTTTTAAGGAATTAGTGGGTAAGGCAAAAACCGCCCTCGCGGCCTAAGGGCTCGCCGGTTTCTCTATTATTTGGCGTGGAGAACGATCTCCAAGCCATTGTCGACCAAGCGGAGACAAGTCAGGCAGAAATTTCCAACCGTTCGGACTGGGATCAGGCAAAGGCTGCCATTCTAGGACCAAAGGGTTCCCTCACCCAGGCGTCCAAATTAATTGGCCAATTACCAAGGGAGGAAAAACCTGCTTTTGGACAGGCACTAAACCAGGCAAAAAAGCAGGTGGAGGCATTCTTTGCCGAATCACTGTGCAGGATTGAAGAACAGGCAGACTTGGCTGCACTAGGCGAACGCTATGATCCCACCCTCCCTGCTATCCCCAACCGTTCAGGTTCTTTACACCCGCTCTCGGCCACCCGCAGGAAAGTAGTTTCCATTTTTCGCAAGATTGGATTCACTGTAACCGAAGCAACCGAGGTGGAAACGGAATGGTTTTGTTTCGATGCCCTCAACACCCCGGAAGATCACCCGGCCCGGGATGCACAGGACACGCTGTTTTTCTCGCCCGAATCAAAATGGGCCAATGTTTCCAAGAAATCCAAGGAGGCACATCTACTTCGCACCCATACCTCATCGGTACAGATACGTACGATGCTTCGGGAAAAACCACCCCTACGGGTGATTGCTCCGGGGCGATGCTTCCGCCGGGACACGGTCGACGCTACTCACTCGGCAAACTTTCACCAGATCGAAGGCCTCTGCATTGACCGTAATGTTACCTTGCTCGATCTCAAGGGCGTGCTTGATTATTTCTTAAGGGAAACTTTTGGAAATAAAGTACAGACCCGCCTGAGACCCAGTTTCTTTCCTTTCACCGAGCCCAGCTTTGAAGTGGACCTGAAAGCGCCAAATTTAGGAAAGCTCAGCGATAAGTGGATAGAAATAATGGGTTGCGGACTGGTCGACCCGGAAGTTTTAAAATTGGTAAACCTTGATCCCAAGGAATGGGGCGGGTTTGCCTTCGGGGTAGGTATCGAACGAATTACCATGATTCTTCATGGGATTGATGATATTCGCCACTTCTACCAGAATGATCAACGCTTTCTCTCCCAATTTTCAGGACCCGCATGAAAGTAAGTCTGGAATGGTTGAGGAAATATGTCGATTTGCCCGCGGATGCGGGCGAATTAGTCGATGTATTGCCCATGCTAGGGCTGGAAGTCGAAGAGACAGAAGGTTCTGAAACTGCATCACTCGAGCATGTGGTGGTGGGAGAAGTGCTCGATAAACAACCCCACCCTGAAGCTGATCGTTTGAGCGTATGCCAGGTAAATGTGGGGGCAGAACAACCGGCTAATATTGTCTGTGGGGCGACAAATTTTCAGGTGGGAGACCGCGTGCCGGTTGCCTTACCCGGAGCGAAATTGCCCGGTGGATTTAAAATCAAGAAATCAAAACTGCGTGGCGTTCCCTCAGAGGGAATGATGTGCAGTGCCAAGGAATTGCAACTGGGGGATGATGACCATGGATTGATGATCCTCTCTGACTCGCCTTCCATTGGTACTCCCATTGGGGAAGCCGTCTCGCCCGACCGTGTACTGGAACTGGAAATAACTGCCAACCGGGGAGATTGCCTAAGTTATGTTGGAGTGGGCCGGGAAATTGCCGGACGCTACCAAACAGCATTAAGAATTCCCTCCACTAAATCGGATGCTCAGCCAGTTGAACGCGCAGATGAAAACTGCCTTCTCAACGAGGTCAGGCTGGATGATGGTGCCTGCCCATACTACACCCTATGGACCATCCGTGGCGTCAAAATCGGCCCCAGCCCGGAGTGGATGCAAAAATGCTTACAAGCAGTGGGACTGCGACCAATTAATAATGTGGTCGATGTGACCAATTATGTACTCCTTGAGACCGGACAACCCCTGCATGCCTTTGATGCCCATAAAATCAAGGGACCATCCATAATTGTTCGTAACGCTAAAGAGAATGAATCCATTACCACCTTGGATGAGGTAAAAAGAACCCTGCAACCCGATATGCTTGTAATCGCAGATTCTGAACGCCCTCTGGTGGTTGCCGGAGTCATGGGAAGTGTGGATGCGGAAGTCGATAATTCAACCACTGATTTGGTTCTGGAATCGGCATGGTTTAGCCCCGGTTCTGTACGCTCAACCGCACGCAGACTGGGGCTGCACAGTGACAGTTCTCAACGGTTTTCCAGAGATGTGGATCCGGCAGGCGTTGAATATGCTGCACGCCGGGCAATTGATTTAATCCTCGAGACTGCAGGTGGTGAACTGGCTCCCAGCTATGTTTCGGTTGGGTCTGCTCCCCGTGCGGAAAGAACCATTTCCATTGAACATTCCTTTGTCGAACAAACCTGTGGGTTTTCGGTGCCCCAGGATGATCTGGTCAATAATTGGAAACGGCTTGGATTTTCGGTAACCGGTACAGGTCCATGGGATGTGACCGTACCGTCCTACCGCTCCGAAGTGGAGCGCCCCATCGATTTGGTCGAGGAATATTTACGCTTACGCGGAACCGAGGATTTGACTGGCACGCAGCTTCATTTCCCTGCCAATGAGCGGGAGAATGACTTATCCTATGACTTCTGCCAGTCAGCAGTTGATCATTTACTGGGCCAAGGTTTTCAGGAGTGCTGTCATTACAGCCTGAGGTCAGGGGAGGAGGTGGGGTCATGGTATGCCCATCTCAATACCGATGAGCTTGCCCTGGCCAACCCCTTGACCGCGGACCATACTCATATTCGACCATCCCTACTCCCTGGTTTGACCGATGCATTGGCTCACAACCAAAAGAATTTAAATGATTTAACCAGAGTGTGCGAGACTGGCCGTGTATTCCGTCCAGGCACACGGGGCAATGTGGAGTGGATAAGTGTGGCTCTTGCTGCATTTCCAAAATCTATCGACCGTAGCTGGCAGGATGAACCTGCCCTTGATTTCTTTGCCCTGAAAAACCAGGTTAACGCCTTAATTGAAGCGACTGGGCTTTCCCTGCCCAAAGGATTATGGAGCACGATTTCCGGTGAACCAACCTGGCAGGAGGGATATTCTGCCCGTCTTGGAGATGCCCATAAAAACAAATTGGAAATCAATGTGGGTATTATTTCACTTTCCCTGAGCAAAGCAAAAGAAGCAAAGGGACCCATTTTTGCCGCGGAAATTCTGATCGATCCCATATTGCTCAACAAAAGAAAGAAACCAGCAATATTCTCACCATTTTCCACCTTTCCACCTGCGATCAAAGATCTTGCCTTGGTGGTCGATGCCACGGAACCTGCTGAAACCGTACGGTCCCAATTGGAAGAAATTGCCCGAAATGTGGGGCAAGGAAAATTTGTGGTCGATCCAGTACAAATCTTTGATCTGTTTGCAGGTAAGGGATTACCGGAAGGAAAAAAGAGCCTCGCCCTGACTCTTCGTTTCCGTGCACCAGACCGCACGCTCGGAGAAAAGGAATTAAACCAGGCATTCGAGGGGGTGATTTCCGGGATTCAGGAAAAAACCAATTACCAATTAAGGAGCTAAATCTTTTATATTATGAGCGAAGAAACTCCCATGGATATCAATTATGTGGCCAACCTGGCGAGAATTGAGCTCAGCGATGAGGAAAAATCAACCTATCAGAAACAGTTGGGAGATGTACTCAAATATTTTGATAAGTTGCAGGAACTCGATGTCGAAAATGTTGAGCCCACCGCTCATGCATTCCCCCGCCACAATGTGTGGGACAAAGATGAACCACGCGCTGGACTACCTGTAAATGAGGCTCTCAAAAACGCCCCTCAATCCAGGCAGGACCAGGTGGTTGTGCCCAAAGTAATTGAGGAATAAGAAGTTTTCCAATGTCGATCGATTCTCCCATTTTTAAGACTGCTACCGAACTTTCCCAGAATCTGCAGACAGGCACCGTTTCCTCCGTTGAGATTACGCAGGCAATGATCGACCGGGTCGATGCAGTCGATGGACAGGTACATGCATTTCTTCATATCGACAAAGAAGATGCACTCGCTCAGGCAAAAGCATCGGATGAACGCCGGCTAAAAGGCCAATCCCTGAGTCCTTTGGACGGAGTGCCAGTTGGGATGAAAGATGTGATTGCGGTGAAGGACCAACCACTAACCGCAGCCAGTAAAATTTTGGAAAACTACCAATCACCTTATGATGCCAGCGTGGTTCGTAAATTAAAGGAAGCAGGAGCTGTGGTTGCGGGCCGCTTGAACCTTGACGAATTTGCGATGGGATCCTCCACCGAAAATTCTGCCTACGGGCCAACCCGTAATCCATGGAATCTTGACTGCGTGCCCGGTGGAAGCAGTGGTGGTAGTTCTGCTGCGGTGGCAGCCCGGGAGGTACCCCTGACTTTGGGATCGGATACCGGTGGGTCGATCCGCCAACCCGCCTCTCTATGTGGAGTGGTTGGGATGAAGCCCACTTATGGGATGGTATCGCGCTATGGCCTGGCTGCCTTTGCATCCTCCCTCGACCAGATCGGGCCTTTTTCCACCACCGTGGAAGACGCTGCCCTTCTGTTGGAAACAATTTCCGGGCACGACTCCCTCGATTCCACCAGTTATCCCACTGAAGTGCCCAGTTATTCGGCAGAGCTTAAAAACTCTGCGGAACCAAGGGTGCTTGGATTGCCCAAGGAATTTTTTGGCCCAGGTATGGATAAGGAGGTAAGGGCAAGCATAGAACAGGTAATTGAATACTACCACTCGATTGGATACCAGACCAAGGAAGTCAGCCTGCCCACGACCGATCTCTCCATCCCCGTTTACTATGTGATCGCCACTGCGGAAGCATCATCCAACCTCGCCCGCTATGATGGTATCCGTTACACCTCACGCAGTGAGCGTGCGGAAAATGCCGTTGATGTGTATGCCAAAAGCAGGGGTGAAGGGTTTGGAGCCGAAGTCAAGCGCCGCTGCATCCTCGGTGCCTATGCACTAAGCAGCGGATACTACGATGCCTATTATTTGCGGGCCCAGAAAGCCCGCACTTTGATCCGTCAGGATTTTGAAAAAGCCTTTAAAGAGGTTGATGCAATTCTTACCCCGACTTCCCCCACACCCGCCTTTAAATTTGGGGAGAAAAGTGGTGATCCCATATCAATGTATCTATCTGATATCTACACCATATCGACCAACCTTGCCGGACTGCCTGGAATATCGGTACCCTGTGGATTTTCCAACTCAGGGCTCCCCATCGGTGTGCAATTGATCGGCAAAGCATTTGATGAATCCAATCTTTTACAAATCGCACATGCCTACGACCGGGAGCATCTCTACGGACGACAAGCTCCCAATCTTTGATTTTGCAAAATGGAATACGAAGCAGTCATTGGTCTAGAGGTTCATGTCCAACTGGACACCCACTCGAAGATGTTCACCCGGGTGGGTACGGGATTCGGGCAACCGCCCAACTCACTGACTGACCCGGTAGTCCTCGGTCTGCCAGGGGCCCTGCCTGTGATGAACAGGGAAGCGATTGAAAAATCAATAAAAGTCGGTCTATTACTCGACTGTAAAATTGCTGAAGTCTGCAAATGGGACCGGAAAAATTATTTCTATCCGGACATGCCCAAGAATTATCAAATCTCCCAGTACGACCAGCCCATCTGTGAGGGCGGACAGGTGGAGATCGAGATGCCCGGAGACAATCCCTCCCAAATGGGACCTCACCGCATGGTGGAACTGACCCGGATTCATCTGGAAGAGGATGTGGGCAAACTTACCCACTACGAGCAGGACAGCCTTGTCGATTACAACCGGGCAGGATGTCCCCTATTGGAAATTGTCAGTGAACCGGACATGCATACTCCCGATGAAGTGTTTGCATATCTCACCTCTTTGCGCAACTCCCTTGTGGCTGCGGGAATTTCCCCCTGTGATATGGAAAAGGGACAGCTTCGTTGCGATGCCAATATCAGTGTGCGCCCCAAAGGCGAAACAACCTTGGGCACCAAGGTGGAGCTGAAAAATTTAAACACCATCTCCGGTGTGCGTAACGGAGTGGAATATGAAATCCGNCGNCAGATCCGGGCGNTTGAAGAAGNTACTCCGATTATTCAGGAAACACGCAGATGGAATCCTGAACAAAAATACACCACCCCGATGCGGACCAAGGAAATGGCCCATGATTACCGCTATTTCCCAGATCCCGATCTGATGCCTGTAAAAATTGATCAGGCATGGATTGATCGGGTACAGAAAGAGCTTCCAGAAAAACCATTTGATAAGCAGCGTCGTTACCAAGAGGAAATGAANCTGCCCTANTCCATAACTTCGGCACTTTGTGGAGATCANTTGCTCTGTGCTTATTTTGAGGATGCGGCTGGACAATCCAAGTCTGCCGGCAAAGTGGCAAACTGGGTGGTTAATGATTTGCTCCGAGAATTATCCCAGGCCAACAAGGTGGATGATTTCGCGGAGGAAGAAACTNAAAANANAACCCCGCAAAGCTGCCCTGTCNCCCCTCAAATGCTGGCTGAATTGGTCAACCTGATTGAGGATGGCAAACTGACCAATAATGTGGCCAAGGAATTATTCCCCGAAATGTTTGCCACTGGAAAATCTGCCTCCGAATTGGCGAGGNAAAAAGGACTGGATCAANAATCGGATGATTCCGAAATCGAGGGAATCTGTGCGGAGGCCATTGCCAATGACGCGGATGCAGCAGAGAAATTTCGTGGCGGCAAGGAAGGTGCGATCAATGCATTGAAGGGTGCGGTGATGAAAGCGACCCGCGGACAAGCCAATCCCAGGATAGTCGACNAGACCCTGCGTCGTTTATTATCATAGAACCCAAGGCAGAGGTTGGTTTAACCTCTGAATNAACTGAGCTTNAAGACNAAGGTTTATCTTTGCAGAAAGCCTAAGTTTTTGGATAACTGAATNATCCTCATGAAAGTTGATTTTTTATTTATATCTCTTGTTCTCTTCGCAGGTACTGGCATTGCAGCACCCAAACCAAATATCGTTCACATCATGGTGGATGATCTGGGCTGGCAGGATATTGCCTCACACAAGATAGGTGGAGATACAGTCTATGAAACGCCCAACCTTGACCACCTCACCAGGATGGGCAGGCGTTTTACCGAGGCCTACTCTCCATCNCCGGTATGCGCACCATCACGGGTCTCCTTTCTACGTGGGCAATATCCCGTAAACACAGGAGTATACAGCGTGACCGGTGGTCAATTGCCCCGCCCCCACCAAAGTAAAATCCCCCTGATCCCTCCACATTATCTCTATGGTCTGCCAGTCGAAGAACCGATGATTCCCGAGGTCCTGAAACGGGCTGGTTATTTCAGTGGCCATGTGGGAAAATGGCATGCCGGAGGAAAGCACCGGGGATACCCCTTCCCCACGGATCAGGGGTTTAATTTTGGGTTTCTGCAAAAAAAAGGTGGCCCATTAATCTATAACGATTCCGAATTATGGAATCCCAAAGATGGCAGAAAAAATTCCTTTGGTGGTGCCTGGCAACCAATCGTACCCCATCGATTGGCCGACTTTGCCACGGATGATCCCAATGATCCCTTTCAATTGGACCGGGATGGACGCCCCTTTGATAAACCGACCGAGCTCGCAGTCGGGTTTATCCGCAAGCACAAGGACAAGCCCTTCTTTCTTAACTTCTGCCCCTTCTGGGTGCATGGCCCCATTGCCACGCGGGACAAAAAGCGGCTGGAATATTACTGCAAGAAGATGGGGGTTCCCTTTCCTACTGAACCAGGTTCCCTAAACCCCGGCGTGCCCGGACATTCCAACCCCTACTACGCCAGCATGGTCGATTCCCTCGACTGGAGTATTGGCAAAGTCGTAACTTACCTGGAACAAACTGATGACCCACGTAACCCAGGTTACAAACTAATCGATAATACTTATGTGATCATTGATTCGGACAATGGTGGATGGAAAGGAAGCCAGCATGAACCGATTACGGACAACCATCCATTGCGGGGTGGAAAAATGAACAGTTATGAGGGTGGAATAAGGATCCCCTTTATTATTCGCGGCCCAAAAGTNCCAGCTGGCAGTACCTGCGAAACCCCGATCAATTTGATCGACCTGTTCCCGACCTTCATGGAAATGGCTGCAGTGCCACCAGATTCATCGCTGAAACTGGACGGATGCAACATTCTGCCCCTGATTGAAGGCACATCAGAAAAGGTGATCCAAGCAGACGGGAAAGAACGCGATACCCTGTTCTGGTTCTATCCATTGGAGAGTCACATGGCGGTGGTGATGCGACAGGCAGGGTGGAAACTGGTCAACAACCTCGGTGTGGGCTACGCCGGGAAATGGGCGGATGTGGAAAATAAGCAATTGATCGAGCTCTTCCAAATTAAAAAAGGTGAACAACAATCTGCCGACTTAGGAGAGCAAACAAATCTCGCGAACAAATTCCCCAAAATCCGCGATGCCATGCTCAGNGAGATGGATGAATTCCTGAATAATGCCAAAGTTTCCATGCCTTACCGAAACATCAATTCACCGGAAGTGCCCCATTCCCAAAAGCAGGCGTATCCCAAAATCCTGAAACTTGGATCGGAAAAAGATAAGATATGGGCAACATTTGAAAGCGGTAAACACAAAGCATCTATTCAGGAAGCTCATNTNCTCTNCACCTTAAACCCCAAGGAATTTGATAAGACTCAAGGTCATCGGGAAGAATGGTTCAAAGCACCTGCGAAAATTAACGATGGACGAGTGGAGGCTAGCATGCCCCCAGGTGCCACCCATGCGGTATTTTGCATGAGAGATAAAAACGGGTTCCTGATAACCTCGGAAAAACTACCCGATTTCCAGAAAGCNCCATATGGAACCTCCAGGGATTCCGGCTTTCTCAAAAATGGATATGCTTACAAGCCGGGTATGTATGCCTTGATCGAACTGGCCAAAGCAGGCATTTCTTATGCTAAAACTCAAAAGCTCGATATAACAGGCTTACAAAAAGCACTGAAGGAAGCTCAAAAACAATACCAAGTTGAAAANATCGATGTGATTNCATTCTCCGATGCCATTCGTTCGTTGNGGGCGGAGCTTCGTAAATTGAAGACCGTGCCCCAATCCAGACATTACACTCTTAACCGGTTCCCAACCGATCCCCTGTTCTAATTTTCGCAGGAGTATTCGTGACATTTTGTGGCTGTCTTGAATTTCCAATTTTAAAAGAGTTCCACTTTAAATTTGCTGATTTGTTAAAACTTTAAAAAAGTATTTAATTATCCCATCACCCTTAGATTATGAAAATTTTACATCTGCTTTTACTCTCTATTTTTTACATACAGGTGTTGCCACTTATCGGGCATCAACACCANCCAATGAAACTCAACATTGAGCACAGGCTCAACCAGATTGATTCATCCCTTCTTCTTAGGCAATACGAGCAATTAAAAATGCACGCTTTCGAGGCTCGCCTGAAACTCGACCTGCTAAGTCTTGAACCCCATCAAGATTCCAGGGAATCCAAGCAGAGAAAAGAGCTCTTCAGTCAAAGGGCAAAAAAACTTGAGGCAGAAGCCGCCAAAATCCGGAACAAAGTACTGGAAANGGCTGTTCAATCTGGCCAAGNTCACAGTCGTTNAGAAGTTAACCGGCAGGCAAATCACATAGAAGAAGCACCTGATCAGAAATCCTCAAAAAAGTCCGGGTGTAAAAAGTCGGAGTGTAAATCCAAAAAAGGAAAGCAAAAGAAATAAANTTCGCTTTGCAGGTTTAAGCACCTGATCAAAAAATCCAGAGATAGAGATATCACCCTTTATTGAGATTCAGTCTCAAAAAGACTTTGCATCCCATTCCTCATAGGCTATGGTTGTGGTCTTTGATTTGATGAAACTGAGATTTATTTTACGGTGTGCCTTGTATGGCAATCTTCTCACCGGTGCACTAATGCTGCTGGCCGAGATTAAGGAGACCCATGCAATCATCAAAGAATGGGTAAGTACTGAACAATTAATTTCCGAAGAGGAAAAAGATTGGGCTATGGAAAAATCCGTTCTTCTCGATCTCCAACAAGCACTCGGGGCAGAGATAAATGAGCTCAATACCAAACTTCAGGAGACCGAGGAGGAAGCAGTNGGTGCGGCCAAACAAAGGGAAGATTTAACTGCCCGTAANAATGCGGCACTTCAGGCAACCANATCCCTGCACCAAGGACTCGACCGGGCAGTGGCAAAACTGGAGCGGGCCTTTGCCCTGCTTCCCACTCCTGTGGCAGACCATCTTGCTCCCTATCGCAAAAAACTACTCCCAGGAAAAGGGGTTCCNCTGCTACCNCTACGCCAACGGGTGGACGCATTTGTATCACTNCTTCAGGCAATGCAAAACTTCCACCGTTCCGTCACATTGGAAAGACAGGAATTCACCTTGGACGATAATCAATCGCGCGAATTCCAGGTTATGTATTTCGGGTTGGGGGCAGCCTATTTTGTTAATGAGTCAGGCACAGTAGCCGGATATGGAAAACCCACAAGTCAGGGTTGGCAATGGACACGATCAGATAANCTTGCCCGAGAAATTTCAACCGGTGTGGACATGCTCAACAATCGGGCAATGCCAAGATTTTTGGAACTTCCCGTCATCAGTCCAGAGAGGATCGATCAATGAGAAAAGCCTTTTTCAGTTCGGCATGCCTNCTCCTTGGTGGTGCAATTCTCACTGCCCAGTCGGTTCAGCAAGTGCGTGCCGGTGCCCGCAATGACTTGAAGGACTCGATCGAACGCCTGGCCAAACTACGGGGGAAAATTGAGCAGGAAAAAACTCCTTTGGCCAAAGCTGTTGCTCAGCTTGAACGCGATGCAAGAGACAAAAGGTCAGAGATTGACCGCCGGCTGCGCCAGCGGGACAACCGTGACGCCAGCTTACTCCAATTAAAAGAAGAGGTTCGTGAAAATGAGGCGGCTTTGGAGACTTCCTTACGTTTGCTAAAAGACTATGCCCGTGGGTGGAGTCAATCGATACCTTCATCGGAGCGGATATTACATGCCAATTCATTGTCCACCGCCTTGGCCAAGGATAAGGGTGACCGATCGAGCACATTCACCGCCTATTTGGATGTGGCTGAATTGTCCACTTCCTCTCTATTAAAGCAGGCGGGAGGTGGAGCTTATGCCGGCGATGCTATTGTGCCACCAGAAGGAATCCGCGAATCAGGTACTTTTTGGACCATTGGTCCCTTACTCTATTTCAGCGGAAACTCAGGGAACTCAGGATTCCTGGATAAAAGCTATGAGCAGTCCCAGGACACAGGGATCGAAATGACCTCAGAATCGGTCAGGAAAAACNCCCCNCCCCGCCTATTGGTAGCCAATCAGTCCACATCCCAAATAATTGGACAATCCTTATTAACTGATCCGGATAAACTGATTTCACTGCCGATGGATCCAAGTCTCGGAAAAGCCCTTGTGATTGAGGGAAGCGAACCCACCCTGCTTGAGGAAATGCAAAAGGGTGGCATCTGGATTTACCCCATTCTTTTCTTTGCCCTCGCATCGGTATTAATNGCTTTATTTAAAGCTGCACAAATCTTACGAATTCCNTTCCCCCATNGTCCNGTTACTTTNGCAGGAAATTTTGGTGGTCCTTTTGAACTGCTTCGTAAAACTGCTCAGGGCTACCGGGGAAACAAACCTGAAATTCTCGAGGAAATACTNTACGAAATTATAATCGACTGGCAGGCAAGGCTCGAAAAAGGCATGCCTATGATCGCGATTACCGCGGCCACTGCNCCATTGCTTGGTTTGCTTGGTACGGTAACTGGAATGATTGATGTTTTCCGCCAAATCACCAATTTCGCCAACCCGGAAAACAGTGAATTAGCCCGGGGTATCTCCGAGGCTTTGGTGACCACTAAGTTTGGCTTGATTACNGCAATCCCCTCACTTATTGCTCATGCCCTTCTCTCTCGCAGGTTACAGGGGTTAATCTCCAAGATGGAAGGCTTTTCTGCCCGATTGGTGCACTTGAAAAAAGAGGCACCCAAGGAAATGGNATTGAATTCCGAAAAAAAGGATGAATCCGCTGGTTGAATTTATTGATCAGGCAAATTTCGTCTGGGTCAAAGGCGGTTCCCTTATGCCAGCTCTTGGGTTACTCGCCTTGTATCTTTATTATTTAGCTTTTGACCTTTGGCTGCGTCTGCGGGCGGTCATACCTTCCGACCTCCGTGCCTTTCCCCGTGAAAAGTGGGGAGCTTTCAAAGGGGGTGGCCGGGTGGACCGCATTATCCGCTACTGCCTGGCAGACCATAGCGACCCCGAGGAAACCAGGCGCAGGTTTGAACGGGTACGCACAGGTGAATCCTCCTACCTTAACCGTCGTTTGCGCTTTCTCTTTGTATTGGCCACCTCAGCCCCGCTAATTGGATTGCTGGGTACGGTTGCAGGGATGCTGCGAACCTTTGACGGACTGAGCATGCAGGATAGTTACAAGATGGACCTGGTGGCGGGAGGAATCTCCCAGGCCTTGGTTACCACACAGGCAGGTTTACTGATTGCCATTCCTGCAATTGCGATGATTCACCTGTTAAACAGGAGAAAGAAGGATTGGTTGCAGTGCATAAACCGCCTAGAGAGCCTATCCCTCCGTCAGCTTCCCAATCCCATTGGCCAATGAGAAGAAGACAACAGGAAAGTGCTCAAGCGGATGCGATCAATGTATCACCACTAATTGATGTGGTTTTTATATTACTGATCTTTTTCATCGTGTCCGCAACCTTCGTCACCCTACCAGGAATTGAAGTGACCCGNCCACAGGCAGTAACGGGAAAAGCTCTCGAAAAAAACGCAGTCATCTTTGCTCTATCTGGGGAAAATGAGATAAAGTATGCCGGATCCACCGTTGAACTCGAAGAAATTCCAGGTTTGGTGGAACAAGCCAGTAAGGATAGTGGTAAACCCGTAGTCATTCAGGTAGATCAATGGGCGGATGCATCCATGCTTGCCAAAATCGTTGCCCANGCCCGNAAAAAGTCCAGCGAGGTATCTATTGCCACCCGTAAACCCAGAGCATGAAGAGAAGACTGGCACAGGAACCGGAAAATACAGAGATCAATGTATCTCCACTGATAGATTTAGTCTTCATTCTGCTGATCTTTTTTATTGTGGCCACCTCCTTTGTAAATGAAGTGGGAATCACCCCCAAACATAAGGATACTGCTTCATCCTCCTCCAACCTGGAGGAACCTTTGGCTTTTGACCTTTCCGGTTCCGGTGAGTTGTTGCAGGACGGCATGTCAATTGGGCTCGAACAGATTGCACCATTAGTGCGCAGNCGGTCTTCTGAGAAAAAGCCCTCGGTACTGGTACGGGTGTCCCCGGGCGCCCGGGCAGGACTTGCCACGCAGGTNATGGATCAGGCCATGCTCGGCGGTGCTCAGGCCGTTAAACTCACCCCTCTGGCTCAATGAAAGTGGTAGCTGAACTGGACTGGANACCGGGAGTGGAAACTGAACCGCTTCCAAACCTTCGTATCAAAAGTTTCGCCCTGGCCATGCTGGTATCCTTTGGACTCTTTTGCCTGCTACCCCTGTCGGAATTTGTGAGACCTGAAGAATGGGTGGTTCGTCCTGCTGAAGTTCACACCTACACTCCACCACCTCCACCGGTCACAGAGATGGAAAAAGAGGTGGCAAAAAAATTGGATCTTCCTGCCCCCACTCTGGAAACTGCAACAGTGCAATTACTCAACGAGCCAAGTGCAGCGACCCTGGAAGTGGGNCCAGGAGATTTCAAGGCNGCTTTTTCCTTGGCCACTTTTAATCCTGCTCCTTCGGGATTTGCTTCCGAACTGGTCTTTGCGATGCACGAACTGGACAAAAATCCGGCCGTCATTAAACGGGGCAGCCTTATTTATCCATCCCATCTTCGGCGTAAAGGTCTGGAGGGGGAAGTGAAACTGCTGGTACAGATTAATGAAACCGGTCGGGTCAAGGTTCTCGAAACAGTATCGGCGACTCATCCGGACTTTGTCGATGCATCCCGCAAGGCAGCCGAGGCCTCGGTCTATGAACCACCTACCCGTAACGGCAAGCCAGTTAAGGTGCAATTTTACCTGCCTGTCCGTTTTTCGATGATCAAATGAAGAACTTACTGCACTTTACTATGCTTTGGGCCACCTGCCTGCCTANCCTGATATGGGGAAAGGCTCCCCCACCCGAGTTAACTCAGGGCTTTTGGAATGATCCTGCATTTGTGCGCGGATTCATGGGGGATTATGGATTCCGCAGCGAAGTAGAACCAAGAATTGACAAAGCCGAACAGTTTATCCTGCGGGAGGTGGTGGCCAAGGCAGAAAACCAACTNGAAGAAGCGGTGGAATACCTGGAAAGCAAGATCAATAATAANACCAGTGCCGCCCTCGATTTTGCACTAGGTACGATGTTTTACCAGTTGGGAAGGCTAACCCGTTCAGAGCAGACCTACGAACAAGCACTCAAAAAGTTCCCCTCCTTTTTACGGGCTTATAAAAACCTGGGATTTGTACAACTTAGCCTGGGAAAACTAGATCAAGCGTCGAAAAACCTGGCCAAGTCGATCAGCCTGGGCGAGGCCGATGGGATTAGTTATGTGGCTCTGGGGTATTGTCACCTCTCACTCGATCGGGTGGTATCTGCTGAAAATGCCTATCGTATGGCTATTTTATTGCACCCGGAAAGTATCGATGCCCGCAACGGGCTGGTAAATTGTCTGCTCACCACCAACCGGTTTGCCGAAGCTCTCGCATTGTTAGATGAATTACTCCANTCAAAACCTAATGATTTGTTTTGCCACAAGGCACGGGCATCCGCCCTGCAGGGACTTAGAAGGGAGGNCGATGCAGCCATCGCACTGGAAACCCTTCGCAGAATGAACAAACTCGATGCCGCCGGGATGCTCTCTCTGGGCGACCTCTATCATAACCTCGGGCTTCACAACCTTTCCCTGGGTGCCTACCAGCAATCGCTTGCCAAGAAGGAAAAGCTCAGCCTTACCCGCTATGCCCGGGCAGCCAAAGTTTTGATCAACCGAGGCTCTTATGGTGCCGGCTTTAAGTATTTGGAAGATATTGAAAAAACTTTTGGCAAAGGATATTCGGATGCGGACGAAAGGGAAATACGCATGCTCCAGGCAGAAGTGCGTCTGGCTACCGGCAAACAAAAGGAAGCAGCCGATATACTCGAAGGCTTGATAAGCAAGCAACCACTGGACGGAGAAGCCCTCATCCTCTCTGCCAAGTTAGCCATGGAGGAACTGGACTACGCCAAGGCAGCCCTACGCTTCGAGCGGGCTGCAAAATTACCTGATTTTGAAGTACATGCTCTGGTCGAACATAGCCGTATGCTGGTGGCCACAAAAGATTACCAAAAAGCTTCTGATTTGCTAGAAAGGGCCCAAACCCTTGCACCGCAGCCCCGGGTTGCCCGCTATTTACAAGCGATAAATAACTTAAAGTTAAGTGCTCGCAAAAGTTTATAAATTATAGATNACTCATCCCTCGTAATTATTATTTTCTAACAACAAAGGATACATTTATAAATTACAGAGATAATTACTAATTAAAAGCACTTGGTAGAAAGGACATTATTTCATCACAAGCATTCTCTGTTATTTCTATTATAGTATCGTACAAGTATGAAATATCCTTACAGCATTCTGTGTTAAAAGGGTCAGGAATATATCTGTGATTAGTTGAATTTAAAAATTCATTTATTGGCATTACTTTACCATTTATATAATAAGTGTGACATTTCACATATTGCTGACTTTTATTATCGAGCGGTATAATAATTTTTGCTGATGAAATCTCCAATAAGTTAGACTTAAGGCAATGCCCCGATAACCTAAAACCCTTAAGTTTGGCACGATGAATCATTCTTTTATCAAAAGAACAAAACTCATATATATCTGAGATTCCCCTTGCAAAGCAATGTATAGATCCAAAATACTCGGATTGATAAATTTTTTCGCTAAGTATTGCCTTTGCTAGAGGAGATCTGGTAATTCCTCTCTCGCTCAAAAGTAGTAAGNTCGGCAATCCCAAAGAGGANTATTGATAATTCTGTTTATTAGAGGCGAAAGTGCTTATGTTAAGAGTTTTTTCTTCAGATTCAGTGGATACTGCCATTTGATACTTTCTATTTTCAATAAATTAGNATTANTAGTTTTGATGATTACGCTTCTTGCATGATTGCCTGAATGAATTTGGACTAATCCCATATTTATTTCTAAATGCTACTGCAAATTTACTCTGATTACTAAAGCCAACGCATTCCGAGATCGTCGAAACCTGCAGGTCGCTAGAAAGCAATAGTCTCGCACCTGTTTTTACTTTTTGTTGGCGGATATATTCACCAAAATTTAATCCAAAAATTTTTTTAAACTCCTTTCTTAAAGAATAATCAGTGATAGAAAATTTTTCACAAACCATCTCTTTTGTAGGTGGGTTCTGAAGATTCATTCTAAGGTACTCGCCTATTGAAAAAATTTTATAACTCATGACCTACCTTATTGAGACTGAGTCTCAGTCTCAATAAAAAACTTGAGCCCATTTAGTTGAAAATACAAACTCAAATCTTTCTTGTACGCATCAACGCATCATGATACGTTGATGCGTATATGAGCATAGGCCGGTCACTCAAAGAACGTTTCGCAGAAGATAAACCTTTGTTTTCGGTGGAATTTTTTCCACCCAAAGATGAGGCAGGAGGGCTGCGGATGCTTAAAACCGCCGCTTTAATTCAGCCCTACCGACCTGACTTCGTGTCTATTACCTACGGAGCAGGAGGAGGCACCCGCTCAACCACTCTGCGCTATGCCAAACTTTTACAGCAGGAACACGGATTTGAGGTAATGCCTCATCTNACCTGCGTGGGACATACCCGAGATGAACTTTTGGAAATTCTCGAAGAATTTGCCCAGGCCGGCTTCCGTAACATCATGGCCTTACGGGGCGATCCTCCCAAAGGTGAAACCACTTTCAAACCGGTAGCCGGNGGCTTNTCTTATGGGTCTGANCTNGTTTNCTTNATCCGGGANAATTTCCCCGAATTTGGCATAGGAGTGGGTGGNTATCCAGAAAAGCATCCCGAGGCAGATTCTATNGGGATTGATTTAAAAAACCTAAAAACAAAAGTGGATGCGGGTGCTGATTTTATTACCACTCAATTGTTTTTCAACAACTCGGTATACCACGACTTCGTAGAGCGTTGCCGAAAGGNGGGCATTGAAATACCTGTGCTTCCAGGATTGCTCCCCGTCCTTTCGATTGGTCAGGTTCGTCGATTTTGTGCAATGTGCGAAGCCGGATTGCCCAGCCAACTGGAACGAAACCTAGAGAATACCGATGAAACTGGACAACCCGTGGTGGGTGCAAAGTGGGCCCTTGAGCAGATTAAAGACCTTTTATCGAGGGGAGCNCCCGGATACCATCTCTATGCCCTGAATAAATCTCAGAGCACCCTCCAGATCCTCGAAGGACTTGGGAAAAGTTGATTAAATTCCTGTTACTTCCTCGATAGTTGCNCTGGCTTTCAGTCCATCGAGAAAATCTTCAAACACTTTGTCTTTTTTTCGCTCGGTTAAATATTCCACCACCTTTTCACTGATCTCTTCAAAAGGGGTAATCTTTTCGGGGATTCGTTCGTGTAATTGAATAAGGTGCCATCCGAACTGGGTTCGAACAGGCTCGCTCAATTCACCCGGGTTTAGTGCATAGGCCGCTTTTTCGAATTCAGGAACCATTTTNCCCTTACCAAAAGTGCCCAAGTTGCCGTCGTTTCCTTTATCATCGGATTCCAGCCGTACAANTTCGGCAAAGTCCTCCCCACTGTGCAAACGTTCCCGCAGGGCTTTCACATCCTCCAACGCTTTTTCAAACTCNGCTTCNGTCTTCGCCATTTTAAGGAGATGGGATGCACTAAGTTGTTCTTCCATACGAAAGAGTTCAGGTCTTTCGTCGTAGTATTTNCGGGCATCCGCAGTGGAAACTGCATCACATTGAGATTCCTCCTCCAGTAATTGATTGAAGCGCATTTGGTCGGATAATTCCCGCTTCAAATCCTCCTGGTTTTGGATCATGGGATTATTTATTTTACTAAAGGCCTTTTTCCCCCCGTTTTGCTTAAGCCAAAGTTTAATCTTTTTTTGCAATTCCACCGAGTCTACCCTGTACTTACGCCTTCTACTTTCCTGAGCCATTAAAGCCTGATCAATCAGACGCTCCTTGGCAAGGTCGAGAGCAGATATCATAACAATTTCNCGAGGNTTACCAGGCATTCCTTTGGCAACATTCTCTAACAGAGCTTCAGCCTGACGTTCAATGGCCCAATCGGGAATGATTTGGTCGTTTATTTTGATCGACATGGTAAATGACTATTAACTTCCTCGATATATGCCAAGAATGTAAGCAGATTAAATCGATTCTCAAACTTGTCTCAATTCGTTTGACCTCAAACTACATAATATTAAAAGAAATCTAATAAATGAGTATGCCCGATAAAGTATTATGGGAAAATTTCTCTGATTTTCTTTCAAGTCAGGGCTTGCGAATGACAGGACAGCGTAAAGCAGTGTTTGATGCTTTATTTCGCCAATCTGGACACTTCACAGCAGACCAATTACTACAAGACGCAAAAGAGATGGATGATTCGGTATCCAGAGCTACCGTTTATCGTTGCCTTCCTCTACTAGTCGGAAGCGGTTGCATTCGCATGATCGATGTTGGGCAAGATAATAAATTCTATGTGTTGAATGAATCGAGTGCTTCCTTCAAGGCCCAAGTCATATGTTCAGACTGCGACCGGATCTTTGATGTCGATGCCCCCTTTATGGAGTGGTACGGTCGAACTGTTTCCGAAAAACTGGGATTGGAAGTTAGCGATCAAAGGCTTCAGGTTCAAGCTAGTTGCCCAGGTTTCACAGCAAAAGGANNGTGTTCTAAAAGTAACTAAATTTTACAACCATGGTAGCCGATACCACTTTCCAGATTGAAGTATTTAGGCATGATTGTGCTAATAACAAGCTTTCGTATCAACAGGAAGAAATTGTACGCCTTAAGGAAGAAAAAAATGCCGTTCTTCTTTGTCATAATTATCAGGTCGATGACATCCAGCAGGTGGCGGACTATGTTGGTGACTCCTTGGGTTTAGCTCGCCAGGCCGCTCAGACTGATGCAGAAGTCATCGTCTTTTGCGGAGTCCACTTCATGGCGGAAACCGCCAAGATTCTAAACCCTTCCAAAACTGTGCTCTTGCCAGACCTTGACGCAGGGTGTTCNCTCTCTGATTCCTGNCCAGCAGACCAGCTGGCCATGTACCGCGAGCAAAACCCCGACCTGTATGTTGTGGCGTATGTCAACTGTTCGGCCGCGGTCAAAGGATTGAGCGATGTTATCTGTACCAGTGGTAATGCGGTGAATATAGTCAACAAAGTCCCGGCAAACCGGGAAATCTTATTCGTTCCAGATCAAAACCTCGGCCAATGGGTGATGGGCCAGACTGGGCGGAAAATGCGCCTGTGGCCGGGTAGTTGTTATGCCCATGTTCTCTTTACCAAGGAATCAATCGAACGATGCCGCCTGGAATATCCTGACGCACCAGTGGTGGCCCATCCTGAATGCATCCAATCTGTTCGTGATATAGCAGANGAAGTNTGCAGTACCGAAAAAATGGTCTCGTACTGCCGAAGTCATAGCTCGGATACTTTCATCATTCTTACAGAATCCGGGATGATGCACCGTCTAACCCGTGAATTACCCGACAAACAGTTTGTGGCTGGGCCCACAGGAAATTGTGCCTGTAACGATTGCCGTTANATGAAAATGAACACTTTGCCCAAGCTGTTAAAATGCCTCAAAGAAAGTGGTCCTGAGATAACCCTTACCGACGAACTCATCGAANGGGCNAAATTGCCAATCGAGCGAATGCTCAAATGGAGTCTTTGAGTTNAAAATNATTTNCCCAGACAGATCAGGCNAGCACCTCGATCGAATCTGGAAATACAGAATCTCCAAGTGCCGCCAAGTGACTCTGAATGGTTTGCATAAAAGGCAGGCTAATTATTGCTCCCAGTGGAGCCAGCATCTTGCCATCTTCCAGGCGGAGTTCCTCCATCAGACGCATGCCTGGTTTAAGATCGGCGGGAGCTACCTGACTGGCTTCCATGAAGCCACCGCACAATTCACGGGAGTTAGCAAGCGCGTCAATACCACCAGGAAGAAAAATACATTCAGACAAACGAATTTTTTCAAAAATTTCTCCCTTGGAGAAACCTTTCGAATCCAAAATATCATACTCCTGTGCTAAACGGATGATAGAGGCAATCCGATGCTCCTCCGATAACTCATCATCCGACTGATTATAGTCCAGGGCGATGAATTCGATAATTCTACGAATTTTGTTAAGCCGGGGAATATCCTTGAGCAAATTACTNACAAAATGGGGGAATCCAGCGACAACATTTTCAATATCTGGACCNATATCATCGCCCTCATAAACCTTTTGCTGTGAGGCTTCTGGNAAAGTCAAATATCCGAGATAACAAAAATCGGAGGCAACCTCCAATCTCCATTCATGGGCAACCTTCATTTCCTTGGCAATCTCACGGGCAAGTGCTTTGACCCGTTGGGCACGACCAAAAAAGAGTGGATTGGCNGCAGACAAAAGAGAGGTCATTGCCCCAATTGCACCATTGAGGGTTTTTTCCAGAAGTTCTTTTTCCGCTGATATCAACTCAAATTGACGAAGTGCCTGCTGGATGTTTTTGTCCAAGGTTTCAGGAGAACAAGGTTTCCCGAGTAAACGGAAAATCTCCCCCCGACGAACCACCTCGCACAAATCCTCAAAATTNGCCTGCCCGGTNAGCAACATTGTGACAACTTCCCTATTTTGTTCCCGGACTTTTTCGAGGAAGTCTGCACCGTTCATTCCAGGCATAGAAAAGTCTGAAACAATCACCTGAAACGGGCCGTCCTCCTCAAGAACCCGAAGCCCATCCCGACCAGATTCAGCAACAAAGACCTGGTATTTCCTACCAAGGTTAAGTTTAAACCCTTTGAGGATTGCTGGCTCATCGTCAACAAAGAGGACTCTGGGCTTAGTTGGGGTCATGAGTAAGATACTAAAGAACTCATTAACAGGGTGTCAAATCTCCAAAACGGGAGGAATTCACCCTGTACTCGGTCTTACTCGATCCAGCAAAGATTGCGAAATGCAGGAGGAGGTCCCTGCCAGGGAGCACCAACTTTCAATGCTTTTGTGGAGCTACCCCGGGGAACCTTTAGCTTCTCGGTGTCATCAAGTCGAAGTTCCTTGATTCCAATCCAATCAGTTAAACCAGTACCCTCACTATTTTTAAGAGCTGTGGGAGGAAAAGAAAACCTCTGCCAGATGCCACTTCCGGAAAGCGTTAATTCAACACCATGGCCATCAACCCAGAGCACCATTTTATTAGCGATGTCACTTCTTACCTCCAAACTAATCCTTGATTGAGGACTGGGTGCAGCCCAAATTGGTTCATGTAATTTATTAGTCCGCAAGCCCCACTTTTTTTGGTTATAAGAAAACCAGTCTTTTTTCCATTCACCCGAAAAATCCTCAATCTTATGATTGGAAGGAGGGTTGGCTACTGTTCCTGATTTCCTTAACTGCTCTGCGGGTATGGTTTGCAGAAGCGAGGTTAAGACAAAGTTTTCTGTCTGGTAAGTACCATAGTAATATCCAGCACCCGTAATCTTTTCGTCCGTACGGTAGAAAACATTGGCAAATGCCCAGAGTGGGCGACCGACATCAAAGATGGGCAAAGTGGCAACCCATTGATTTTGAAGAACTGACTTTGCGGGCTTAACAAATTTCCAAAATCTGTGCTTTGTATTTGCTGAATCGTCCTTTGCTTCACCACGCTCTTGCAAAATTCCCTGCTGAGTAAAATAAACCTCAACTTTTTGAATCTCCCTCGCTCTGTCGGCATTTACAACCAGCCTGGGTAATTGACCACTCCTGACTTCCAATTGGGCTTCAGGCGTGGAGGGAACCGGGTGCTTGGATTTCAAATACCGATCAAACCAAACCTGAGTGAGTCCTTCAAATTCCGGAGTATCCTGATGATTATGATGAGGGGAGCAGGACACTCGCCAGTCCTTTGATTTAATCTCATGCACCGCAGTTTCCAAATCATTAATACGTCCATGAAAATCGTTTGACGGGCTAAGAAAAACAATGGGCACAGCAATTCTTTTCAAACTTGGAGGATCGCTAACAGTGGCAAAATGTAAATCGTCATCAGTGTATCGGTCACTTATCCCTCCGCAGGAAGGTGCTGCCGCTTTGACCCTGTTATCCGCTCCTGTAATCAGAACGGTTAATTTACCTCCCATCGAATGGCCATAAACTCCAAGTTTCGAGCCATCTACTTGAGGTTGTTGCTCAAGAAAGGTTAGACCTCTGCGACCAGCCAAAGCCACAAGAAACCAGGAACTATTACGGGGGGATCTTACCGGATCGAGCGTCCAATCCTCTACCGGTAAGGAAGTAAAGGCATCTTTCCCGTATCGACTGGGTGCATGGTAAGCGTCCAGTGCACCCCAGTCTGTGGTTATTCTATACTTAGGATCATCCTTCTTTCCTTCCCAAAATAATTTTACTTCCCTGGGGGAAACCGTATATCCAGGGGCTGAAATTCGGCCCGCCCAAGCAATGGAAAGAGTGGCATAACCTCGTTTGGCGTTGGTCTGCACCGCATTGGAATGAGCGTACTGCCCTCCCCCATGAATTTGAAGCAAGCCCGGCAGACGCTCCTGTCCCTTTGGGTATCCGTAAATACCAGCCATAAATGACTTTTGACCCTTAAATTCCCCGATACGATATCGAATAACCTTCAATACCACATTGTCCTCTTCCCATTCCTTGAGAATTTCTGTCTCCAGGGGGTCTGATCTAGGATCAAAATCATGCCACATCTCATCAAAATCACCAGGAGGGGTGTTCCCCCAGACCAAACAACTACAAAAAACAGAAAAACTTACCGCACATAAGTTGCGAAGAATTAAATGATTCATTCACAAAACAAAATAAGAGAAAGAACAATTGGCAATCTCTTTGCCACCATTTCCCAAAGCTCAGAAAATTACAGGTTCGGGTTGGGTAAGAAAACTTTCTTATTATGGCTCGTTCTCGAAACTCGAGCCCTGGCTAACCGTGATTCTTTGAGGGAATGGGTCTTTCATTGAACAAACTCTGTAATTATTCATTACATACAACAGAGGCGGATTTACAATCGAACCTTGCGGGGCAAACAAAGTGCCATTTTCCAACAACAAATCCTCCTGCAATCGCATGCCCTTTTTTAAATCTTTTGTTTCTATTGATACGACTTGAGGTCCTCCATTTTCATTAGGCCGAATTTCACTCAAAGCATTGAGTGCATCTCTGTAATAAATAGAATTATTTTTTAGTATAGACTCGAAGATCATAGGTCTATTTTGCCCTTTACTTGCGAAATAGTCATAGTGCTTAGCTAGGCGGATAACCGATGCTAATTTTGCAGAGTCCTTGTCATCATCATTTGAATCACAGTAATCCTCACTGATTAAATCGACCACCTTCATAACCTCATGCATCTTAGGTATAGTGGACAACATCTCTCTTGTGAAATCCCCAAAACTTCCAATAAGCTCCAATTCATGTGGCTTTACCCCTTCATTTTGATAGGCCCGAAGTTGAACATCAGGGGGCAAAGTGGCAAAACCGAGGTGGGAAAAAACACAGGCGGAGTCAATTCTCCAGATTGACCTCAATCGTAATTTTTTGGCAATTTCAGTCGCCATTCTCATCACTCGTTGAGACCTGCCAAAATACAAGGGCAGGGCTGCGGCAAGTACCGAAGTAAAAGACCGAACAACCGAGTTCATAATTTCACCAAGTGTATGGTCATCTGCCACCACTTCATTGTAGTGCAGCAAGGCTGCATCAATGTTTTCTATTAATTCATCAGGGGGACAGGGTTTACTGAGTAAACGAAAAGCACCGCCCTGGCGCACAAATTCACTGGCATATTCGTAATTGGTGGCACCCGTTAATAAAATCGCAACCATTGACTGGTCACATCTACGAATTTCCTTTAACAAATCCGCCCCATTCATTGAGGGCATCACATAATCAACAACGGCAACTTCAAAAGCATCCCCTTTTTGGATCAACTCAAGTGCATCGTTTGCACTGTTTGCCACTGTAACATAATATTTCCTCCCTAAATTTAATTCAATTCCTTTAAGCACAGACTGCTCATCATCAACGAACAAAATTTTGGGTAATTTTTTCATAATAAAACCACCTTGTTGCATAAAACAACTAATAGACACAAGAAGGAAAATTAATTAACAAAAAAATTTCTTTTATTAAAACATGTTAGCGATTTACCAGGTTGTTAATAACCAAATATGGACGACTGAAGTTTTTTTAACTAAAACAAATACCATGAACGAAGTGACTATTTCCGGAAAAATAAAGTTTGTTGATGAGGTCAGAGAATTTGGAAGCAATGGTTTCCGAAAACACCAAATTGTGGTCGAAACTGGAGACGGTCGCTGGGACAACCCAATCCCAGTAGAATTCACCAAAGATAATATAGAATTAAGCAAGGATTTACAGGTAGGAGATGAGGTGGAAATTCAGTCCAGAATCAACGGTAGAGAGTGGCAGGGAAGAGATGGGACAACCAAGTGGTTTACTTCAATAAACGGATTTAAAATATCAAAGAAAAACAATGATTTAACACCGGAACCAAGTTCTTCATTTGACACCTATGATGAGTATGCTGAGGACTTGGATGAGGATGTTTTTTGAATAATTTTTTTTCGCACAAATAAATGTATCTTTTTTAGATTAAGTGTTAAATTATTGTAGGTAATTTAACCCTTTTCCACCAAAAACTAATCGCAACAAATCATTTGGTGCGATCGCGGATTACTGAAATTTTATGGATTCAGTATTTTTTCTTAATAATAAACTTACTCACATGCGCATGTAAGTTTGATTTAAGGGCATAGTATCTGCTATATTACATCTAGATGCGCCCTTTTAAACTGATCATCCTTTTGGTATGCTTTGTCTATACCCTCTTGCCCGCTGCGTTCGGGTTGGTTAAAGAGGATGCCCTTATTGCAAGATGGTCATTTGATGAAGGCAATGGATCGATAGTTAATGACTCCGTTATTGGAGGCAGTCCACTCTTCATGAATCTTGGTAAATGGGGAAATGAAGAAAATGGTAATGCACTATCGAAATTCTCCATGGATATCAGCGAAGGAACTGGCTTTGCCATTCTGGAAGGAGACAGAAAATTTCAAGTCACTTCTTCTTACAGCATTCTTCTTTGGTTCAAGACCAACGGTTTACCTGACGATTATGCCCAGCTTTTAAGCAAGCGCGAATCAACCAACTATTCTTATCTCTTTCAGATTAAGCCTGGCGGAACCAGCCTGGAAGCTATTTATCGTGCTGAAGGGCTTTCGAGCCAATATGGTTCGACTGGCTCCGTCTATTTTCCGCTCAATCAGTGGAATTGTTTCCTTTCTTCCTATGACGGAACCCACCTTCGTTCATTTATCAATGGAAAAAACGCTGGTATTCTAGAGCTTCCAGAAACCCCACTAAAAGATACTGCAGATATTGGTATTGGTGGCTCTGAAGACGGCAGTAATTTGTTCAAAGGATGGATTGATGAGCTCCGTTTTTATTCCGTTCCCATTAGTTCTGCGGATGCGAAAATTGCTTACGGCGATGGCTACGGAGACTTGGGTGCAGTTCCCATTCTTGAGGCACCATTGGTAAATCCCGAAGGCAACTCCAGTGTTTTAGTCTCCTTCCAATTGGCGGACGGAGAGCTATCTGGTGTCAGTGGATTTGACGCCAATGATATTGATATTTACGGTGGTCAGCTTAGTGACTTTAACGAGGTCAATTCTACTCATTTTCAGTTCAATGTAATAGCGGACAAAAAACCGCAGCGTATCAAAATCACCATACCTGCTGGTTCCGCGAAAGATGAAGGTAATTTCTCCATCGCTTCCGGATTTGCCCGTATCCAGCACCTCGAGCCAGTCACTGCCGCAGAGAATCTTGTGGGTTGGTGGACCTTTGATGAGCCATCCAATCAGGTATGGGAGGAAAACAGCACACCCGCATCCACAGATGATTCCTGGACTCCTTTAAGTCTGTCTCCAAAAGTTTGGTTGGATGCATCTGACCTCTCCTCTTTGGATAAAGGTCAATCCCAGGGTGCTCTTGGTGTACCTAGTGATGGCAACTCCATTCAATTCTGGGCGGATAAAAGCGGCAATAATCATCACGCAATCAAGAAAGCGGGAAATCCCAGCTACTCATCAACTGGCTTAAACACAAAGCCAACGGTTTCCCTAAATTCTGCTTCACTTGTTTTGGACAATTCCAGGGATCCCTTTGATAACTGGGAACAACTGCATGTTTTTGCGGTTCTTTACCAAACGGCACATAATGGATTTTCCAGTATTTTCGGTAAAACAAATCATACCGGATGGGCGAACAGCAACAGCCAGAATTTTTCCTGGTTTCTCAATATGCACCGGGCAGACAGAAATGGACACAAAATCTGGGGTCCTGCACTGAACACATCCACTGGCGGAAATAGTTACATTCACACAACCAATGATTCGATTTGGACTCATGATGGATTCGGGGGAGGTCCCAGCACTTTATCCATAAGTTACAACTCACTGGAGGAAGAAAACAACTTTAAGTTTCTCATCAATGGTAAGACCATTTCCCAGTCGAGCTTGAGCGGTAGTATAAAAGCTACTCCTGGCATTGATTTCGTAATAGGGGGTAGATCAGATGGTAGTGGGAACTGGAAAGGCAATCTCTCAGAATTTATTCTTTTCGATGAAGTTTTGGAAGATTCCACCGTTGAATTGTACCTGCAAGCCAAGTGGTTAGCATCTGCTGAACCACTTTATGACAGCGAAAACTCAACCACCATTTTCGAAGATCAATCTGGTGGTGACCGCCCTTTTTTCTTCTACGGAAATTCTCAAAATAATCAAAATTTGTTCGGTTCATCTTTGGGAATGGATGGTGGATCAAATTTTGGAAAAATTGAACTGCTTGACCGTAATCACAGCGAGATTCTTTTATCAGATATCACATTGTCCAACCTTTTACACGCCTGGTGGCCCTTTGATGGAAATGGAAATGATTATTCGGGCAACGAAAGACATGGTCAATTCTTCGGGGATGCAATGCTTGGGCCAGGCCGCTTTGGTGAAGCCCTTGATTTAACTGAAGGCGGATTTTTTCTCGTTCCCGAAGAGAAAAACCCAGGCGTTTACGAAAATACGCCTCGTACTTTGTCTGTATGGATCAAAACCCGATCAAATTCTGGCGAGCTTCTAAAATGGGGAATTCCTGAGAATGGCAAACAAATCTCCTGGGAAATAACGAGCTACAATGGGATGGGTGGATTTATGAAGCTTGGGATTTACGGCACCAACCAGAAGGGGAGGCATTATCAGGCAAATGATGGGAAATGGCGTCACCTTGCTGTTTCTCTGAGTCCTGTCGGAGAAAGTTCAGTTTCGGTGGAAATGTTCATGGACGGAAATCAAGAAACTAAGTTTCTATCCACGATCAACACCAACGACATTGAGCTCAATACGCAGCCATCAGACTTGATTGCGGGAAGCAATGGCTATTTGGGTTGGTTGGATGATCTCAGAATATATTCAACCAAGTTAAACGAAGGTGAAATAAAAATGATCCTGGAAGAGAAAAAACAGGATGACTTATCCATCACCAACGAGAGTTATTCCCTCTCTGCTTGGATAAGACCCAACAACTTACCTCGAAGTAATCAATTTAACTTTGCCCATGGGAGATTTTTCTGGAGGAACTGGGCTGGTGATGTGCGCATCGATACCTGGCCTCACGATATGCGAAAAACGGGTATTCCTAAATTTGATCCAGGAAGCGAACGGCTTGAAGATTTTTTTGAGGAACCTGTCCAGGTTTATGCAATCGCGGTGGACAATGATCCCAATACAGATACAGGAGGGAATTTGGACTACATTGGTTATGAGTCGACTTCCATTTCTGACATCAATGGCTTCTTTAGCGATTCCAACCTCTCGGATGGCCCCTGGCTTTTGGAAAATGAAAATGGTGGCACTGCCTACAGTTCGAATTTTCTTTCCAGTTTGACGGAATCTCCAGAATCGATCGCCTCCTCTTTTGGCACTACATTTGATGACTATGGAACCTATCCAAGGGGCTATATTGTTGCTCATGGCTCGCTAACTTTTGAGCCTGATGGATTTAGTCCTGGTCTTTTCTACCTCCGTTCCGGTGGATGGGGTAACAATACACTTTGGCTCGATAAAAATCAAAACCTTATTTTCGATTATCCAGAAGAACGAATCATCCGAGCCAGTGGATATAGCCAGCATGAGAAAATCCTATTTTTAGGTCATCAAATCCCGATTATCACCACCGCTGGGATTGAGACAGATCGAGGCCTTGCGATTACCGGAAAAAACTCCATTAGTTCATGGGAACAAAACGGAAAAGAACCTATCTCCTCTCATTACGAGTATGGACTCAAGCAAGGTCAATGGTCCCATGTGGTCACGGTCGTCGATCGAAACAAAAATCAACTCTCCACATTTCTTAATGGCCGAATGGTTCATACATCGGCTTTAGCCAACAATGAATTGCCCGAATTAAGAATGAGCGATTGGTTTGTGGGTGGACCAGGAGCACATAACAGCCAGCAATTTTTTGCCGGGCAAATGGATGATCTGAGGATTTATGATAAGGCTTTGTCACCGCAAGACATCAGCCGGATTTACAATGGTGGTGAGGGAGATGTTGGAATTGTCGGCTTGGTCACTGCTCCCGTAGTCACCCAAGAAAATACTGTATCTTTCAGATTATCCTTTGAGAAGTTTGGAGAAAATATCAATGTTGTTGGCCTAACGGAACAGGACTTAAATACAAGTTTGAGCAATGGTGAAATTGTTCCCGGAAGCCTGGTAAACCCGGGGCTGGGAATTTTTGAGTTCAATGCCAGCTTCAGCTCTTATCAGCAAATGAGTTTTGATCTACCAGCAGGATCTGGGGATTTCGAAGGAGAGAATACATTGAGAGTCAGGCATGAGGTTTCCCGGGTTCCTCAAGTACCCCACCTAGAATCTATGGTACATTGGTGGTGGCTGGATGAAGGCTTGGGAAGTTCCGTGTCCGATAGTATTGGCGACAGTCACGGGAGTATAGTTGGTGGAACATCATGGACTGCTGATTCTATTCTTGGTACTGCAGCCAGTTTCCGTAACATCGGGGATTATATCCAGCTAGGTTCAGTTGATCAAAACCTGAGTAACGAAAAATTTAGTGTTTCCCTATGGTTTAAGCGAACTGCAAATAGCAGCTACCGCTCTCCTCAACTTGTTGGCAATATCATGCTTTCTCTAAGCGGGACAGATGGTACTTCCATTCAAATTGGTTCAGGAACTTCCAACCTCGAGGTCTACATGAATACTCTAATTTCAGCAGGCAATGTCCAGTTGGGCAGAGGAATTGAAGATAATATCTGGAATCATATGCTTTTAACCTATGACTCTGAGGTTCAGGACGGATACGAGCTAAAGTTCTATTTGAACGGTGAACTGAAAGGCGAGAGTGGAGACTTTGGAAGTAGTCTCGTGCTACCGAATGACTATGTTTGGCGTTTGGGAATTGGTTCACCTGGTTATCCCGATGGTGGGAGATTCATTGGTGAGTTGGATGATATTCGCGTGTATTCGAAAGCACTCGGACTGGAAATGGCAACCCAACTCTACAACTATGGCCTCAGTGATCATGGTTTGACGGTTGAAACCTTCGATTTTGATCCGGTTCAGGATCCCGAACTTCAGGAAGAAGTATCAGTTGAGGTGAAATTCAAAAGATATGGGGGGGTTGTATCCCTCAATGAAATGCAAATCGAAGATCTAAATTTCTCCTTACCCAAACCAGACGAGGTTGCAGGAGTCACGCTTTGGATTGATGCCGCGGATGAAAGCAACATCACCACTGTGCCGGGCACAAATGAGATCGACTATCTAAACAACAAAATTGATGCCTCGGTTAAGTTGTATGGCCACTCTGTGAACAGACCTGACACCAATGGCTCGATTAATGGAATAAATGCGATCAATTTTGATAAACGAAGCAACAATAACATGGAACGGATTATCGCCTACAAAAATGGGTATGGGGTGGATAACTGGAATCCGGCCACTTCAGACGGCACTACTCCCGGCGATGTAAACGATGTATTTGTAATGCTCATTGCCAGGTTAGATACCCTGAAACGAAACAGCTTTCCATTTAACTTTGGTTGGGGTGATCACTTTCCATGGGAGAATGGGGGCAGTATATTCTGGTGGTTCTCAGATAACAGAAAATCCACCAAAATGATAACGGCTGGAGAAACCGCCATTCTCGGGCTGGAGTTTTCGGTAAGTAATGGGTTTCAAAATGTTTACAAAAACGGGCTGACCATTCTAAGCGGTCCTCGCTCCAACCCAACCACTGCCGGCGGTGCCTTTTTCTTTCCAGCGACAACTTCATCAGACAACAGTTTGGGTTCCGACTGGACCCTAGGAGAACTTGTAGTACTTAGAGGAACCATCGACGAGGATACCCGACAACAAATGGAAGGATACTTGGCACAAAAATGGAGCCTGACTGATGTAATGCCCTTGTCTCATCCTTATTTATCGCCCTACCCTAATTTCAGACTTTTCGATAAGAACAGCGATGAGTTAAGTAACTTTAGTTTTTCCCAGTCGGAAGATAACCAGAGCCTGATCATTAATTTCACTCCCAGTGAATCCCCCAACCGATTTACCTTTCAACTAGGAGGCAGTTTTGGAGAAACCCTCGATGGTGCTGTAAGCCAACCCGAAAGTTTCAGCCTGGCCTACGGGCGTCCACTTACACGACTTGACCGTCTTCAGGCATGGTGGGACTTCGATGATCAGAATGACCAATTGGTGACAGAGTTTTTTGGACGTTTCCCTGGAACCTTTATCGACAATAATATTTCAGGTACTTTCTATGAAGTTACTTATGCTCCGGGAGTTTCAGGTAATGCCTTGAGTTTCCCAGGAAATGCATGGGTAAGAACCTCTGCTTCTGCGAGCAGCCTGGGAATTTCATCCAACAGACCTCGTACTGTCTCACTATGGATACAAGCGGAGCAGGATGAAATGAATTCCCCAGTCATCTATGGACTTGGCAACTTAAGCGGAAATGCAGGCGGTAGTTTCACTGGCTGGGGACTCCGTAACATCTGGTACGACCGCCTTGCTTCATTCTACAACAACCAAAATATCCGGGATGAGTTTTATTCCAGTACTGGAAACTTCGGAGGAACATGGAAGCATCTTGTTCATCTTTACGATGGAAACAGGGTCAAAGCCTATGTCGACGGAAAGGAAGTACTCAACAAACTAAGAGAGGATCTCGCGACAATGAGTAGGACGCCCCTAAGCTTTGGTTATTTTGATCAAAACCGGTCGGGATGGAATGCACTTAATTTTGTCGGACTAATGGATGATTTTCGAGTCTATGATATTGCCCTGACGCAATCGGAGATTGATCAATTATATGGAGACGGCTCGGGTGATGTATCCATTGTTCCTACCATAAATGTGGATCCGGTAATCGAAGGAACCCGGGGCAATGGAAGGTTAACTTTCACCAGAGGCGGAAAGCCATTTCCTGCTCCTGATTTGAATGCCTCTCATTTCACGGTTACCAATGGCCAATTGGTTGCCGATTCTGTTTACACGGACGATAACTTTACCTGGTACTTTGCCTATGAACTGCTGGAAGAAAACAGAGCTTCATCCATTATCTTTCACCCCTATGTTTTTACAGACGGATACGGCCAGCCAAATGTTAGCAATTACAATAAATCCAAGAAACTTTACCGTGCGATAACTCGGTCCGATGACATTGAGGCATGGTGGTCATTTAACAGAGATTCACTCAGATCTAATCAGGTACAAAGTGATAGTGCGGACCGGACTACAGGAACAATTTACGATGCATGGGTCACGCCCAGGGGAAGATTTGGCCAGGGCCTTGCCTTTGATAAGACCTCCAATGATGGGAGAATGAAAATTGAGCCCAACGGAATTTCTCTTAATGAAGACGGATGGACACTTTCTGTATGGTGCAAGAATGTTATCCCCCCAAAAACAAACTCATACTCCACCCTCTTCCGCGGCCAGGACAAACAAAGTTCGATTGATTTTGACCGTTACCTGGTTTTGCGTCAGCAAGATCAGCTCATCGGATGGATTGATGGCGATGAAGAGGATCCCGATTCAAGGTTCAAAAGCTCAAATTATACATTTCAGCCTTATCTGCAAAGGGAATGGAATCACCTAGTTGTTTTGGGCGAAGGTGCCCGCACTAAATATTTTGTAAATGGAGTTTTTGCAGGTCAGGCAAATGTATGTGACCAGAGTGATTTGTATTATGTCGGTAATTCGAGTGGAGATGAATTATTTGCCGAATTCATCGACGACTTACGGATATATGGTGTTCCTTTATCGCATGCAGAAGTTGGTGCAATCTATGGTGGCGGTTTCGGAGATATGTTCACCTCCATTCAAGTCGATGAAAATTCTACTCTTGGACAAACACCTAAGGTTTTTGACCTCTATTTTGGAAAAGACGCAGCATCAAACGCAGTAGATGACCTGAATGATTCGTGGATGGTACTTTCTAATGGATCAATCAATGATGTGAATAGATCAGAGGATAATAGATCCTACCGAATATCGATTACTCCAGATCCCAATAAGACTCTTCATTCTTTAGAAATCCCGGATTACCCCACTAATTTCGAAAGCCTGAGTTTATGGTTAGATGCCAGTGACCCTCAGGGCGGTTCATTTTCATTTAAGTCAGACAACGAACTAACCCTTTGGTTGGATGCTTCTGATAGCAGCACTATTACAAAACGCATAGGGTCTGACGATATCGAGAACTGGCACAACAAGATCAACCCTGCAGTTGTGCTCAAGAGTATCAATCGTAGTCCTCCCAGTTTTGATGAAACAATTAATGGCAAGACTGCTGTTTTAATTGATGAAGATAATGGAAATATTGAGCGAATTACTGCCTACCTGAATGGTGCAAGGTGGAATCCTGCAGGAGTTAATGGACAGGCAAGCGGTCCATTATCTGATGTCTTTGTTATGCTCGTCTGGCGGGTTGACCAAAATGGCAGAACCATGTTTCCCTTTAACTGGGGTATGGGCGATCACTTTCCCTGGGACAATGGTTGGTTGTTCTGGCGTTATTCAGGAAATAACAGAACTCAAGTTCATTTGGCCAACAATGGGGAAACCCTGCTCACTGCACTGGAATATTCTGTGACTCAAGGTACGCAAAAAGCGTACAAAAATGGTACTGAAATTTTTTCTCAGGCACCTCGAGAGAATCGCTACATTGGTGGAGCATTCTACTTCCCTGGCGACAGCTATTGGGGCAGCAGTTATGTCCCCCGTTTCACTCTTGGAGAAATGCTAGTGATGCGTGGTAATTTATCTGAGCAGGAGCGTTTGATTTATGAAGGCTACCTTTCTCATAAGTGGGGAATTTCCGATAAACTCCCAAATATTCATACCTATAAATCCAATGGCCCGCTTACTTTCAATGGTGACGCATGGGACCCAGGAACCTCATTCGCAAAACTGTATTGGACGGACAAAAGTAATCTAAGGAATCATGCCTCCACAAATGGCAACCCGTCCTGGAATACCAATTCACAAAACAGCCTACCTCTTATGACTTACAGTGGGACTGATGCTCAGAATCATTCATTCAACATGATCTCTGACATCAGAACAGTCTTTTGGGTAATTTCAGAGGATTCCTCTGTATCCGGATCAGGATTAAGATACCTCCTTGGGGACTCAACAAAACAACCTGACTGGCACAACAACAATGACGGCAAATTATGGGGGAACACTTGGGGGAATTCAAATGTCTACGATGGGTATACTCGAGTTAATGGATTAGAGGTAGATGGTAAAACAACAGACAAACCAACCAGTCTCTCAGTTATTTCTCTCCGTACAAATGGAGATGTACAGGGAAATAATTTCAGCAATGACCGCAATATCGGTGAGCGCACCTGGAAGGGCAATCTTGGAGAATTACTTATTTTCAATGAAGCTTTGGATAATAGCGCGATCGAGTCCATTGAAGGCTACTTGGCACATAAGTGGGGACTTGCCGGCTCCCTAATTTCGGGACACCCCTATGAAACAAGTCCGCCCGCCAAAGAATTCGGAAAATCTTTCACATTTGGTAACGAACAGGATTTGGAAACAATTCATTTTGAATTTCTTAATTATCTGCCTGCTTACAGAGAAAGTGATTTAATCAGCCGTTGGGATTTTGAGGATTCCGTTAATGAACCAAATGGCAAATCCAGAGTTACTGATCTTGGTCCCGGCCGCAATGACAGTTTCCTCGAAGGTAATGCTCATTTGTCAGATGGGCGTTTTGGGAAAGCCCTAAATTTAGATGGCTCTGGGGATTTTCTTGATATTCCAAAGTTTCGTGGTGCTTACACCTCAAAAAACCTATCCTTCTCCGCGTGGATCAAATTATCAAAAAGTGGATCTACCCTTGATTCTGATGATGCAACGATATTCTCCACTGCGGGCAGTTCAACCAACCATGCACGACTTTGGTACGACATTAATGCGAACAGTACAGGAAACCGGACTTACTCATTTTTGCTTGGTTCGACCATAGCCCAATCTAACCGTGCCAGTGGAACAGACGGATTGGGCATTGCGAATCAATGGCAGTTCATCGTCTGGATAATGGATCAGGATCAGCGCACACTTTATGTGGATGGAAATCTCATCAGCCAGACAAACACTCCCACCCCTTCGATTACACTTCAAGGAAACGATGCCCGTATTGGCTCGTGGAATCAGGATAGTGAGGCTGATTTTGAAGGTCTGATTGATGAAATGAGGATCTATGGCGTTTCCCTTAACCAGAACGATATTGATGCGATGTGGAACTCTGGTTCGGGTGACCTTGGGATTGTGCCTGTAATTGAGTTAAACACCGAAAATGCTGCATCTCAAATTAATGGTACCGTTAAATTCTATCAGGTTGGCAACCAGGTAGAAGTAGATGGATTTGATTCTTCAGATATTATTGCGGATGGTGCTTCTTTCACTTTAACCAGTGATGGGAACTTAGGATTTATCATTTCGGTAACTCCAACCCAACCGGGCGTACCCTTTACAATTTCCATAGCAGATAATGCTGCCACGATTAAAGGCGGTAGTACATTAACCGGCGGCACCAGCACTAGATTCCAACAAAGCCCTTCAGTTACTTCTCAGGACAGTTTGGTTTTATGGTGCAACTTTGAGGGCAATGGAACCAACCGAGTTACAGACCTTTCAGACCGCCATGTCGATTCAATGCTTCATGGAGGTGAAAGAGTTCCTGGTAAATTTTCACAATCATTACAACTCTATCCTGGCGAATATTTAAATATTTCTGGGGATAATTTCTCATTCAACCAAGCCTTTACGATTTCCTTATGGCTAAAAATTCTCGACGATGAAGAAGGGGTTATTCTCAGAAATGGACAAGTATCATTAGAATACCGAGATGATTTGAATCTTTACGGTGCAGTTTACTCAGCGAATGGATGGAAAGAGATCGGCTCGAGGACCCATTCAGGAAAGTGGGCACACTATTCCTTGGTTAATGACTCCCAATTCATCAGGCTCTACATCAATGGTAATTTGATGAAGTCCCGTTTACTTGAGGGTGAAATGACATGGGAAAACATTGAGGATCGCAACCTTTATATTGGTACCGATTCCAGACTCCCGTGGAGTAAGGGTGGGAAAATCATTCTTGATGACTTCCGGATTTATGATCGTGCTCTGATAGAAAATGAAATTGTTAGCCTTTATGGCTATGGTACTGGAGATCTGGGCATCCGCCCATTGGTTTCCGGAGAAGCTATTTTTGCGATTTCTCCCGTTTCACAATCAATCCAATTCAAGGAAGAAGATGCCAATGTCTCCATTTCGGGTCTGGAATTGGCTGAAATCAATGCTAGTGGAGCTAACTTGTTCAATTTCAATTCATCCAATTTTTCCTACGATTTAAATGCCAGTTCCAAACCATCTCTCGTACGGGTGTCCCTGCCCCACGGTGCTGTCAGTAAAGATGGCAACCTCAGCCAGGCAGGAGCCTTTGAATTTCAACACCGTACCATTACCTCCGTAGAAGACGGTTTGGTTGCGTGGTATACTTTTGACCAGATAAATGCTTCCGTAATCCCGGACATTTCTGGAAATATTCACAACGCGATCATTAAAGCGGAGGATGCCACTGATGGAAATAATTCCAGCGCCATTAGCACATCGGAAACATCTGCAACAAGCTATCCAAAATCCAATGCATTTGATAATAACTTCATCGGTACAAATGATAAATGGCTTACAAAATGGGATGGTAACCCGGTTTATATTCAGTATGACTTCGATGCACCAACTGTGCTAGGTAGTTATGCGATCTATTCTCAAAATGCGGATGAGGATATTAAATCTCCCAAGTCATGGATTGTACAAGGTTCAAACACTCCAGCTGATAACAGTAGCTGGCAAGACCTGCAAAAAATTGAAAACCAGACTAATTGGAGTGACTGGGAAAAGAGATTTTACTCACTTGATGAAAGTGCGAACTTCCTAGCTTATCGAATCACTTTCACTGAAACCACTGGTAATATTACACCAACTTATTTTGAGGACTTACAACTTTGGCTCGATGCCTCTGATACATCATCGATCGAGGAATCTGCAAATATTGTTTCCAGATGGAATGATAAAAGCGGATCGAACAATATTCTTTTGGCCAGCGGTACCCCGTCGACCAACTTAAGATCATCACAAAACTCTTTGAATGTGATCGATTTTGATGGAAACGATTATTTTGAATCTGCAAATGCTTATCCAACTGGAACTAACTTTACCTTTTTTATTGTCGCCGGGATTGATGAAGTCACGAACGCAGATGAAGCGATGTTTTCTATCCGGCAAGCTGCCGGGCATCCAAGTTTTCAAATCGACCCATCAAGTGATTCCTCATTCCTGATAAGATTTTGGAATGACGAAATGGGCACAAACAAGGTTTTCTCTTCCTCTGCTGTCCATGAAACAAGCATTTACGAGTTTGTATTTAATGACACAAGCAATTCTCTGGAAGTATTTGTAAACGGAAGTTCGCTTGGGACGACTTCCTACACGGCTGCACCAAACCAACAAAACACCCTAACTGTATTTGTTAATCGCGGAAAAGGTTCGTTTCTCGACGGATTTGTAGCTGAGATTATTGGGATTAAAAAAGCCGTCTCATCTACAGAAAGAAAAAGGGTTGAAGGTTATTTGGCTCATAAATGGGGTCTCACTGATTCATTATCTTCCACTCACCCTCTCACTTATTTATCAATCGGAGAAATCGAGCTCTTTCCAACTTCTCAAGAAGAGCCTGCCAATTTTGGAAACGGAATAGATCTTACAGATATTCAAGTTGAGCTACCTTTCAGGATTGATCAAGGAGTTAGCACGACTGGATTATCTGCTGCTTTTTGGGTAACCCCTGACTCAGTTGATGGTACAGGTATTGACCCAGTCATTCTTCTAAGTACCGACAACGGCGGGGATGATTGGTCATTAGGTTTTAAATCGGGATATCCCTTTGTCAGAACTGGCAGCTTAGAAGCGACCACTCCCCTTCAAGTATTTGCAGGGCAGCACATACACTTAGTTGCCGTCTTCAACCCAAGTACAAACCAGACGCAAACTTTTGTAAATGGAGTACCCGCACATTTAAAATCCCTTGGGTTTGATTCATCCTCAAGCAGACTTGTTCTTGGTTCAGACCCTGATGGCTCTTATCCATTTGAGGGTCTAATTGACGATCTGCGCATCTGGAACCGTCCGCTAAATACTGACGAGGTTAATCGTTTGTATGGAAATGGCCTGGGGGACCTGGGACCACAAGCAACGATCATCGTGGAAAGCCCGACATTTGGAGAACAAGTCAACGCTGTGCTTTCCTTTAATCAATCAGTAACCGATTTTGATCCTGTGACTGATCTCTCTCTTGATGGGTTGAATGAAACCACTTTTAGTACTGAGGATAATAAGACCTTTATCCTTACATTTACTCCCGATTCATTTGAACCTGCGACCCTTTCGATTACTCTTAATGAAAGTGCGGTCACAGATGCTTTTGGTTCCACAAACTCTGCGATTACTAAAGTTATTGATTACGGCCCTCACAGGATTGCCCAATCAGATTTATTGATTTGGTGGGAATTAAATAGCACCGCAACAGATTCTTCGGGAAATGGAAATCATGGAACTACAACCAGTTCAGATTGGAATGCTACTGGTAAATTTGATCATTCCCGTCCTTTTGATGGTACTGATGGCAGATCGATCACTCATAATGGCTTAACTACTGAATTCTCTGAAATTACCCTGTCTGCATGGGTATACCCCCGAAGTGAAGATTTTCATATTTTTTCTATTGATACATCAGGAGTTTCCTGGGTCTTGGAAAAAAGACGTCCTTTATTTACCTTTCCAGGAATCTCACAGAATTACTTACCCGGAGGCCCGGAAGATCTGGTACATGCAAGGGCATACCTGGATGTTCACAAGTGGTCACACCTCGCTGTCACTTACAGTTTAACTGAACGGAGTATTTCCCATTTTATAAATGGTGAGCTCGATTTGCAGTCCGGTTTTGCATCGAACGAAACTTTTCCAATTTCCAATTCATTTAGATTAGGTCACGCGGATAATGTCTCTACATCGCTTGGAGAAATTGATGATTTTAGAATTTATAAACGGGCACTTTCCCCACTTGAGATCAAACAAATTTATGGAGAAGGAAATGGGGATTTTTATAATCACACCATTGAACTTAATCATTCTGAAAAGTACGAACTTCCAATTTTGGTGACGGCCAGATTTTTAAAAGACGGTTTCCCAATAGACTTAAACGGTTCTTTCACTAATGCAGATATCAGCATTACTTCCGCCACTGCCTCGATCTCTGAAGTATCGAGCGGAATTTACGAAATTACGGTAACCCCTGATGATAATGCAACAGATGCAACCATCACCCTATCTGTAACCGGTTCGACCATTTCCACCCAGAATTTTGGAAATTCATTTCAGGATGCAGATATCAACTTATCTTATTCCCCAGAAGAACCAGCTATCCTCTCAGATGACCATTCCTATTGGATACGCGGGCAGTACTCAGAGTTCACTGTAACTGCTGAAAAACAGCTTGATATCGATATAGCAGGACTCCCTGAATGGATGGAATTTAATCCCACTAGCGGAGTTCTGAGTGGCACCCCAAACGATGGTAATTCATCCACAATTTCTATTACAGCCAGCAATCCTGCATTCGATTTCAATCAGACCCACCAAATCAATGTTTTTGACCCCTCCCTATTTGGGGCAAAAATGGAATTAAGTCCGAGTGGTGTATTGTCTGATCAAACTCCATATAATATTGAAGGTCTTATTCTAAAATTAGATGGCACAAAACTTCCTGATCAAAATGGGAGCACAGTAAAAACTTGGGCTGACTCTTCCGGAAAAGGCCGCAATTTGGACCAGCACCGTGGAACTCCAAAAGTTCGAATTAACCAAGAACTGAATAACCAAAAAGTGGTCCACTTTGATGGATATTCTCAACTGTACTCCTCATTCAATTTCAGTACTGTCTTGGATGATTACTCTATTGTTTCATTAATTAGGCATACTGGGGGTGCTGACCATGCGGTCATATCATCCGCTGGTACAGACTGGGTATTTGGACTAGGTGACAATAAATCTGCTTATTGGAAAATGGGATCGAACATATTGCCTCATGGACCATCGAGTGACGATCAGTGGCATCTCCTCTCAGGCACGGTAAAAACCGATGGAATGGTAGAATTGTGGCGCGATGGATTTTTGGTACACCAGGGCAACCGGCCTACTTCCACAGATTACAAACCAAGACTCCTCGCGCTCGGTGGGGCAGGAGCAAATGATTCCTTCTCCAAGTCTGAAGTTGCAGAGCTACTGCTTTATGATCGTGGACTGAAGGATGCAGAAAGACGGGACCTGGAAGACCACCTGCGGTTAAAATGGATGTCCAACGGATTGGAGGATTTTCCATTATTGGTCAGGCTGAGCAGTGGCCAGCACCCAGATTTCTCGCTTTCCAGTTTTGCGGATCCCAACCAGGCGGGAGATTTGCGAATTTTGAATGAGGCGGGGAAAGTCCTTCCTTATGAAATTGATCAATGGAATGGAACAAACGCAGAATCAACACTCTGGGTACAGGTGGATAAAATAACCCCGGACCTCAAACTTTTTGCCTACTGGGGAAATGAGAGCAATACCTCGGCGCCACCTTACAGGGACAATGGTTCGGTTTGGTCAGATTATGCAGGAGTATGGCATTTCTCTGACTATTCTGACTCATCCAGCAATGGTTTGGTTGTATCTGCGAATGGTTCTCCTGAAACCAATGCCACTGGAATATCTGGTTATGCCATTGAACTTGAAAACGACTCCAATGACCATTTATCCCTGTCCAACTACACCGCCACCACAGGAAACAGTGCACGAACTATTGAAACATGGATAAAATCAAGCCAAAGCACAGCTGGGATTATGGCTTGGGGAACATCAGGCAACCGATGGAATTTCACCTGGAATTCCCAGGGCACCCAAATTTCCACAGAAAATGGCGGTGGGATAAGACAGGGCAGCGGAATAGTCGGTAATGGGCAATGGAATCACCTAGTTGCCAGTTACCACGGAAACAGCGCAGATCTAAATGCCACCAGACTATACCTTAATGGCCGCCTGATTGATGCAACTGCTTCATCCACAAATGGCACGGTTAATACGGGGAACAATTCCGAACTGGTAATTGGCGGACTAACCGGAGGTACTTCCCTCTTAGATGGATGGCTTGATGAAACCCGTATCTCCACCGTTGGCAGGAGTCACGCCTGGGCACGACTGTCTTACGAGAGTCAGCGCACTGACAAGAATTTCCTCAATCAAAAACTTGATTATTTAACTCCTCCCCAACTGCCAGCGGACCTTAACCTGACTGTGGTCAATGGAACTCCTATCAGCATTACGATATCGAGCAATCCCCCTGCTACTTTCTACGACCTGAATGACACCCCGCCAAGCGGGCTTTCCTTTAATCCCGCAACCGGCTTTTTATCTGGAACTCCTGACAGCACAGGCACTTGGCAGTTCACTGTTATGGCATTCAATGGCGAAGGAAATTCCTCTGCCGGTCTGACCATTCATTCCAAAACAATTATAGACCCACCTGTGGTTTCAGCAGGAGAAGTGATATTCAGGGGAGGAAGAAGAGTGGATATAGTGGGAGAAATAATCTCAAGTGGTGGAGCAGTCTGCTCAACCACGATCTATTATGGAACAACCGATGAAAACCAGACAGAAGAAAACTGGGAAAACTCTCTCGAACTGGGCCAGCACTTCCAGGGCAATATCCCTCTTAGCCTTACCGGCTTGGACAGTGCGAAAACCTATTACTACCGCTTGAAAGCAAACAACGGAAACACAGGCTGGTCGGATGCAGGGAACTTCACCACCCTGCCCTATGACCAAGGAATTCTTAGAATCAACACCGGAGCGGATGATCAGGGACTTGGTGCAGGATGGTTCTGGGATCAAGGATTGGGCAATGGAGAAGCAAATATTTTGGAACCCACTCTCGAGGAAACGCTCTACTTTGCTCCCGATGGATCGGCATGGACGATTACCAAAGCGATTTTCCGCTTCAGTGAATCATTGGTTATCGGTCCGAACCTAGACAAAATAATATTGGAGGGAGTCAATGCCTTATCCATTCAATCGGATGGTAATATAACCATTGGTAAAAGCTTGAATGGTTCTTTCATCCCTACTACCCCACATGTATCTGGCGGCACCCTTACGGATGGTTATGATGCCTACTACCCCGACTCCGCCTCTCGAGGAAAACGCACAGGTCAAGGAAACCTTGGCGGGTATGGTGGGGGCAGAGGTCCGGGCCGGGGGATTTCCTCCGGATCAATCCATTCAGGTGGAGTATCTGGCGGAGGTGGATCATTTGGTGGAGAAGGTGGCCCTGGCTCATCTGGAGCAAGCGGTATTTTTTATGGTTCTGCAGGATTGGATGTTCTACTGGGTGGTTCAGGAGGTGGACTGGGCAACTTGAGCGAAGCAGGAGCCGGAGGTGGTGCATTGGAACTTAATGCCACCGGACAGATCCTCATTGAGGAAGGTGTGGAAATTTCTCTGCGTGGAGGAACGGTGTTTGTCCACCCCGAGTTCGGTGCCAATTTCTCGGGGGGTGCGGGATCGGGGGGTGCCATCAAATTAATTGGTTCATCCATCGAGAACTACGGAGTTCTTGATGTTCGTGGAGGAGATGCAGCAGGTGCTGACTCGAGGGAACCTGGGGTTCGTTACCTTCGCCATGCCGGCGGTGCTGGTGGCGGGGGAAGGATTGCGATGTTATCAGGTGGCCCATTAATTCAAGGCGTTGCACTGATTGACGGCGGAAAAGAAAACGCAGAGGGTGCTTCCGGCCTGCCGGGTACTTTATTTATTGGCCTTCAGCAACAAACCTCCACCGAAGAGCTTATCTTCGATTCTGGAACCCTGGTTTTTGATACCGCTGGTGCATGGGCCCATAGTTCCGGCAGGAAGGGAAAAGGCAAAGTTGAATACCATTACAAAACAGTAGATGGTTTTCCCTACGGTTACGGAGTTTGCGAGTTTGAATTTTCCAGGGTGGAATTGGGTAAGGAAGTATCAGTCGTTGTTCGTGGAAATAATGCCCTGCGTATTAAAACACCTGGTGATCTTACAATCGGTACAGATTTCTCATTAGACGGAAAAACAGGGAAATCTGGGATTTATTCGGGAACCGCAGGCCCCGGAGGATGGAACTCTGGAAGGTCGCTCAGCAATTCGGATTTCCCCTCCTCCCCAAATTCTGCCCTGAGCGGAATGGGACCTGGTGGAGGGATTGGCTACCATGACTATCCACCAAGTAGCACCGGTGGTAGTTACGGCGGACATGGATCTACCGGGGCCAATAGTCAAGCTTACAGCAATATATATGGAGACAATAACATCACCCAATTGGTTGGAGGATCCGGAGGAGCGAGGTCTGGCGGGCGTGATGCAGATGGCGGCGGTGGCGGCGGAGCTATTTCCCTGGTTGCCGGGGGATTCTTTACCTTAGATACAAACGCCACAATATCAGCAAACGGAGGAAATGGCGGTACCCGAGCATCAAGCAGCGGTGCGGGAGGAAGCGGAGGCTCAATACGGATTGAAGCCGCCAACATATCCAACCTTGGCCGGATAGAAGCAATGGGAGGAGATACCAATGGAAGTGGGGGCCCCGGGGGAGGAGGAAGAATTACCCTCATAACCGGAGGAACATTAGTGGAGGGCAATTACAGCGTGTCAGGCGGATCAAATATTGAGCTAGCAGAAGAGCAGCAGGCAAGTGATGGTATCTTTTCCAAAATTCTCAGCCCTGCCCTACCCGTTCTGTCGGACTGTAACTTCACTTTTGCAGAAATTATTTCCAATGTCGATCTGGGCTTAATCAGCGGTCTTTCCTATGAATTATCAGGCTTACCACAAGGCATTTATTTAACTGATGACCTCAAACTTTCAGGCACTCCGACCCATGCTGGTATTTTTCCTGTGATCATCCGGGCAAGCAATCGATTTGGAGAGACCAACGATACCTTTCTTATCAATGTTGCATCTGGCACCCCATCAGTATCCACACTGGCAGCTACCGCAGTAGGTTCAGTTTCTGCTCTTTTGCATGCCGATGTAAACAGCAGCGGGGGAGAAAATGCGACCCTCAGCTTTACTTACGGCACAAACCAGGGAAATTTAAACTTCGAAACTAATTCATCAATTGTTTCCACCAGTGGAACATCCTCAATTCTCCTGACGGGATTGGACAGCAATCAAACATACTTTTTCAGGGCTCACCTGGAGAACTCCCTGAGCATATCAGATGCAGAAACTGAGCGAAATTTTACCACACTACTAAACCAAGCCCCTCCGATTGTGGAGATCGGACCCGCCAGTAAAATTAGTGACAACAATGCCACTGTATCCTACAAGTTGGTTTCCTACGACAGCTCCCCCCCCGTAATTACTTTGTATTGGGGTCCTATTGACCAGGGAAAAATTGATGGATTGTGGGAATCATCCTATGAAATTGGAGAGGTTACACAGATTGGTATCAAAAGTTTCCTCATATCAGACAGGCAGCCAGGAGATACTGTATTTTACCGGGTCAGAGCAAAATCAGAAAACCTTTCTTCGTGGTCACAAACCAGTGGCAGTTTCACCACGGTGGACAAAGCCAAAGTATTAACCTTACCGGTTGCTGAACAAAGAGCAGATTCGGTTAAAATAAGAGGTTTAATCTCCTCGATTGGTGGAGTGGACACACAAGTAAAACTTACTTCACCAAAAGTTAACCAGGATCTTCGTGCTTACTGGAACTTCGACGAGGGCGAAGGTTATGAAACCCTCGACCAGGTTGGGAATTCCGGTGTTGCCTGGTTGCGCGGCGGTGTTACCTGGCAACCATCCCATTCAGCAGATTTTGGCACCGCAGTTTCCCTGGAAGGTAACGAATTTGCCTACATTGAACTAGGGGGTGAGCAAAGTTCGGGCGTTACCCGACAGGACAATCTCTTAGGTTGGTTCCCTTTCGACGATAAAACCGGGTCCACCTCCTCAAATTTTGGCTCGGAAGGGTCGATTGCCACCCTGAGGAACGGGGCACTATTTTCAAAAACTGAAAAGAAATTTGGTGCATCTGCTCTCAATATTCCACCGGCAAGTACGCACGCTTATGCGGAAATCACCATCCCAATTGAAGTGGGTTTAGACAACGATTCCGATAGTTTCTCCCTGTCTGTCTGGTTTAAAGGATTATATGATTACAATAGTGGATGGAGGACATTATCGAGTGGTTCTGGCTCCAACCATCAAGTAATTGTCTCAAGTGGTAATGACAGACTGGGTTCATTTTTAAATTCTCACGGGGGCTTTAAAGATTCTGGATATGATCTACACCCCGAATCCTCGCAGAATTCATGGCAGCACTTGGTTGCCTCCTTTGATGGATCCTCAACTACATTTTATCTGGATGGATCAAATGTCGGTACGGTTGGAGATTCTGCAGGCAATAATATTTACGCAGTGGGAAATTACCAAGGGGGTAACCAGCGGTTCGCGAAGTATTTGGACGACTTTCGAGTCTATGGAATAACCTTGAGCGAAGGAGAAGTCACTTCCATCTACAATTCCGGCAACGGTGATTATCCAGACTCTGATGATTCTCTCTTAATCGGCGGGGAGATGACCCTGTCTGCCTGGGTAAAACCCAGAAAATATAGCGAGGGAACCAGGCCATTTGATTTTGGAAATTATTCAGGAACTGAGGCCTTTAATTCTTTTATTCTATCTTCAATCGACAATGATGGAAACCTTACCACGGGCAGCGGGAAGTACAACTCATCCACTCTAACTTCCAATTTATGGAAACTTAATCAGTGGCAGCACTTATGCATTACCATAGACGAGAATGGAACGCACAGGTTCTATTCAGATAACGAATTTATAAATTCTTACACCGGTGCCAAACCCCCTAAATTAAAACGCACACACCATATCATAGGTGGCAACCGTATTGGCACAGATTCATTTGAACCTCTGCAAATCCCTGACCTTACCTTGTGGTTGGACGCCAGTGACAGTGCCTCCATAACGCATTCATCCAATGCCGTCAGTCAATGGAATGACAAGAGTGGTAATGGAAATCACGCCACACAATCCACTGCTTCGAATAGTCCAACTTTACAATCTCAGGGACTGAACAATTATCCTGTACTGAGCTTTGACGGAACAAATGATTATCTGAATGTTAATCTGGATTTTCTTGCCGATGTATCCCACTCCGCATTTATCATCCTAAAGAACACTAATTATACAAATATTTACGGGGCAGCCAACGGAGGCTCTGGTAGTAACAGTCTGCATGTCGGATTCAGTGGCAGTACAAGCTTTCGAATGAACTACTGGGGTAATGATTGGTATACAGCTATTCCGAGCGACTTTAATGCAAATAATTTCAATATATTGAATTTCAACTGGGTCAAAAACACACGCAAAACACTGAATGTAAATGGATCTCCATGCGGGTCAAACAGTTCGGCTGGTAATATCGGAACGATGGCAGGCGGTGGAAGAATTTCGGGGGTAATTGGTGGACATTTGAACGCACAGATTGCAGAAATGTTATTTTACAACACTGCTCTGTCCAATGATCAAATTTCACTAATTGAAGGCTACCTCGCACATAAGTGGGGGCTAGTAAATAAATTACCCACTGGGCATAGCTACAGACTAAGCNNACCTTNATCTCNAACTACCTGGAGCTCTGTTCAATCCTTTACCACCCCAACCAATGTTACCGTTCCTGTTTTGGGTTCCCTATCTACTGNCAATGTCAAAACAACCACAGCCGACCTTCAGTCCGCACTGACCGACAACGGCAATGCCGCCACAGATTTGGTTTTCTACTGGGGAGACAACGACGGGGGAACGAACCCCACAACTTGGGATTCAAATTTCACCCTTTCCAATGCACAGGTGGGCACCCTGCGAAAATCACTTACCGGACTTACCGGGGGAACGACTTATTATTTCCGTACCTATGCCTCCAANTGGAAAGGTAATGTCTGGGCAAATACCACCCGNAGTTTCACGACGGTAACGAGTACCGTACGGGATAACCCTGTTCGAAACAGTGACCTCAAAGGCTGGTGGAAACTCGATGGAGACTTGAAAGACTCCTCAGGAAATAATCATCACGGAGATGCTGAGTTTGTCTTTAATCCTGAGGACCTGAACAATTTACAGTTCTGGTTAGATGCCAAGGAAATATCAAGCATCACAAAAGATTCATCCAATCGGGTGGAGCAATGGAAAGACAGACGGGGCACATCCTTAAATGTTTCCCAGGCCACAAACGATAACAAGCCAATTTACAATGCTAGCGGATTCAATTCCATGCCTACCCTTTCCTTTGACGGATCGAATGATTATCTCGAAAAAGCAGATGGTAATCCCACCTTTGGCACAACTGATCTGGATTCTATATCCAGTGAAGCATGGACTGTGTTTGCCGTGGGGCAGGCCGGAACGGGCAGTGTTTTTCAGAATGTTGGCGGACGGGGTTCTGCTTTCGTTGGTAAAGCAGGGGGATGGGGTTCTAGTGGTACTTTTATTTTGGGACTCCTCACCCATGATGGATCTAACAATGCCCTGGGTACTCCAAGGTGGGTCGTACAACAGAAGGGATGGACGGGTACAGGCTCAGGTGCGGTAAATAACAAGAACTGGACACCGGGTAGTAAAGATNTNCCNGTGATACTCGGTGCGATATGGGATGGTACCGCCACGACTGCCACCCTTAACGGTTCAACTTTTCAAAACTCTGGTGCAGCTCATACAGTTAACAATCAACAATCTGTATTCAGAATCGGTGCGGTAAGCAGCTATATGGGAAATTCGAAAATTTCGGAAGTGCTTATTTTCGATACCGCCCTTACTACCGAAGATCGGCAGAAGATCGAGGGCTATCTGGCACATAAATGGAGCCTGGAGGCAAGTTTGCCAGAAGCACACCTTTACAAATCAAGCAAACCTATCATTGGAAGCTCCCCCTCCTCAACGGTTTACCGGGACTTAACCTTGTATTCACTATAGATTCTGGCCCAGCTTCGATTGCGGGAACCACACTTAGCACCAACGCATCTGGTTCCGGTACAGTAACTCTTAAAGCATCCGTGAGTGGGGGTTCATATGCTCCTAGTTCCTCAACAATTACCTTCGATGTAGATGGAAGCAAAGCGGGTCAGATCATTACTTTCAAGCACAACGAAAAGGGTGGCTTAAGGGATTTACCTCTATCGCGCAGACCGACTCCATTGGGTAAGATGGTTAACATTAATTCACCCTTGCCCGAAGTTTTAGCTTGGTTAATAATCCAAACAATATTGCGAAAATCGTAGGCTCAGGAAACAAGGCAATGTTGATATTAGACTCCAAGGATGCAAGTACTTCCGAAAGATTTTCGGGCTTTGGTGGCTCCAAAGATTTGACTATTAAAATACGTGCTACTCAAATTGGGGATGCGTCTTACCACCCCGCTCTCCCTGTGGAACGCCAAATAAAAATTAAAGCTCCAAGTCGGGTCGCATTCTACGATGAGAGAAGAATGGATTCGAGATTTGATGATAAGAAGAATGCATTTTTAAATAAATTGAGTTCTCAAAGAGGCATAACCGGTGAAAAGGCTATTCGCTTGTTTGATAGCGACAACTATGATTCGGACGGAGACGGGATGAGCAATCTTATGGAACGCGCATTCGGGGGTGACTCTCTATTCAAGGATAAACGATCCGTCGGACCTAAGAGCATTCGCAAAGGCGATGGATATCAATATCTCATTTTTAATAAATTTAACGACACATTCAATACGGAGGGAATCGTGTATATCGTTGAATCAAGTAGAGACTTACGTACTTGGACGCCTCATACCGACTCGTCGAATGGTCCTGTGCAAGTAGGAACTGCTCTGGACTTAGGAGGAGGCATGGAACGAGTAGTTTTCCGCACAAGAGAAAAACTTAGCGATAATAACGGAAAAAGTCTTTACATGCGCGTGCGAGTTAAAGCACGTTAGGAGAAATTTATTATTTTTAAACCATGGCCAAAAATAAAGATCAACAAGCAGACCTTATCAAAATCCCCGAGGCCGCCCATATCCTTGGGTTCAAACAAAGAAAAAAAATAGATAATCTCATTGAGCAAGGGCACCTTATCCCACACTCAAAAAAGAACAGCAAACTTATTTGGCTCTCAAGAAAAGAAGTCTACGACCTTCCAAAACCTCTTCCCGTGCC
>NYYP01000011.1 GCA_002686835.1 Opitutia bacterium | reverse complement strand
AGCCCTGGTAGATCCACTGAACTGCGGTTATAGGATGGATCATTGATATGATCGGGGCGTGGTCCCATTTTGGGAATCTTCCCTTCAGGTCCACTCTTGAACTTTCGGTCCTCCAGGATTGCGAAATCCACACCTCCTACCCGTAACCGGGTAAAGTAAGTGGATAAACCGCTTTTCAGGGTGCCTTCATATGCAGTATCAGGCAGGTGCCAGGCTTGCTGACGCTCGACCATGCTGACATATTTCAAGGGGTAGTAGTATCCACCGCTTGGGCCTTGTGGGTTTTTTGCTTTCTTGCCGTACTCTCCCCAGAGGTTTGCCTGCCCGATGTCATGGTCATCGGGAATGGTGATGGTGGGTCGGTCTTTCATGATTTCCCTAAATTGGAGTCCGAATTCGATCCATCCAGAAGTGTGTTCAGTATGATGATAGGTTTGGTCGCCGGCAAAAAAGAGTAGGTCGGGGTCTATCTTTTTTAAATTGTTTACGATGTTGGCACGCGGCCCAGGATCCCGGGTTGAGTTGCAGGATAAATTTGCGACTACGATTTCTTTTTTGCTAATCGGGTCCCGGCGGATTGCTCCCTCAAATACTGCTTTTTCCCCGTGTCTTACCCGGTAGGGATAATTTCGGGATGCATCCCAATCTTCCAGGCGAAAATGGGCACTCCATCCCGGATAGGCTATCTTTACCTTGGAGATTTCTTCCCAGACCTTTGCATTTTTCACTTCGAGTCGGACTTCACGGGATTCTTCCGGAAGTAATGGATAGAGCTGGGCGGTGAGTTTAAGCGTGCCCGCATCATAGGTGTAAAGGGCAAAGGCAATTACCTGATTCCGCTCGATATTCAGTTTGCCGGGGGTCCTTTGTCCTTTGTTTTTGCCATACACAGCCTCTGGGTCTGCTTTCCACCATTCTCCTGTTGCAAGATGATCCAGATGTGGGAATCCTTTTCCAAATACATCCGAAGAAGATGGTTCCGCTTGAACCAGGTAAATGGGCAGGATGAGACAGAACAGACAAAGAAGCTTTTGTATCATAGAGGTTGTCATGCAGTTTGGGAGGAGAATTTGCAAGGAGGAACATACAAAAAATCATGAAAAACCAACTAAAAGCCTTAAGTTTGTTGATTTGCTTTACACGAGACAATCTAGTTGCGTACTCATTCTTCCTTAATAGCATAGTATTATGAAATTTTTAAGTTTCACCTTTTCATGTATCTTTCTTTTTACCTCATTTCTGATCGCCCAGGAGGGCGACAAGAAGGAAAAGAACCTCAGCCTTCTCGACTCACTCAACTGGAGGGAATGGTCCCCCGGAGTTGTTCCCTTATTTACGCCAGAGGAATCTCTATCCAAATTTAAAGTTGCTTCGGGCTTTAGGGTGGAGTTAGTCGCGGCTGAACCTTTGGTCAAAGATCCTGTATTTGTGAACTGGGATGATCAGGGAAGAATGTGGGTGGGGGAATTCCGTACCTACATGAAAGACCTCGATGGTACTGGGGAGAATGAAAGATCGAGTCGGGTAATGGTATTGGAAGATACCGATGGAGATGGTCGTATGGATAAGTCAACTGCCTTCGTCGATGATATGATTAATGTTCGCAGTATTGCCTTTGTCGAAGGTGGAGTATTGGTTGTTGAAAGTGGAGCGATCTGGTTTTGTCAGGATGATGATGATGACCTTCGTTGTGACCAGAAAACAAAACTTATGGATTTTGCAACTGCGGCATACGACAATATCGAGCATGCCGAGAACGGTCTGAGTTACAGTCTGGACAATTGGATGTATAACTCTAAATCATCCCGCAAGCTTGCCTGGCGGGATGGTAAATTGGAGGAGTCTCCTGCAGACCCAAGAGGACAGTGGGGTATGGCTACGGATGCCTATGGCAGATTATATTACAACAGTAATAGTAATTGGTTTCAGGTGGATTGGGGGATGTATGACCGGGCATGGCCAGTCGCCAAAAAAGCAGTGGGCCCACCGACCAAGGAGGTTTTTGCAATCCGTCCGAACACAGCTCTGAACCGGAACTACAGGGCAGGTAACTTACTCGAAGATGGTCGAGTGAAAAAAGTTACCACCATAAGTGGACTGGCTGTTCATAGTCATGGTGCATTTGGAAAAGAGTGGGAGGGGGCGATCTTTTCTATGTCTCCGGGAACCAACACCGTGGGTGCCTTTTTGCCCGTCGGAAGTTTTCCCGATTCCGAGCAATACCGACATCAAACCTATCCTGACCCAATCTGGAAAAAGCGTGAGTTTCTAGCCAGTACAGACGAACGGTTCCGACCTGTTAACGGTGCCTTTGGACCAGATGGTTGTCTATATGTGGTCGACTTTCACCGCGGTGTGATTCAGCACAAGCGCTTTCTGACTTCCTATCTGCGCCGTCAATCTGCAGAGCGTGAACTGGATAAGCATATTGGTCATGGACGGATTTACCGTATTGTTCCAGATGATTACAAGCCAGCAGCCAAGCCTGCAGATTTGATTGCTGGGCTCTCGCATGAGCATCTCTGGTGGCGGTTGCGGTCTCAACAAAGTATTGTGGAAGGTAGGCGGTTGGATGTCGTGGATTCCATCCGTCAACTTGCCACGAAAGAAAATGAAAGTCCCTTTGCCCGTGTTCATGCGATGTGGGCCTTGGAGGGGCTCGGCAAATTAGATCCAGGTATCATTAAAGAGAATCTGCAGGACGATCACTGGTTTGTCAGCCTGACTGCTTTGCGCTTAGCCGGTGAGTCACAGGGCAAAGACAGTGTATTCCCTGATATTTACAAGCCAACAGCTCAGGAAATATCCAAAGGAAAAACTCTTCCTTCGGTACTTACGAGATATGCAGGGAAGGTTTTTGCCAATGGTTATCCAAAGCGCTCTGCGGATGTTTATGTGGATAAGGTTGCCAGCTGGGTGAAGCAGGACAAAGCACTGATGGCCTCCTACCAAAAAGGGCGCGATTTGTATGGAACGAGCTGTGGTGCCTGCCACCAACCACATGGAAGAGGACTTGAGAATATGGCACCGACCTTGGTGAAAAGCGATTGGGTGAATGGATCCATATCACGTTTAATTGGGGTTGCCGTACACGGGCTTTCTGGTCCCATAAAGGTCAATGGAGTACCAGTTAAAAATGTGCCTCCCATTATGCCCCCCCATAGCTACATGAAAGACGAACAATTGGCTGATATCCTAACCTATGTTCGTAACGCTTGGGGTAACCGGGGAGAGCTGGTACAATCGGATCAGGTTTCCAAATACAAAGCAGCTTATGAAAGATTGCTCCCTTGGACAGAGGAAGAGATAAAAGCTTTGGATTGAGCCAAAAAAAAACGCCGACTTATGCCGGCGTTATAAAAAGTAAAAATAGATGCCTTTACTTTACAGTCATGTTACCTCGCATCATGGCGAAGTGACCGGGGAAGGTGCAAACATACTGGTGTACACCTGGTTCGGATGGGGCAGTAAATGTAATGGTGTCAGATTCACCTGGTCCAAGAAGTTTAGTGGCAGCTAAAACATCTTCCTTGCTTGCTTCTGGGAGGGGGTTGGTTGCACTTGCTCCCATGCCCATTACTTTCTGACCAAACTGAATGCCACTGATGCCAGCCTTGAGTATGACTAGGTTGTGTCCCATAGCGATTTTAGGAAGATTACCGGTATTCTTGAATTCCAACACCACTTTTTCCCCTGCGGAAACAGAAAATTCTTTGATGTCAAACTGCATCAAGTCATTTCCAGATATCGTGATCTTTTGATCGGCGTGTAAAAACAGGCCTGTTAGCCCAAATGCTGCAATTGCTATAAGATTTTTCATACCATACCTATATATAATTAAATGGTTTAGTCCCAAGATGATTTTATCAATTTTGAGAAATAAAATGGAGGGTTTTTACTGGTTAAGTACAGGCTTACTCTTATTTTTCTTCTTTCTAGGAGCCATTCTCCCATCTTTACCAAGAAGAGGCAAGGATGCGGGTTCTTGTTTGAGTAAGTCCAATGTTGGTAGTTGAACGACTTCGGGATTATCCGGACGATTAAGATTTTCGTTAAGTTTTTTTAAACTGACCGGTAGTGAGGGGACGCCACCTTTAGGCACCTCAACTCCCGATACCCATGCAATGGTATTGAGAATGAGGGTCCGGTAATCGTCGATTGCCCAGTTACGGTGATAATGCCCGCCCACAAATCCAGCCCCTCGGGCTCCCTCTGGAGGGTCCTTGCACCAAATAAGAGCTTGAGGCGTGCCTAATTTTTCTTCCGCCTGACGGTTCCAGAATTTGCTACTCCCATAGCGGATCATGTTTTGTTTGGTGGGAATGGCTGTAGTGAGCGGGTAGCAGTGGTTGCAGGATTTATCGAAGTTTAGGTTATAATAAAATTCATCATAAGCACGAAAAGGCTTCGAGAGGCCACGCGATACTGGATGCCCTGCTTTGGGGGTCATTTCCGCAACCCAGCTTGGATTGACTGAAAATTCATCATCGTAAAATCCTCCAATCCATTGCTTGTAGTATTTTTCACCTACTTCCTTGGTCGGGTGTACCCCGTAATGCATAAACATGATCCCCATGCCTGCTTTTACTTTTTGGTGAAGAAATTCATATTTCTCTCCAAATTCTCCGCCACCGTCTGCGTAAATAATACAGGCATCCACACCATCAAAAATAGATTCATCTTCCGGCCAGCCATACCAATGTACCTTTGCCTCGATGGGGAGCCCGCTTGTATTGAGGGCATCGGCCAGGAGAATGGATCCAGCTCGATATTCATGAATGCCGTGGCGGTGCTTGGTATTCCCCGCAATGAACAAGATTGATTTCCTGGGTTTATCCTTTTGCTCGATAGACCTACGAATTTCCAAAGAAACCGCATTGGCCAGGGCTTTTCTACCTTCCTGGTTATAATGCACATCATCGGGCCCTTTTTGGTAAACCTTTCTCTTGTTTCCGATGACCGAATAGAGATCATTAATTCTGACTCTATTCTTGTTCATCACATCCCGGGCTGCCTGGTTGAAACGATTGGCCCGATCCAGGCTGACCATAAGTTTGGAGGATCGTTCTTTCGTGATGCAGGGTGGGGTAGTCATCCCAAAAATGAGGGATGCTCCGGTAGCCTGCAACTGCTTGACAATGTTTTGTAAATTTTTGGCGTAGGATTGAGGGGTTGCCTTGTTTCCCTGCTTCCACCCGTACCAGTCCCAAAGACCAAAATTAAAGTGGATCACATCCCATTGGCCAGAACCTATCCACTTAGTCAGTTCAGTGACACCCCATTCAGACCAGCGACAATTGGTAGCCGGACGGTGCACATTGGCTTCACCTTTTAATAATTTGCGGACCAGGGGGGTGTATCCAATGGAAATAGAATCTCCAATGATCAGTACCCTAGGTAAGTTGGGATTGTCTGCCGGATTGGCAAAGGCATGAATGAATGGATCGTTATTCCTTGGAGATCCAGATAAAAATGCGGAAATTAGGCCAAAGATAAATAGCCATCTAACCATGAAGATGAAGTTGATTTTCATAAAATTGGCTTCCCACCCTTAGTGTGGGAGATAGTAATCAGGAGTTACTTGAGAACCTTGCGGGCTTTTAAATTATTCAGCCTTCGGGTGACATCGATAATGCCATCCACCACCGTACGGTCATAGGTACGACCATCGGTGGTATCGACTCCGTGTCCTTTTACTAATTTGCGCAGTGGCTCAAGAGCGGCGTCTTCATGGTGGAAGAGTTCAACAAAGACATGTTCCAGTTTGCCAGTTTCAGCACAAGCGGTGAGCAAGGCACTTATCCAACCGTCGTCGGTGGAAAGGCATCCACGGGTGGTTTTGGCGGATGCATGAAAAATCCCGAGGGCATCCGCTTTGGCGAGGTCCTTAATCACAGCCTCATTCTCTGAAATGGAAAGATCCGAGTCACCACAGTGAGCGGCATCTATCATGACTTTGAAGAATTTCTTACGAATCTTCTTATTGATTGCTTTGACCACTTCGGCAGCTTTGGCAGCGTTGGTGAAATTCTGGAATTCCACTCCTCTCAAAAATTCGAGATGCCATGCCTGTACGGGGCTTTTGTCCAAGCCTGCTTCTTTGTAGCAACGGGCATGCAGTTTCACCACCTGCTGGACGGCGTTGGCGTATGCTTTGCCTTTGAGAGGTTTGCCCGAAAGCCATTCCTCATAGGAGGTCGAAGAAACATGTTTGACCCTGTATTTTTTAGCAACGGCCAAGCCGGAGCAGAGCATTTCGACTACTGCATCCTCGTCCTTTGGGTTGATCGGATTGGCACCACCCACCATCATGATCAAATGAACTTCAAGCTTGAGGGCTTTCATTCCCTTGAACAGGTCCTGAAGATCTTTGGAATCAGCACCTGGGAATAAAGGAACCTGCACACACTTCAATTTAACCGGGGAAGACTTACAAATTGCACGCATCCCGGAAACGACTTTGAGAATACCGGAGCGGGTGCGGGGAAGTTTACCGTTTTCATCAGGAACCAGAGATCCGACAAATTTCAAATGAGTGGGTACTACGCCAACGGCAACTTTTGTTTTGTTATCAATGCTCATAATAAGGGGCTGATTTTAAGGTGTGATAAGTAAGTGAATGGATGATCTAAAAAGGATGAATCCATTGAAATATGTGGCCTTGGGCAAGGCAAAAGCTACCAATCACAAATTAGCTACTGTAAGGTAGATGGCATAGTGGATGACTTTAGCCTTCTTTATTTTTAAGTTGTCTCTTCATTTAGATTGATCTGGGCGACATGGTAGCTTGGGTCGTCTGGCAGAATGTCGATGTCCACCAAGCTTCCTGCTTTGTTCAAAAGATTGCGGCAATTTTTACTGATGTGGCGTACCCGTAATTTTTTCCCAGCGGATTGGTATCGTTCTCCCAGTTTGTGCAGAGCTTCGATGCCGGAATGGTCCCATACCCGTGAGTCTTTCATGTCAACCAGGACAGAGTCTGGATCGGATGCTGGATTAAAACCCAAGTTGAAATCTGTAACCGATCCAAAAAATAAGGGCCCGCTTAGATGATACACCTTGGTGCCATCCTCGAGGGATTCGGTTTCGCGGTGAATATGATGGGCGGATTTCCAGGCAAAGCCAAGGGCGGACACGACTACTCCACTAATTACAGCGAGGGCGAGGTTGTGAGTAATTACGGTGATGGCGGACACAAGGATGAGCACAAAGGCGTCTGTTTTAGGAATCTTTCTGAGAATGCGAAAACTCGACCATTCGAAGGTTCCAATGACAACCATGAACATTACCCCAGTGAGGGCAGCAAGAGGAATTTTCTCGATCAATGGGCTGGCAAATAAAATAAAGGCGAGGAGGAAAAGACCGGCGGAAATCCCCGATAATCTTCCACGCCCACCGGACCTTATATTAATGATACTTTGCCCAATCATGGCACATCCACCCATGCCTCCGAAAAATCCGGTCACCACATTGGCTGCTCCTTGACCGAGGCATTCTCGGGTACTGTTCCCACGGGTCTCAGTGAGCTCGTCGATCAGGGTCAAAGTCATTAAGGATTCGATTAATCCTACCGCTGCCAGAATAAAGGAAAAAGGAGCAATGAAGTAGAGAGTGTCCCAGTTTAGTGGGATGGTAAAAGAGACCAAGCTGGGCAATTCTCCACCAATTGATGCCATATCCCTTACCACCAATGTGTCGAGATCCAGTCCGATAACCAGAAGACTGACCGTACCAATAGCTGCGAGAGAGGAGGGGAATTGGGTGGTAAATTTGGGGAGTAAAAAAATGATCGCCATGGTCAGGGCAATTAATCCTCCCATCAATTGAAGGTCCGCCCCTTGCAACCACGCTGAGCCTGGGGTAGTCGGACTCTCTGTGAACATGGGAAACTGAGCCTCAAAAATGACAATGGCTAATCCGTTCACAAATCCAAACATGACGGGCTGGGGAATCAGTCGAACAAAGCGGCCAAGTTTTAAAATACCGCATCCAATCTGAATTATTCCCATCAGAATAACTGCGGCAAAAAGGTACTGGGTGCCCAGGTCTGGCCCCAATCCCAGTGCTTCTCCCCGTTCATTCCCCAGGAGAACCAGGGAAACCATAATCACAGCAAGTGCACCGGTAGCTCCGGAGATCATGCCGGGTCTTCCTCCGAGAACTGCCGTAATCAGGCAAACCATGAAGGCGGCGTACAGGCCGATGATTGGAGTAACTCCGGCAATTATGGCAAAGGCGACAGCCTCAGGTACCAGAGCCAGTGCTACCGTAAGGCCGGAAAGCAAATCGTCTTTTGTTTGGAGGCGGTTGCCAAATTTTCGAAAAATAAGTTGAAACACGGGAAGAATAGTTACGGATTAAGATAAGAAAAAGTATACAGGAGATTCATTATTCATGCTCTAACCAAATTGAGCTAGTGTACTGAATAAGGATTCCACCTAACACCGGGTGCTAAAAGAAGCGCAAGAGATACACCATAGATCAAAAGCCCAATATCAACAAGGACATCTTCGGCGTTGATTAAAGTCGACTCCTGCAATAATGCCAGCAACTTGGACTTTGAAACCATGATCGAAAAAATTATCACTCATCCCGGGGGTGCCCATAAAGACGAGTTTCTTGCCTGTGCTATTTTGCTGGCGGAACACGATGTACCAGTTTTGAGGCAAGACCCAACAGAGGAGGACTTATCAAATCCTTCAATTGCAGTAATTGATGTTGGGCTGCGCCATGAGCCAGATCTAAATAATTTTGACCATCATCAATTTGCCCGGGATGCAAAGCCAACCTGTTCGCTTTCCTTGGTGCTGGATCACTATGGAATTTATGAGGATGCCCTGAGTTTTTGCCCATGGTTGGAAGTAGCAGAATGGTTTGATTGCCGCGGGGCCAAAGACACTTCTGAGTGGTTGGGTGTAGACCGGGAGACAGTAGGGAAACTGAACTCACCCCTGGATATTACCATACTTCAGGCCTTCGCGAAATCTGCTCAGCACCTATCCGGTGAGCCAATTTGGGAACTGATGAAAATGATTGGTGGCGAACTTCTCCAGTATATCCGTAATTTACGGTTTCGTATTGAAGAGGTGGCAAAGGTTGCGGAGGTATGGGAAATAAATGACGAAAAGGATTGCTTTAAGGTCATGTTTGTACCCAGAGATCAAAACCAGATTGAGGAGGTGTCGGGAGCGATGGGCTGGCACATCAAAGAGCTGGGCGTGGAAGAGGAGGTGCTTGCGATGGTTTATCCCGATAGTAGGGGTGAGGGCTACGGAATGAAACGCTTCAACGACCGTACGGAAATGGATTTTTCAAAAATAGCAAATGAGGCGCGGGTACGCTTTGCTCATGCCCGTGGGTTTATTGCCAAGGTGGAACCAGTTGAGATCGATGAGCTCAAGCAACTGCTTTTAAAGGCATACAGTGCTATAAATTAGACTCCCTTTTTCTTATGATGTTACTTCGGACCTTTTGTTTCGTTTTTGCAGCCCCTTTTTTGCTGTGTGCGAAAGAGTTAAAATTTGTGTCACAGAAAATTCATCAAAACCTGGCTGAAGCCTGTGTGGTGGGAGATTTGGATCAGGATGGGGACCTGGACATTGTTTCCGGAAAATACTATTATTTAAATCCGGACTGGCACCCTGTTTCATTCAGGGACCTTGAGGGATTTGGTAAAGACTACCTACAGGACAATGGTGATCATCTGCTGGATGTGGATCAAGATGGTTGGATTGACATTGTATCGGGCCAGTTTACCAAGCCCGAGGTCCTATGGTTTAGGAATCCAGGGGAATGGTCAGTGAAGAAAACCAGGCCCTGGATCCGCCACACTCTGGTGGATACGAAGTCCAATAAAAATGAAATCTCATTTTTTCACGATATGGACGGAGATGGGGATTTGGACTACATTGCCAATAGCTGGGTGGACGGAGAGCCAATGAAAGTATTTCTCTATTCACAAGAGGAGCCAAAGCCATTGATGAAAAGTCATACCATATCTTCCAGAGGGAATGGGCATGGTCAGGGTTTTGGAGATATCAATGGTGATGGTCTTGAGGATATCGTATATAAATATGGCTGGTATGAGAGACCGGCAAATAATCCATTTTCACAGTTATGGAAGCAGAGGAACGACTTTACGCTACCGTTCGCGAGTTGTCCTATTCTCGTCTTCGACCTAAATGAAGATGGTCGGCAGGATCTGATTTGGGGAAATGGCCATGATTATGGTCTGTATTGGTATGAGCAACTTGAACCCAATGAGGATGGCACTACCCGTTGGAAGCATCACACCATTGACGACTCCATTAGCCAGTTACACGCTCTTACCATGGCAGATCTTGATAAGGATGGGAAGCAGGAGATTATAACAGGCAAGCGTTACTATGCCCACAGCGGTAGGGACAAGGGGGCGGAAGACCCTATTTTATTAGTCCGATATTCCTATGAGATGAAACCTTCAGGTGTAGTAAAATTTGAAAGACATATCATCCACGAAGGGAGGGCGGGTACAGGTTTACAGATCAGAGTGGCAGATTTGGATAATAATGGATGGCTGGACCTGCTGGTTTCTGGGAAGACAGGTTTACACATTTTGAAAAGCCTAGGCAGGCAATGATCTACTCACTGGTCCTTTTCCATCTCCACTAATTTTTCTGCCTCGATTTCCCATTCATAAGTTCGTTGTTCGAGCTGTCGGGCAACACTTGCTGCCTGGCTATTTAGTTCCTTCGCTTTTTCTGGGTCGTCATAAATTTCTGGTCCAGCGAGTTGATCATTGATGGCGCTTTGTTGCTCTTCTAATTCGATGATTTCTTTTTCCAGTCTCCGGACGAGATTCTGCAATTTTCCTCGCTCTGCTTTTTTCTTCTCTCGTTCCTGAGAGCGAAGCCTTCGCTTATCCTTGGCACTTAGGGACTTTTGCTCGTGACTTTGGCTTGCTGGTTGATCGGGTCGGGCATCACGTAAACCTTCGACCAGTCCGGACTGGGCATTGGAGGACCCCGACTTCCAGAGATAATAGTCATAGTCTCCTGGATAGTTGGTGATTCTACCTGCTTCGATACGGATGGTCCGTTTGCCTAATTTTCGGATAAAATGAAGGTCATGACTTACAAATACCAAGGTGCCCTGAAAGCCTTCCAGTGCATAAACCAAGGCATCGATACTGGCCATATCGAGGTGGGTGGTAGGCTCATCCAGGAGCAGCAGGTTGGGAGGTGCGAGCAAGAGTTTTACCAGGGCAAGCCTGCTTTTTTCTCCCCCGCTTAGAACTTTGACCGGTTTGAAGACATCGTCTCCCCGAAAAAGGAAAGCACCGAGTAGATTGCGTGCCTCCTGTTCGGATACACCTGTGCTTAGTTGGAGAGATTCATCCAGTACCGTCCGATCCAGATTGAGGGTCTCCACTCTTTGCTGGGAAAAATACCCAACGGATACATTGTGCCCGAGTTCGCGTTCACCTGCCTCGAGAGAAACGAGGTCGGCGAGAATTTTGAGCAGGGTTGATTTACCTGCACCATTGGGGCCAACGAGGGAAATTCTCTCCAGCTTTTCAATTTCCAGGTTCAAATCATTGTAGACCAAATGATTTCCGTATGCCTGACGGACGCCTGATAAGGTAACCACTCTTTGTCCACTCCTCGGGGGCTGTGGAAAAGCAAAAGCAATGGTTGCATCAGCTTGTTCAGGTGGATCGATCCGTTCCATTTTTTCAAGGAGTTTGATCCGTGCCTGTGCCTGGGATGCCTTGGAAGCCTTGGCACGAAAGCGCCGGATGAAATCCTCATGATGAGCAATTTCCCGTTGTTGATTTTGGTAGGCGGCTTGATGCTGAGCCAGTCTTTCCTCTTTTTGGGCAAGGTAGTGATCAAAATCTCCTTGGTAACGGTGAACCTTTTGGTTGGAGATCTCAAGAATGCCCGTGCACACACTGTTGAGGAATTCCCGGTCGTGGGAGATGGTGATCAATGAGCCCGAAAATTTTTGTAACTGAGACTGGAACCAGCCTAAGGTTTCCAAATCCAGATGATTGGTGGGCTCATCGAGCATCAGGAGATCTGGGTCCATCACCAATAAACGGGCAAGATGAGCCCGCATAATCCAGCCACCACTTAGGGTTTTGGCCGGTTTATCAAAATCACTTTGCTGAAAGGCTAATCCAACAAGAATTTTCTTAGCCTTAGCTTCCAGGCTATAACCATCCAATTCAGCGAATCGTTCAAGTGCATGAGCTCTTTCCGGTGAATCATCAGTAGAGGTTCGAAGTGTTTGAATGACCTTTTCAAGATCCCCGGAAATCGCAGTGGTCAGTTCGAGGACGGTTTCATCTCCAGCGGGGGCACTCTCCTGCGGGAGGTAGCCAATACGGATATTTCTTTCCCATTCGATCAGTCCCTCATCTTCCTGGTTTTTGCCGAGAAGGATGGAAAAGAGAGTGGTTTTGCCGGCACCGTTGGCTCCGACCAAGCCCATGCGCTCTCCTCGGGCGACCCGCAGGGAAATCTCCTTGAAGAGTATTTTAGGCCCGTACCGTTTGCTGATATTGGATAGAATGAGCATAAATCAAAGAGCAGACAGATTTGCAGGTATGAAGAATTTGGCAAAGCAAATGGGAATTCTTGCAACAACAGATCTTCAAAATGTAAGCATTAGTTTTGCGGGTCACTGTTTAGCTGCTAGGATAATCATATTTGATCAACCAGTACATGAATAATCCTGAAACCAGACCTTCCAATAATACCACACAGATTTGGTGGCTCCGTGCTGTTTGCCTTAGCGTCATGGTGATTTTGCTGGTTGGAGGCATTACCCGTTTGACCGGTTCAGGACTATCAATGGTGGACTGGCGTCCGGTTTCTGGAATCCTTCCCCCCATCGGTGAGCAGGCATGGGCCGATGAGTTTTCCCGGTACCAACAATCCCCTCAGTACAAGCTCGTCAACAAAGGGATGGCATTGGATGAATTCAAATATATATTTTTCTGGGAGTATTTACACCGTGTACTAGGCCGGGTCGTAGGTCTTATTTGCTTAGTGCCTTACCTGTGGTTTCTGCTGAGGGGGAAGCTTTCGGGTTCCCTTAAAAGCAAGGGGGCATTGCTGGTTTTCCTGGTTTGTGCGCAGGGACTGATGGGTTGGTATATGGTAAAGAGTGGATTGGTGAAAGACCCAGAGGTAAGCCATTTCCGCTTGGCAGCGCACTTGAGCCTGGCATTTGCGATCTTCGGATTAGCTTGGTGGACTTCGCTCGGGTTGATGCAAAAATCTTGGGGCGATTTATCCTTGCCGGGCAACTGTTTTAGAAAGTGGGCCATTGTTTTGGTTTCCGTTCTTTGTCTGCAAATTGTTTATGGTGCATTCACTTCAGGCATGAAGGCAGGATATGGGTTTAATACCTATCCGTTGATGGGTGGGGAGCTGATGCCGGAGGCACTCTTTTCAGCTTCTCCTTTTTGGTCAAATTTTGTATCCGATAAATTTTCAGTTCAGTTCATCCACCGTTGGATGGGAACATGTCTGGCAATTGGTGTATTATATTTTTGCTGGCTTACCCTTAAATCTGGGTATCTAAATGCGTGGCTTACGAAATGGACTAAACGCACCGCCTTTTTTGTTGCCCTTCAATTTATCTTGGGTGTTGGTACACTTCTTTATATCAGCGATTACCCAGTCTTCCTTCCCTTGATTCACCAGTTTATTGCTTTGTTTCTTTTTGCATCCCTGCTCGCCCTTATTCAGGGCTATGGTTGGACAGAAGGGAAGGAATGATTTCCTGTCACCACTGTTTTTAATCCTGAAGCGGTAACCGTTTTTGTTGGAGAGTTTGCTCTCCTCTAAGAACGATAAATTTACCAGTTATCTGTGCGGAAAGGGGAGGCAGGTAGACCTTCCTGATTGTAGAGGTTGGCCCGAATTGGGCAGATGTAATAGGCGTATCGAACCGCAACCGGATTTTTTACCTTTGGCGAAGATACAAGTACTTGTTTCCCATTAATTACCGCATCAGCGGGAAACCATTGTTTGTCCGCACCGGCGATTTCAAACTCAGCAAGTTTTCCGTTTTGTAAAGGCTTGGTCGGCTCAGTTCCCTTTTTCTCCCCAACCATTAATCCGCGACCGGTGTAGTCAAAAGAAAGCCTTATTTTATCTTTTTCGATTTCCTGTTTCGCCAGGAGAGGGCCAGATGGAATGAGCTCTGTTTTTCCATATGTCTGGTGAAGAGCCCACTGGGCAAGCCTCCATCCAACATCCTGTTTATTGCGTGGGTGGATATCGCCAGGATTATGGGCGTCTGCTAAGTCGATGATCACTGCCATTCCACTGTTGGGAATGTCCAGTGCTTTGAACTGAGCTTCCCGGAGAGGTCCCCAGTCTTTGGCCCATGCATGTTTCTCAGGATTTCCTTTTTTCAGAAGGTTTCCATGATCCCAGCTGCATAATTGAGTCCAGTAAAAGGCAAGATCTGGGTTTTGAAAGGCCTCTCGCCAGCCATTCACTAGTGCATGTTTTTTTTGATAATAGCTTTCTCCCTCATTACCGTTGGATTCGCCCTGATACCAAATGGCACCCCTCATCGCAAAGGGAGTAAGGGGGTGAACCATGGAATTGTAGATCGCAGAAGGTGATCCTGCACCGATCTTCGTGTCAGGTTTATAGGAGGCAGCCTGTTCAGCGAGACTGGAAAGTTCGGGTACGGATTTAAACCCATCGATCGTAGTCCAAGGTTCGATTCGGGTCCCCCCCCAGTTGGAGCCAATTAATCCAATCGGTACATTCAGCTCTTTGTGTAAACGACGGCCAAAATAATATCCGGTGGCACTGAACCTGGGGACTGTGTTTGGAGAACAAATCTGCCAGGACCCTTTGCCTTTAGATTGAGGGGCACGGTGAATAGTATGTCCTGGGACATCAAAGAGACGAATCTGTGGATAACGGGCGTTGGCAATTTCTTGCTGTGGGTTGGCACATCTGCTTACAGACCACTCCATGTTGGACTGCCCGGAACAGATCCAGACTTCGCCAACTAAAATATTTTCCAGTTTTATTTCATTGGTTCCTTGGATCACAAGAGTGGAGGGGGTAAAGGACGCACTGAGGTTATCCAGTTTCACCATCCACTCTCCTTTTTGATTAGTGGTGGTGTTTTGGCTCTGACCGGCAAAAGTTACCGATACTTTTTCACCAGGCTCGCCCCATCCCCAAATGGGTACAGGGAGATCGCGTTGAAGGACCATGTTACTGCCAATCACATTGGGAAGTTCGATGGCAGCCCAGCTAAACGAAGTGATAAAGATTAAGAAAAGATAAACTCCAATAAAATTTTTCATAAGTGCTAGGAGATAGTTTGCTTGGGTGGTTATAGCAAAGGGTAAATCTGTTTCTCTGGAATATTTTTGCAAAAGGGCTGATAAATTCTGAACGGATCATCCCAGAGAAGCACTTTTGTTTCGATGTCGCTAAAACTTCCGTTTTAATAGGGTAAGAGATGGATAAAAAAGACATAATTGATTTGCTCGAGCGCATCGGGACGATGATGGAAATTAAGGGCGAAAACCCCTTTAAAATTAGGGCTTACTTTGCCGGCGCCCGAACTTTACAAACCATGGAGGATGATTTGGGTGAGGTGATTGCCGAGGGGCGCCTGGGAGATATTCCTGGGATAGGGAAAGCTCTTACCGAAAAGATAGAAACTTTACACACTACTGGTAAACTTGAGTTTTATGATAAATTGGTGGCTTCCGTACCTTCAGGCTTAATGGATCTTCTTGAAGTGCCTGGCTTGGGTGGAAAGAAAATCAAGGCTCTTCATGAGCAATTAGGAGTGGATTCGATCGAATCCTTAACCAAAGTCTGTCAGGATGGAAAAGTTGCCGGACTAAAAGGGTTTGGTGATAAGACGCAGGAAAAGATTCTTTCCGGAATTAAAAACCGGGAGGCCTATGCGGCCCGGCATCTGTGGTGGGATGCGAGAAGAGTGGTGGATCAAATTCTCCCGGGACTTCGGACTTTGCCTGAAGTGGAACGGGCAGAAGCGGCGGGAAGTTTTCGCCGGGGTATGGAAACAGTAGGGGATCTGGACTTTATTGTGGCATCCTCCAATCCAGTGCCGATTATGAATTGGTTTACCTCAATGGATGGCATTGCCGAGGTGACAGCACATGGTGATACCAAATCAAGTATCCGTTTAGAAGGTGGGATGCAGGCGGATTTACGGGTTGTGCCGACCGAGCAGTTTTATTTTGCCCTTCATCATTTTACCGGCTCAAAAGATCACAATGTAAGGATGCGTCAAAAAGCCCTTTCGATGGGATTAAGTTTGAGCGAGTGGGGATTGCGCCCCCAAGAGGAAAAGGATGCCTCCCGAAAAGTTGGTGAGATTGAAGCAGATTCGGAAGAGGATGTGTTCAAGGCACTGGGGCTTGCTTTTGTTCATCCTTCTTTGCGCGAGGGAATGGGGGAAGTTGAAGCAGCTGAAAAGAATGAACTGCCAGAGCTTTTGCAATATGAGGATTTAAAGGGGTGTTTTCATAATCACACCACGGCGTCAGATGGCCGGAATACGCTCGAGGAAATCGCGGAGGAGTCAGATCAACGGGGATGGGAGTATCTCGGCATTGCCGATCATTCCAAGGCCAGCTTTCAGGCAAATGGATTGGATGAAGAACGATTGCTTAAGCAGATTGCAGCGATCAAAGAGCTCAATGAAAGTGGCAAATTCCGGGTGCATTTATTTTCCGGTTCAGAGGTGGATATTTTATCAGGCGGGCGACTGGACTTTGAGGATGAGGTTCTCGAACAGCTCGATTATGTGGTGGCCTCGGTACACAATGGACTAAGCCAGGACGAGGATACAATGACCGAACGATTGATTCGGGCGATTGAGCATCCAGCAGTCACCATGATTGGCCATTTAAGCGGGCGTCTGCTTCTGCGCAGAGAGGCAAGTAAGATGAAAATCCACAAAATCATCGATGCCGCACTGGCTAACAAAACCATCCTTGAGCTCAATGCCAATCCCATGCGCTTGGATATGGACTGGAGGCACTGGCGTCGAGCAGCCGAAAAAGGATTGATGTGCTGTATTAATCCAGATGCTCATGCCCTTCATCATTTTGATTATCAATTGGCTGGGGTACATGCTGCACGGAAGGGGTGGTTGGCCAAGGAAAATGTTTTGAATACCCGTCCCTTGGTTGAGATTCAAAGGTATCTCAATGGCAACTGAGATCTCCTGCCAGGCGAATCTACTATGGCTTTATTAACCTACCGCAATTTGTGCGTCTCGTATGGTGGGCCCATGCTCCTGGATGACACGGGGATTACCATCGATAAGAGAGAGAGAATTTGTCTGCTAGGAAGAAACGGGGAAGGGAAGAGTACCTTGCTTCGAGTTTTGTCTGGTCAGGTAAATGCAGACAAAGGAGAGTTTGAGCGCCAGCCAGATTTGCGTATCGCCAAGCTCGATCAGGAAATCCCTGCTGGTCTATCGGGAAGTGTTTTTGAAGTGGTTGCTGAGGGCCTTGGGGAGAAGGGGGATCTGTTGAGGAAATACAATGTTGCGGTACGGGAATTGACGGAATCTCCCCAGAATGAGCATGCAAGTAGCTTGGTGGATCAATTGCAGGAACAACTCGATCAGTCCGACGGATGGGATCTCGACCACCTTGTGGCCTCGGTGATTGACCGGGTGGGCTTGAAACCGGATGAACTCTTTGATTCCCAGTCCGGAGGAAATAAGAGCCGGGCCATGCTGGCCCGTGCTTTGGTCGCAGAACCTCATTTGCTAATTTTGGATGAACCGACGAACCACCTCGACTTTGCAGGTATCCGCTGGCTGGAGGATTTTTTAAAGAAATCTGACCTTGCGGTTCTCTTCGTATCCCATGACCGGGCCTTTTTAAAATCGGTGGCCACGAGGATTATTGAATTGGACCGGGGGAAGTTGACCTCATGGACCTGTGGGTATGAAAAGTTTCTGGAACGCCGGGCGGAAGTTCTTGTGGCGGAGCAAAAAAATCAGGCAGTTTTTGATAAAAAACTAGCCGATGAAGAAGTGTGGATAAGAAAAGGCATACAGGCTCGCAGAACCAGAAACGAGGGAAGAGTGCGTGCCCTGTTTAAAATGCGGCAGGAGCGTGCAGCCCGAAGGGATTTACAGGGCAGGGCAAATTTATCGTCCAATGATGGGCAAGCCTCCGGTCGCAAAGTAATTGCGGTAAAAGAACTTTCCTATTCCTGGGATAAGCAGTCGGTCGTTTCAAATTTTTCGACCACGGTCTGGCGGGGTGATAAGATAGGGGTTGTTGGATTAAATGGATCGGGGAAGTCCACCCTGCTGCAATTACTTCTTAAACAATTGGATCCCCAGTCCGGTAGTGTGGTGCATGGCACAAAGCTTGAAATTGCGTACTTTGACCAGTTGAAAAATCAGATCCGGGAAGACTGGTCAGTGGCAGAAAATGTGGCACCCAACGGAGATTTTGTTGAATTGAATGGGGACAGAAAGCATATCCTTTCCTACCTTCGGGATTTCCTTTTTCTTCCTGAAACAGCCCGGGCACCAGCGAGAATGCTATCGGGCGGAGAACGTGCCCGGTTGTTACTTGCCAAATTATTTGTACAACCCGCGAATTTATTGGTGATGGATGAGCCAACCAATGATCTCGATATCGAGACCATTGAATTGCTGGAGGAAAGACTGCTCGAATATTCCGGCACTCTTTTGCTGGTCAGTCATGACCGTGATTTTTTGGATCAAGTGGTAACCGCAACCCTGGTTCTGGATGGAAAAGGTGGAGTTACTGAATATGCAGGTGGATGTTCCGATTGGATGGATCAAATGACAGGTTCATCAACCTCAAAGTCAAAACGGGCAAAACAATCCGTACCTTCGAAGCAATCGGAACCAAAGCAACGAAAGCTCTTAAACAAGGAGCGGGAGGCACTGAAAAATTTACCAGAAATGATTGAGCAGATGGAAGCGGAAAGAAACCGGATCACCCAGGCGATGCAGGATCCTGATTATTACCGGAATCCAGAAAATGATCCGATGAAAGATCAGGCAGAGCTTGAGCGTTTGGAGCTTGAAATATCCAAGTCTTATGAACAGTGGGAGGAACTGGAAGCACTCAGCTAAGGATAGTTAACAAAAATTAATTTATGAATCGTTCCCAATCCTTAATTTCTGCATCTCAAAAACTCTCCAAGCAAGTAAGTGGAATGAAATTCTCTGAACCCACCGCTTATGTTTACAATCCCTTGGATTATGCCTGGGCAATCCATCAATCGTACCTGGAGCTTGCTGGGAAATCCAAAAAGAAAGTCGTTTTTTTGGGAATGAATCCGGGGCCTTTTGGGATGGCACAGACGGGCGTTCCTTTTGGAGAGATTCCCTCAGTTCGTGACTGGATGGGGTTGCGGGGTGAAGTGAGTAAGCCCGCCGCTGAGCATACGAAGCGTCCGGTTGAGGGACTCAATTGCCAAAAGAGTGAAGTGAGTGGGAGACGGTTATGGGGCTTGTTTGCCGAACGGTTTGAATCCGCAGAAGCTTTTTTTGAGGATCACTTTGTAGCGAATTATTGCCCGCTTGTGTTCATGGAGGATAGCGGGCGAAACCGGACGCCAGACAAATTACCATCCGAAGAAAGAAAAGATCTTGAAAAAGTATGCGATCAGCATCTTCGGGAACTCGTTGAAATTTTAGAACCATCTTGGTTGGTCGGGGTAGGAGGATTCGCGAGGAAACGGGCAGAAGAAGCCTTGGATACAATGGACATAAAAATCGGAACCATTCTTCATCCCAGCCCGGCCAGTCCTGCTGCGAATCGAGGTTGGGCGGAGGCTGCCACCAAGCAAATGCTCGAGCAAAATATTTGGTAGCAAAAGAGTTTGCCTAAAACTCCGGTGAGAATCGGATCAACTTTCCGCCATCCTATTCTCGCTCTCTTTGGATCGAATGGCCTCCTGATTGCTGAAAAGACCGAGGTAGCGATTTTCGCGGGTTACAAGGATAAGGGAAGATAAGGGGTCTTTTTGGAGGAGGTCTTCAATTTCCTGCATTGTTTGCTCAGCATAGACGAGTGTGGGAGAATGTAATCTGGGTTTGCGATTGGAACCTAAGAACTCATCGAGCTCAGTTCTCTCGATTAATGCACTCGGTTGGTTATCTGCGTCCAGCAAAGGGAAGAGATCATCAGGATATTGATTCAGCTTTTCCCTGACTTTATCTTTATCCATTGATTTTAGGAAGGGTGCATCAAAGTTGGCAAACGCAGAGATTCTTCGATTCCGCCAGCTTGCCTGAGCTCTGAGGCTACTTGCGGTTTCCAAATGTATACCCGAATCCTTAAGGAATTGATTGTAAAAATTTTCCTTACACAAGGAGCGACTGATTGCCTGACTGACAAGTGCTGCCAGCATCAGCGGAGGAACCAAGGCAAAATCGTGAGTCATTTCAAATACGATCAGAATGGAAGTAATAGGTGCCCTGACTACGGCTCCCAGGCAGGCACTCATTCCCACGATGGTGAGAAGCCTTTGGGAGTCCTGATCCAGTCCGAGCCCAAGATCGATTCCCTGTCCACATGCTCCCCCAATCATCGCCCCCAGAAAAAGGGTAGGGGTGAAAATACCACCGCAGTTTCCCCAGGCATAGGCTGAAGAGGTGGCAAACCATTTTGCAATAAATAAAACGATCAAGCTGATCAGGGTAAGCTCACCGGCAAGGCTGGCGGTTAAGTCCTCGTGGCCAAGCCCAAGTACTCCAAGCCGTCCGACCCAATAAAATACAAGGCAGGCAATGGCCCAATTGATCCATGCCCCAACTACCGGTCTGCTCCATGAAGGAAGGGAAGACCTCTCTCTAATTTTTCGAGCCCACGAAAGCGTGCTTTTTTGAAAACCTACTCCAGCCAAAGAGGCTAGGGCTGCCACCAAAGGCACTGCGATATAAACCCAGCCATTGAAACTTTCCACTGGAGGAATAGCAAAGGCAGGCTCAGTACCCTGGAGAAAGAATAAAGTGACAATGGAAACAAAGGATGCCAAGAGGATGGGACCAATGGTCCGGCTGTTTAAATCCTCGATAATTTCCTCCAGAACAAAGGCAACCGCGGCGATGGGGGCATTAAAGGCTGCAGCAAGACCGGCAGCCGCCCCACAGGCCGTGAGAGTGCGGATACGAAAATGAGAGAGTTTCAATTTCTGTCCAATTACGGAAGCAAGACCTCCGGCTAATTGAACCGATGGACCCTCTCTTCCCAGGCTTAGACCGCCTCCTACGCTAAGAGTGGCTGCAATGAATTTGACCCAAACAATTCGGAGGGAAATTTGGCCCCTGTTTTTGCGGTATGCAGTCTTGAGTTGAGGAATCCCACTTCCTGCAGCTTCGGGTGCGAAATGGGAAAGCAGCCAGCCATTAGCCAGACCGACTAAAGTGAGTACAATAAATCCAATTAGGATGAAAGACTCAGAGGTGCCATGGGCGAGAGGATGCCAGATTGCATGATGGATGAAGTTGATTGCGTGGTGGAAAACCACTGCCACTGCCGATCCAGTGAGCCCAACTAAGATAATGGGTGGAGTGGCCTTGGGAATTTTGAACTTACTCATCGAGACTAGGGTGGGCAAAGATGAATCTAAATTTAGCAGTTCGATCGCCAAGTTTTAAAAAATCAAAAAAGTCATTTAGGTTGAAATAAATGAGAATCGTAATATTACGATATATATGAATAAAGTGCCTGATATTAAATTTTTAAGCATAGCTTCGGAATGTTTAAAAGCCTTGGCACACCCCGTGCGGCTAAGGGTTCTTTTTCTTTTGGAGACGGAGCGTTTGACGGTTGGTGAAATTGCCAAAGAATGCGGTGTGGTCAGTCACGTGGCATCTGAACATCTCCGTTTAATGCAAAGGTGTGGCATTCTTTCTCGGGAAAAGGATGGGCAAAAAACCTACTACCAGATTTGCGAAAGCCATGTGTATGAAATTCTTGAATGCCTACGAAACAAATTTTTAGAGAACTCTCCTGCTCGATAACTAACTAAAACTTTATGAAAAACCTAACCGTTCAAGAATCATTTAATCAACGCCAAGCCACCCGCTCCATTCCTTTCATTGATGTGCGTACACCTGCGGAGTACGGTTCTGCCCATGCAGAGGGTGCGAGCAATTATCCCATGGAGTCGCTGGATTTAAATAATCTACCTTTCTCCAAAAACGACGAGGTTCATGTGATTTGCCAGTCGGGGGGGCGCTCCATGAAAGTATGCCACAAACTGGAAGCTGCTGGTTTTGAAAAAGTGGTAAATGTGGAGGGTGGGACTTCAGCATGGCTGGATACCAATCTGCCATCTGTAGCTGGAAAGAAGGCTATATCCTTGGAAAGGCAGGTTCGCATTGCTGCGGGTTCGCTGGTCGTGATTGGAGCAGCACTTGGTCATTTTGTAGCTCCCGGTTGGTTTGGTTTGTCTGCCTTTGTTGGTGCGGGCTTGGTATTTGCAGGGATTACCGATACCTGCGGTATGGGTATGCTCATTGCCAGGATGCCCTGGAATCGTGCGTAAGCAAATTACCACACTTCCACCGGACCCTTGGGGACGGCGATCTTTGTTCGCTGTTTTGCTTGGTGCTCGTCCTCTTCCTGCATGAAACTGGCCACCATAGGTGGCAACTGATAGCGTGCCAGTAGCTCGCCTTGGTCGTCCAGGAAGGGCTTTCTCCATTCTAGGTAATCTGCGACCGCTTTCTCAAAATCGATCCTCGAACTGATTCTGACCATGGCCAGATTGAATGGTTTTACGGGGCCAAAGCGCTTTGAATACCAGGGGGCTACTTTGCGGAATTGCATGGAACCCCGTTCTTCCCCGAATACCTCGACCATTAAGTCATAGTGTCTGCGAAGAACCCGCATACGTTCGTCAAAGGATGGCTCAGGTGGTAATTCTCCGCTTTGTAAAAAATTTTGCGTATGTAGAAAAATCCATGGGTTGTAGAATGCACCGCGGCCCGCAGAGATTCCATCGCACCCGGTCTTTTCGATCATATGGGCGGCTGCTTCCGGGGTGGTGACATCCCCATTACCGATTACAGGAATATTTTCCACGGCTTCCACGACTTTTCGGATTCCATCCAGATTCACCGATCCATCAAATCCCTGTGCCCGGGTTCTCCCATGTACAAAAACGGCGGCAACTCCGGCATCTTCAAGTGCCCGGGCGAGGTCGGGAGCGGTCAGGTTTTGATCATCCCAGCCCAGGCGCATCTTGGCGGTAATGGGCACATCCACCGCGTCCACCATTGCCCGGATGAGTTCCTGAGTTTTAGGTAGCTCAGTCATCATGCTTGCTCCGCCTCCGGTTTTGGTAACCTTGGGCACAGGGCACCCCATGTTGACATCGATTGAATCGACTCCTTTCTCGACCAAAATGATGGCAGCGTCCCGCATCTCTTCCTTCACTCCACCAAACAACTGAACGGACAACGGACTGTCCTGCTCATTGCTTTCGATCAATTTTAGTGCCTTGGAGTTTTGCTCGAGGAGGGAGCGGGCATTGACCAGATCGGTGGTGCATAAGTCCACTCCACCAATCTCGCGTATTACCAGCCTAAAGGGTAGGTTGGTATAACCTGCCAATGGGGAGAGAAATAGATTAGATTTTAACTGAAGTGACCCAAGAGAGAAGATCATCTAATCAAAATATAATTAAACGAATAAAGTGACAACTGGAGACATGAATATCCTCTCAATCCGCTGATATTTTTGCCAGCTTTCGGTCCGTTACAAAAGTGCCGAAAGGAATAAGCGTTGCCACAAATAAGTAGAGTCCAAAGAGCAGGTTCCACTTGTTCGCCCTCATCTGCAAAGCAAGCAAAAGACAGTAGGCAATAAAAAGGACTCCATGTGCCATGCCCACTATTTTGACCGCCATAGGAAAACCAAAAAAATATTTCATGGGCATGGCGATCCCAAGGAGCAGTAAATAGGAGATGCCCTCAATGTTTCCAAGAAGGCGTAACGAATAGATAGAATTAAAGTTCATGTTCGGTTCGATCGAAATAGAGTGAAAGTAAGAACAATGACGAGAAGAATCGAGGCGATTATCCCCGTTTGTATTGTGGATGAAAGGTTTATTAGTTGGGAGCCTTCCGACATAAGATCAGGTGAGAGATGAACAATCAGTTGCGGGAAAAAAGTGATGGGCGAGAGGGAAGCAAGGTGAAGCATTAGTTGTGAATTTCCCAGAAAGTCATCTACAGCTAAAACGAGGCAGGCGAGCATAGGGGTAACCCAGAGACCCCCCACATATCCCCAGAATCCGATATTGAACCATTGTTCGCGGGCAGCCCGCAAAGAAAGAGCCGAAAAGAAAAAAACAATGCCAGGAAGAAAGACCGCATTGATGGAGTGGGACACTGCAGTTACCTGCTCAGATGAAACTGACAAATAATGAAGGCAGGCAAAGACGGAGATGCAAATGCAGGACAAAAGGACAACAAAAGTGCCTCCAGGTGCTTCGTCGGCAAGAAAGGGTATTTGGCTTATGCCCAGTCGCTCTTTACGCTGAACACCCCTGAGTCTGAGGTGCGGGTTCGGGCAGCACACATTGATCAGAACCAAAAGTGCCGCCAGATTAAGAAGAAAGAATGTCGATTGCACGACGATCATGGCAATAGCGGGGTGGGTACCATGCTTTAGCTGGTTGGGCAGGACTGTTTTGGCAGGATCGAGTTGTAAGGCTTGTCCAAGCAGACCGCTTGCTTCTCCAAGGCTGAAAAATGGCCAAAGTGAGCCAAGAAGAAGAAACTGCAAAATCAGGAATAAGCCTATTGCGGTTGGCTTGGAGAGAGCGGGCAGGGAATCAAGCCTCCATTTGCGGTATGCCGTACAAAAAAGGGTTAAGAGCAAAAGTCCCTGCATACCAAAGGTAAAAGTGATGGGGGAAACCGTTGTGGTGAAAAAAGGAACCTCCTGCCAGAAGGCCACAGCTTGCCCCTCAAATCTTCCCAGTTTTTCTGTTCCTTCAGCAAGCAGGTGAGGGAGAATCTTCCCGAAGTATGTGGGGATGATGGTGAGGAAGGACAAAAAAGAAATCCCTGCCTGTCCAAGCACCGGTAGAAAAATATACAGACCAAGGACCGAAATACGGGCTACCCAGGATGCCGCCCGTGGTTTGGATACAACCATGCCTATGACATGAGCAGTGAGGTGATAAAGAATAACCGAAGAAAAGAAGACCGCATACAGATGAAGTAAATTCAGTAAAGGAATTTCACCCACAACAGCACAGTGAAGAAGGAAGGGAAGGGTAAGGAAGAACATAAAATACTCCCTTGCGGGTAATCCAAACAAGTATCCCAAAATTTTGGAAGGGGGGCTCATGGGCGTCATTCTTTGATAGTCCAATAGCCCTGTTTCCTTTTCTTCTGCAGTAACCGAGGCGACTCTCCCGGTCCCCAGAAACATCAGGTAAAAGCCTTGTAGTATCAGTAGCACAGTAAAAGCCTCCCTCGCTCCATTCATCGGGATGGAGATGAGTTCCTTTTCGCCAGACGGAGATACTTCGGCAGGCAGGATGGTTTGCATCCCGTCCAGAAAAGCAGCCAGATAAAGGGTTGAACAAAGAATCAGAGAAAATAATCCAGAGGAGAGAAGGTTCTTGAAACGAAGTCTTTCCCTGATGCCACGGACAATAAGAGGGTTCATGCGAAGGTCTGTTTGTTCAGGGGTTGGGATTCAAGCTGAAGAAATAAATCTTCAACCTTTTGCTTTTGGCAGCTGAATTCTGATACGGGAATTCCTGAACTTACTAATTGGGCTAACACTTGGGACGCCTCGGTTTGGTTGCCCTTTAGAGTCACTTCGAAACGAAGTCTATCTTCGCTTATTAACTCTAATCCGGAAAGGGCTGGGATTTGCGAAACTACATCTGGGAGTTTGGGCGCCGGACTAGACAGATGAATCCTTACAACTGAGGTTCCTGGATTATTTCTCAAAACCTCTTCCAACGTACCTGACTTTACCATTTTGCCAGACTGCATAAAACCAATACTGTCACAGGTGTCCTCGATTTCCGATAGCACATGAGACGATATGAGAATGGTTTTTCCGGAGTCTGCCAATTTTTTCAAAATGTTTCGTAATTCAATCCGGGATTTGGGATCCAGATTGGCTGCTGGTTCATCGAGGAGAAGAACGGAAGGGTCATGAACCAGAGTCTTGGCAAGCAGAGCTCTTTGCTTCATTCCCCGGGATAAGGTTTTGCAAAATTGGTGTTTATGTTCGTTTAAGGAGGTGGTAAGCAAACATTCTAAAACACGGGACCTTTTATCTTCTCCCCGTAAACCATATGCATGGGCGAAATAATCACAGAATTCCCAAACTTTTAAATCCTCATAAACAGGAGGAAAGTCGGGCATGTACCCTAGGAGGCACCGTGCTTTTTCAGGTTGGTGGAGGACTGACTTTCCATTTACCAAAATATCTCCATATGTTGGCTCAAGAAGGGAGGCAATCGCTTTGAGCACACTTGTCTTGCCTGCTCCATTTGGCCCGATTAGTCCAAAGATCGATCCGGGACTTACCGAGAAGGATACTTGGTCAACCGCGACTAAATCACCGTAGTGAATTTTGAGATCCCTAACCTCAATCATTCTTTACTCTTTCCATTGGTGCTATCCCGAAGCAAATCCTTGTATCGGTCAACTTTTCCTTGAACCAATCTCCATTCGTGAAAAGATATACTGTTTTATTTATGAAACATTTTATTACTATCTTTGCATTGCTAGGCTTAGCCGTCTCGCTCTTGGGGGAACAGCAGTTATTTAATGGAAAAACTTTAGAGGGTTGGGATGGCAATCCTATCCATTGGAGTGTTGAGGACGGTGCAATCGTCGGGGTTAATACTAAGGAAAAACCGACAAAGGGGAATACCTTCCTTATCTGGAAGGGTGGTAATTTAAGTAATTTTGACCTTACGCTTGAGTGCAAAATAGACTCAGGGAATAGTGGTATACAGTACCGAAGTTTTATAAAACCGGGTGATCATGACGGTTGGAGAATCGGAGGTTATCAGGCTGATTTTGAATCAGGTGATAAATACTCTGGAATTTGTTATGGAGAAGCTTTTCGCGGTATTCTTTGTCTGCGGGGAGACCGTACGATCCTAAGTCGGGATGAATCTGGCAAACTGGTAAAGTCAGTGGAAAAAATCGGGGAAACTTCCAAGCTTGGACTAGCCGTTAAAAAAAGCGAATGGAACACTTACAGAATTGTTGCAGATGGTTTTCGGTTCGAGCATTTCATTAACGGCCAAAAGATGTGCGAATTGATCGATGAAGATGTCCAGGAAAGACGTACGGATGGACTACTTGCACTTCAGGTGCATGCTGGTCCACCAATGAAAGTATATTTCCGAAATATTATCCTGCATTAACCAGAGTATTTAGGGTTCTTGTTTTCTGGGTTGTGAGTTGCTTTTAGCCCAGAAATTAAAAAGATTATGCATTGTGTCATCATCCGATTCACGATCTAAAGTCATTATTGCTGGAGGAACTGGTTTTCTGGGACAACTCCTTTCTCAATCTTTTGAAAAAGATGGGTACGATGTCGTTCTACTATCCAGGAGTAGTTCTTTGCACCCATCGTATGGAAAAATCGTTGTTTGGAATGCAAAAACAATAGGGCCATGGAAGGAAGAATTAGAGAATGCCAAAGTTTTGATCAATCTGACCGGCAGATCAATCGATTGCAGACATACAGCATCTAATCGTATTGATATACTTGATTCTAGAATAAATTCTACCCGGGTGCTGGGTGAGGCGATGTCTTCGTGCAGTAATCCCCCCTCTGCCTGGTTTAATGCCAGTTCCATGGCTTTATATGGTCAATGTATTGGTAATGAGCCTGCCCATAATGAGAATTCCCCAATCCATAACAAGGGTTTTTTAGAGGAGGTTACAGTGGCTTGGGAAAATGAATTTTTTAAATTTAAGATAGAGGGCGTTCGACAAGTAGCATTGCGAATAAGTTTTGTTCTGGGTCAATCCAGTGGTGCTTTCCCTTTGCTTAATCGTTTGGCTAGAATGGGTCTTGGAGGGACTCAGGGATCTGGAGATCAATGGATGAGCTGGTTACACGAGAATGACTGGGTCGCTATCGTCCGTTTTTTGTGTCTGCAAGATCAAATCGAAGGTGTAATCAACCTTTGCTCACCCAGTCCCGTTACTAATTTTCATTTCATGAAGGGACTCAGGGACGAAGTTGCTCCATTCGGACTTGGTCTGCCTGCACCTTCTTTGGGGGTTCGACTCGGGTGCGCTTTGTTTGGGTCAGCCCCTGAACTTGCCCTGCAAAGTCGGCGAGTTGTTTCGGTCATATTAGAGGAGCAAAATTTTCAGTTTCAATATCCCTCCTTGAGGGACGCTTTTAGAAGTCTTTCACCTCAGTCAAAATCACGAAATCCTGATTTGGAAAGGAAATGAAAAAAATTTATATTTTCAATATCCGGCTTATGTCAGCATTCGCATTTTCTTGCGTGCAGCTTCTTTACTCTCAGGCAAAAGTTCAAGAGGCTGATGTAGTAATTTATGGAGGAACATCCGCTGCGATAACTGCAGCGATTCAAGTGAAGAGGCTGGGGAGGTCTGTGTTGGTAGTCTCTCCTGATCAACGAGTTGGTGGTATGACAAGTAATGGTCTGGGATGGATTAATACTGGAAAAAAAGAACTCATAGGTGGAATAGCACGCGAGTTTTATCATCGTATTTGGAGGCATTATCAAAGTCCAGATGCATGGAAATGGGAAAATTTTGAAGAGTTTGGAAACTGGGGACAGGGCACTCAAGCAGTTGATGGGGATCGCAGGACAATGTGGGTTTTTGAGCCAAAGGTGGCCCGGGAAATTTTCGACTCTTGGATCGTTGAAAATGAGATTAAGGTATTTCAAGGTGAGTGGTTAGACCGTTTAAGTGGAGTTGAAATGAAAGATGGTAGGATTCTTTCCCTTACCTGTCTTTCGGGGAATCGATATGAGGGAAAAGTATTTTTGGATTGCACTTACGAAGGAGATTTGATGGCAGCCGCAGGGGTAAGTTACACAGTGGGGCGCGAGGGAAATGAGCGGTATGGAGAAACTCTCAACGGGGTCCAAGTGGGGAGAGCCAAAAGAAATCAATTTGTGAACCGTATTGATCCGTTTGTTATACCCAGCGATTACAAAAGTAGCCTCCTTGCCAGAGTTAGTAATTGGACTGCTTCGAAAGATGGGGAGGGGGATCATAAAATTCAGGCTTATAATTTTCGTTTGTGCCTTACTCGTGTTGAGGAAAACAAAGAGTCCTTTCCCAAGCCTGTCCTCTATGAACCTGAGCAATACGAGCTGTTGCTCAGAACTCTCAATCGGGGAACAAGGCACATCTTTGGCAATTTCGACCCCATACCTAACGCTAAAACCGATACCAATAATCATGGTTCATTCAGTACGGATAATATTGGTATGAATTATGGATACCCAGAAGGAACTTATGAGGAACGAAGAGAAATTATTAAGGAGCACGAAAACTATGTAAAAGGATATTTCTACTTTTTGTCCAACGACCCCCGGGTCCCTCAAGAAGTTCGTGAGGGAATCAGCCAATGGGGATTAGCACGGGATGAATTTACAAACAATGGACATTGGCCCGAACAATTGTACATAAGGGAAGCAAGGAGGATGCTTGGTGAAGTAGTCATGACTGAGCACGAAATAACCGGCCGAAGGAAAGCACGACGATCAATTGCAATGGCATCATACCCTATGGATTCTCACAATGTTCAACGCTATGTGGCTAAGGATGAAAATGGAAATCTATATGTTTCAAACGAAGGTGATTTTGAGGTGGAAGTTAAACAGCCGTACACAATTTCTTACGGATCGATAATTCCACAAGAACAAGAGTGCGCAAATTTACTTGTTCCGGTTTGTCTTTCTGCCTCCCATGTTGCGTATAGTTCGCTTCGCATGGAACCGGTATTTATGATAATCGGTCAATCTGCGGCGACTGCGGCCGTTCTTGCTGTTGAGAAAGAAATTGCGGTACAGGCCCTTCCTTATCCCATTCTTCGAGATCAATTACTCAAAGATGGCCAGGTTTTAGAGATTCAAAAATTAAATCGGCTAAGCAACGGTGAAGGCATGCCTTCGAAAAGCTTAGGGGGGGTAGTGGTGGATGGCTTGACAGTTGAATTAGAAGGGGAGTGGACGGAGAGTTCCTCACTACGCCCTTTTGTGGGAGAATCATATTTTCATGATGGAAATGGAGGGAAAGGCATACGCTCTGCCAAATTTCCATTTGTTGCACCAATGGATGGTCTGCATGAGATAAAAGTCTCATTTTCATCTTTTGGTAACCGTGCAGGTAATTTAAAATACAACATTAAGCATGAAGGGGGAGTGACAAAGGTCCTGGTTGATCAGCGAAAACCTGCACCCATTGGTGACTTATGGTTCTCTCTTGGATCTTTTTATTTCAGTAAAGGCGAGCAATACTATGTTAGTTTGAGTAATGAGAATACTGAGGGATATGTAGTGGCAGATGCCATCCAGGTAATTGGTTTATCCACCAATCCAGCAAATCAATAAAAGTGACGCAAAAAAACTCAGTTAACCAAGACTTTTTATTCGTACACTCAACTTAAATGAGAAGAAGATCCTTTCTTGGTAAAATTGGCGGTACATTTCCCTACATTTGCCTACATCCTGGGAAGTTGGCCGCAAGCCAGAAATTGCGGGTTGCTGCAATTGGAGTTGGGGGGAAAGGAGGAAGTGATTTGCAGCAACTTGCTCGTCACGGGGACTTGGTAGCGGCATGTGATATATCCAGTAAAAAGATTAATTACGCCTTAAGAGATTACCCGTTTGCCGCAAAATTTTCTGATTACCGTAAAATGATCTCTCATATGGGCGACAAGATTGATGTACTTGGAATAAGTTCTCCAGATCACACTCATGCCCATGCTGCACAGCTTGCGATGAATCTTGGGATTCATCTTTTTGTGCAAGCTCCACTGGCACATACAGTATGGGAAGTGCAGCAGCTTGTAAGAGGAGCAAGAAAGGCAAATATTTGTACTCAAGTAGGAATGCAAGGCTGGGCATCTGATAGGTTTCGGCAGGGTGTTGAGTACTTGCAAGCTGGTGAGCTTGGAGAAATTAAGGAAGTTCATGTCTGGACAAACCGACCAATCTGGCCCCAATCTCCTTTGATCACCAAGCGCCCTGACGAAACTCATTCCGTACCTGAAGGTTTAAATTGGGATTGTTTTATCGGGCCTGCCGAAAGCAGACCATACCATAAAATTTATCAGCCTTATAACTGGAGAGGTTGGCGGGCATTTGGAAGCGGGGCTTTGGGTGATGTGGGTCTTCATCTTTTGAATCTGCCGGTTATGGGGTGCGGTTTGTCAGATGTTCAAAAGGTTAATTGCTTATTGCAAGGCCCAGTGAATGAGGAAACCTACCAAGCCTGGGGAATTGTAAAATATGAATTCACAAGTCCTGAAAGTGAGGCCCTGATTCCTTTGTTTTGGTATGAAGGTAGAATTGGAAACTTAAGTAAAACGGCGACCGGGAAAGACAACCTGCCCCCGGCTCATCTCTTTCTTGGTCGTGATCGTTCGGCAAACGGTTGCATAATCCGGGGCTCCCGGGGGTCACTCTATTCTCCTTCCCTATTTGGTAACAAATGGGAAGTCCACCTAGGTGAAAAGTGGTTGTCACCAGAAGAGCTAGCACGGCCAACTTCTAAGTTAGCAAGGAATGGCAGAGGAGACGCAGGAATGAAAGAGGAATTAGTACGGGCTATTCGATCAGGTAAGCCCGGGCTTGCTTTAGCGAACTTTGAGGCAGTATCTCGGGTAAACGAGCTCAGTATGCTTGGCAATATTTCATTAGTAACTGGTGGCACATTTGACTGGAACTCCGATCAGTGTTCTTCCAATAGAAAAGATGTGAACCGTTTGGTCAGCAAACCTTACCGTCAAGGGTGGGAGGTTCGGTCTGTCTAGAGACCATGAGAAGAGAGCATTACTCACAAATACATGCTGTCATATATGTCACCAATCTTACGAATTGCTGAGGCGAATGCAGCGGTTCTTCGATCGCGAATCTTGGGGTTGGAATCATGCATTTCTTTAATTTCCTGATAAGCTTCGCACATGGTGTCTTGGAGTCCTGAGCGAACCAAGGTGATTTCATCCGGTCCTTTCAATAACTCGGCTTTGGCGCACTCATCCAAGGGCTTTTCTATTCCAGAATCCAATAAATTAATAATTTTTGCGCCCTGGGCTTCGATAAACCTCCTATCCATTCTGCCAAAACGAACATGTGATAAATTTTTTAACCATTCGAAATACGAGACCGTCACTCCACCGGCATTCAAGTAAGTATCAGGGATAACGAAAATTCCTTTATTCAGCAAAATTTTGTCGGCGTCGAAAGTTATTGGTCCATTTGCAGCTTCGGCGATTACTTTTGCTTGAATACGGTCAGCGTTCGCAATTGATATCACCCCTTCCATTGCCGCTGGAATGAGAATGTCGCAGGGCAATTCAAGAGCATCATTTCCATTCTTTATGAAAGTACCTTCAGGGAACCCTTCCAGTTTTCCGTGTTCCAGTTTAAATTGATATACATCCTCGGTGTGGAGCCCCTGATCACAAATAATAGCACCATCTCTTTCAATAATGCCATGGATTAATGCCCCATCTTCTTCTTCCAGGAACTTCGCGGCATGGTATCCCACATTCCCCAATCCCTGAACGATTATTCTTTTGCCTTCTAAGCCACCGCTAAGATTAGCTTTGGAAACATCTTCCGGATGTCGAAAGAATTCTTGAATTCCATATTGTACTCCTCGCCCAGTGGCTTCAACCCGTCCTTGTACTCCCCCAAAGTGAACGGGTTTGCCGGTGACACATGCCTTGGCATTAATTTCATTAGGATGCAATTTTTGATATTCGTCAGCTATCCATGACATCATTCGCTGCCCAGTTCCCATATCGGGTGCAGGTACATTTATGCCTGGTCCAAGCAACCCCCGTTTGTCCAGTTCTTGAGCAAACCGGCGAGTGATATGTTCCAATTCTTCAAGCGAGTATTTCTTGGGGTTGATACAAAGGGCACCTTTGGAACCTGCAAATGGTACATTTACAATCGAGCACTTGTAGGTCATTAAGGCGGCCAATGCTTCCACTTCTTGCTGATCTGCAAACGGGGCATAACGTATCCCACCCTTGGCAGGGAGCACATGTTCACTGTGGGTTGCTCTCCAACCAGTGAAAATTTCGTAACCGCCATGAAGTTCGACCCCGAATTTCATTTCGCACACGGCGTTGCAGGTACGAATTTGACGAGCCAATCCTTTGGGTAAATCCAAAGCTTCTGCTGCTAAGTTAAAACTTGCGTTTACACTTTCAAGGAAAGACAGGTCAGAGGTGGTACTCATTTACAATGTTGTTACTGAAATAAGTTCAGCAAGCAAATTATAAAGTCAAGTTTGACCAAGCAATGGGACTATGAGTAATTCAAAGGCTCTTTTGATAGGGGCGAACCCCCTGAGTAAAATCTACTCTTTTGGTCGGGCTTCGTTGACCTTGAGGGGGCGTCCACCCAATTCTGAACCATTGAGAGCATCAATAGCTTTGTTTGCCTCGGAGTTGTCGTTCATTGTTACAAAGCCAAAGCCTTTGGATCGACCCGATGGGCGCTCCACGATGACTGATGCACGGTCAACTGTTCCAAATTCTTTAAACGTGTCAGCAAGATCCTGGTCACTTACAGACCAAGGTAGGTTTCCCACATAGATTTCCATAATTATATTTGTCTTTTTGAATGATAACTTTGAGGCACACAAGACTCCTTTTGGTTACTCGAGTAATCAATCGCAAAATGCGTGGTTCTTCGGGTACCTCCAATCGCCGAGGCGTGTAATAAATCGATAACATTGAACTTCTCAATACATTTGTGCAATCCCAAAGAATTACAGAATGCGACTGGGAGATTTTAAATTGGTCTTCATTGAATTCTCGGCTAACCTAAGCCAGCATGATTTTAGTGAGAGAAGTTTTGGAACCCCTTGCAACCGATATGGAACAATTGAATCTGTTGATTCCTCAGTTGTCTGGGTCTGCCGAACCAATGACGCAAACTGAATTTGCTGAAATTATTAATTCCTCGACAACTCATTTATATGTTGCTGAAGAAAATCACACAATTCTTGGCATGCTAAGTTTAGCCATTTTCCCAATTCCTACCGGAGTAAGGGCATGGGTGGAAGATGTGGTGGTTAAAACTGAAGCCAGGGGTAAAGGTGTTGGCAAATTGCTCACTTTACACGCCATTTCTGAATCAAAGAAATTCGGTGCAGTTAGCCTGGATCTTACTTCCAGACCGAGTAGGGAAATTGCAAATAAGCTTTACCAGTCCGTTGGTTTTGATGTGAGGGAAACCAATGTATATCGATACATCCATAAAGAATAAATTTTTGTTTTTTACTGCCCGCCTAGCATTGTGCAAAGTTTTTATTGGTTTTTTTATTTTGGCAGGGACGAGTTATGGAAATGAGAAACCAAAGACAGACCTAATCTTCGAACTTAATGCTCGGTTGATCGAGGAAAGTGGGATTGTTCATTGGTTCGAAACAAAGTTTCCCGATCTCAAAAAATGGGCCAAAGAAGTAGAGAATGAATATAGAAGTTATGTAAAAATATTTAAACCCATAGGTCTGGAAAAAGAGAGTTTTATATCTTTCAAATTTAGTATTTCTGGGCTTGAGGAATTACTAGGGTATCAAAGACATCTAGATGATCAGGATGGTGAGTTTCATATCGATATGAATCTGATTATGGACAAACCTGTAGATTTGTTTGACTTCTTTAATTGGATGGAAATGGAGTTTACCAAACAATTTGGTCAAGAGGGTACCAATCGATTACTCAAAAAAGCAGTTTTGGATAAAGACAGTCTTTTCTTTTCGATTCCCCTTAATGTATTGGATGACCACCCATTAATAAACTTTGCTCGATGGGGAGGTGCCAACTTACAAATTGAGATTAATGTAGAAAAAAAGGGTACTACAATATTTCTATCTTTGTGCCGTACGGATACCAGTCTATGCGATGCAAATTTTACCGTTCACAGAGTGCTAAGCGAGGTTCTGTTAACTATGCCAGATGATAGGCAAATTTCATTTTACTGCCGTTTGCCTAAAGCATTTTTGGATAGAAACCTAAATGGGGATGATCGTTTCACTCCCTTTGCTACTATTCTTGTCGGGATCGAAGAAGTTGCTTTGAGTGTCAGTTTCCGTGAGTCCAGTATATTCACCAAATCGACATTTATTTTTTCTCACCCCGACGCAGCGCGAGCAGTACACTCAATGGTGGACTCTTATATGAGCATGGCAGGGGTTGCCCTTTCTCACGACAGTGACGCCCGTGCTCTATTTATTCCTCTTAAGAAGATCCAATCAAACCTTCATGATCATAGAATCGAATATAGCTTGGATCTCAATGATCAGGACTTGGAAGAAATGATTGCCCTGAGTCTTTCAGCCGTGGCTCCTCCCCCTCCAGTTTTTATGAAACCCAAAAGAGGCGCTGAGAAAAGGGGTAGTGTGGCACCTGATTTTGAGATTCCTTTGATCGATGGAGGAAGTTTTAAGCTGGGTTATAATAGGGGTAAGGTGGTAATTTTGCACTTTTGGTCCACTCGTTCTGGGCCAAGTACACGTTCATTTCCCTTAATTATTCGTGCACTTGAACCTTTTTCTTCAGCCGAAATAGTCCTACTGGCTATTAATCATGATGAACCGGTGGATGTCATTAAAGAATTCATTTCTGATAACAATGCAGCACATTTGAGTACTGCCCGAGATGTGAGCTTAAAGGTTTCTAAAATCTATGATGTAAAGGCTATGCCCCACACAGTGCTAATTGATCAAGAAGGTGTAATCCAGAATATTTCGGTTGGTTTCTCCCCCTTTTTGGATGTAGACCTTAAGAAAACGCTTACCCGGTTACTCCAATAAATCGCTATTCAGTGAAGTTAGGACTTATTATCCAGACATTTGAGGGTTTAAAATAAATATTTTTGTAAATTTTGTCCAAATTTCATTGCTCTTGGATATCTAAAAACAGAGCCACAAATTGAATTATTAACGCTGAAAGGAAAAACTATGATGATGAAATTAAATGATTTTCAGAAGTATGATGTAACTTTACTTATTCCGTACGAAAAATATTTTGAGTTAATTTACGAAACAAAATACCTACTCGAGGCTCGTCTAAACTCAGATCGTATCTTCGTCGCCCAAAAATCTTTCTTCGGGTGTAATCGCAGAACGGCAGTATCCAAAGCGAGTGACTGGTACAATAAAGCACTCAAAAAAGTACTCGGACATCCCCATAATAAGATGTTTGTTAACGATCCCTGCGGAGAGGTTGTTTATGATCAAGGTTTTGTCTGCACGGATCTTCGCAATAAATATTTGGATGATCCAACAATTGACCGTCTGATCAAAGAAGCAGGAGGGGATTTAGGACGAGAGGATACGAAAACACCTGCAGCTTCTGTGAAACGTCTGCGCAAAAGAAGAAAGCAAGAGGTGCAATTGACCGATCGTTTGATACAATCTTCGGGCGGAACTATATATTATAAGATGACTGAGCTTTGTGACTCCAAGACCGGAAGGAGCAAAGTCCGTAAAATCAAGCTGGCTTCCAAGTCATTAATCAAGGCGAAAAAGGAAGTGGTTCGTCGAGGCCTGGACAGGTTTGAAAACTTTGCGGATACCAAAGAGCTTCTACCTTTGAAACTCTCAACTTCAGCCAAAGCTGCTTAAATTAAATTCCCATCATCAATGAGCTCAATTCCTCAAGACCGTTCATCAGAATTGGTCCAGCTAATGATGAAGCACCAAAGGAAATTGTTTGGGTACATCTTGACCTTGGTGCCATCGAGGGCGGATGCTGAGGATATTTTGCAGGAAGCAAGCCTTACTATCTGTGAAAAGTTTTCCGATTTTGAGCAGGGGACTAACTTTTACTCTTGGGCTTGTCAGATTGCATATTGGAAAGTCCGTGCGGCCCGTAAAAAGTTTGCCACTTCTAAGGTGATTTTCAACGAGGAGGTATTGGATGTCATATCTCAGACGAGGGTGGAGATGGAGCAAGAATTGGACTTTAGGCACGGTGCTCTCTCAAAATGTTTGCAAAAATTAAATGAACGGGACCGCAGGATGGTTCTGATTCGTTATGAATCGGGGCACAATGTAAAAGCTGCTGCCCAAGCCTGTGGACGCACGATTCAAGGTGCATACAAAGCCTTAACCCGTATCCGCAAAACCTTACATGACTGTGTAAGTTTGGAGATAACTACGGAAACTCCTTGAAATGAGCCTAAGTGACAAAGATGTAATTGAGTTAAATGAACTGCTTGATCGTCTGGTCGAGAAAAATTTGTCCTATGAGCAGAAAAAACGTCTCGAAAATTGGTTGAGCGAGTCTGCTGAGGCCAGAAAGTTCTATGTCTCTTACATAGATATGTCGGTAAGTCTGGGTTATTATGCGGATGAAATCCTAGCGGATGACGAAAAGGCAGAGGAAACGAAAGGTGTAGGTACAATTATTCAGATTTTTCAGCCATGGCTGCCTTTGGCAGCATTGTTGTTATTTGGTGCCTATCTTTATTTTACACTACCTTCACCAATATTTTGGTCGGATGAAAAGTATGAGGATGTGGCAAAAAACACCTCAACAAAGAATGATGCACCCAACATTTACACTCTGCTGGATAAACCCACAGTTGCAGTCTTAACTAAGTCAGTTGGATTGAAGTGGAACGCTGGGTCTTCCAATCATCCGGACAATGGAAGCCCAATCCAGTCAGGTGAGTTTTCTTTTGCCAAAGGAATGGCACAGTTAGAATTTATGCAAGGTGCTACTGCTATTCTTGAAGGCCCCATGCAAACAAATCTGTTGCATGCAAATGGTTTGTCTGTGGAACTTGGGAAATTGCGTGCCCATGTGCCCAAAGTTGCTCATGGTTTTACTGTTGATCTACCTATGGGTAAAGTAATCGATTTAGGTACTGATTTTGGAGTGGAAGTTCACCCGGAAGGGTCAGCAGAGGTTTATGTTTATCGCGGAAAAGTAAGCTACCAGGGATTTGATTTTAATGGGAATCAAGTGAAAAAGGAGTTGTCTGGGGGGGAGGCCATCTACCTGGACTCTTTTGGAGTGCTCACACCTTTGGATATGCCTTCCGGGAATTTTGCAGGCAGTGCAGATTTAGCTTCTCGTTCTCTTGAGAATGCACACAGACGCCGGGCTGCCTGGTTGAGAAAGAGTCACCAGTTATCTTCGGCACCCAATACTTTATTATACTATGGTTTTGATGGTCATGATTCATGGTCCCGCGTCTTAAAAGACGAAACAAAAAGAGATGATGGTGATGGAGATGGTGCAGTGATTGGTTGCAAGTGGACTGAAGGTCGTTGGCCAGGTAAAAGTGCACTTCAGTTCACGCAAGACAATGACCGAGTTTGTTTAAATATTAATCAATCGCTCAAGTCTGCGACATTGGTTGCCTGGCTGCGTTTAGATTCGTTGAGTCAACAAGGAGCCCCGTTGTTATTTTCGCGGCCGCACATCGAAGGTGCTGTGGGTTGGGCAGTTAATGGATCGGGTAAGTTGGTTTTGGAGATTAAAACTTCTAATATTTTTGAAAAGTACGAATCTGCAGTGGCTTTCTCTCCTGATCGACTGGGCAAGTGGTTGCATCTTGCGACTAGTTTTGACGGAGATAATAAGTGGGTTAACCATTTTATTAATGGTCGATCGTTTAGTCGCGAAAAAATTAACCAAGCCGAATCTATCTCATTAAGGAAGGGTTTGCTGGGTCATTTTCAAGCATTCCCCGACCGAAACCCTAACCTTTCCCTAAAGGGAAGTATTGATGAATTTGCAATTTTTGATTCTGCATGGGATGAAGAAGCCATCCGTGAACTTTATGAGGTAGGTTGTCCGCGGGAGCAGACATTCTCTCCCCAACTTGCCCTTCCCTGAATTTAATTTTATTTGAAGCGAGCAGCAGACAATGCCTGCATGCCATGACCAAGATGGGCAGGATGAATCAGTTCCCGTAGGGCGAGCATTTTTGGATTTAACCCTTCTGTGCTTTTTTCAAAAATTTTCTTAATCTCTGCTCGGGCATTCTCTAGCAGAAATGCTTCCTGGTTTGTGAGATTTATCTTTTCGAACCCAGCTTTTTTTAGGCATTCTTTTAGGCTGTCCCAACATAAATGGCAGGTTATATCCTGATCTCCAACATTAGTTAAAAGAGAATTGGTCAGATTATGTCTCCTGTACGCTCGAGCGGTACCTTCTGGGCGGTCGTTGAGTAAGGTATTTATGTCCAGTCCATAGTCAAAAGTCATAAATATTCCATTCCATTGGCTTTGGGTGATTAATTTATGGAGAGAAGAAATGGAACCTGTGGGCCAATCGATGAGATATCCGTCGGTTGATATTTTGGGGAATAGAAATGATTCAGACGGGTCTGGTTTTCCTTCGATTTGCACCAGTTTCGAATTATCTAAACCAACGAAAATTTCGACCCAGCACTTTTGTTTTTTGGAATATTTGAAGCGCTTGAACGGCTGGGCATCCAACCACTCATTGCTGTAAACTACGGCTTTTTCAGGAATGTCAATTTTATCTCCAAGCCGTATGATTTGATGACTTTTAAACGGATGTTGCAAACCTTGAAGAATACTCGTTTGTGGTTCTGCAGCGATTTCAACGAATACAAACTCGGAAGGTATGTTTTTTCCCAGCATAGTGATCGAAGATTCAATGATTAATTCCCCCCAAATACTCCCAAGTGTGCTGGATGTGTAAAAATCATTATTTATATCTTTACCCACCCGTTTTTTGGGCCTTTGATAATATCCAATCTTAGGGTCATAAAGTGCCCACTTAACAAATTCATCAAAGGGGATGAATTCTCGATCACAAAGCAATGCAGAAAAGGATTTTAAAATATTCTGCGAAACCTTTGGCATTGTAGAGGACATAGCCCTTGAGTAGCTTGTTTCGCGTGAAACTCAAGCATTCAGTAATATGATCTTAGGAATTGAAAGTTCCTGTGATGAATCAGCTTTGGCTCTTTTTGATCCGGAAAAAGGATTGGTGGGTGAATGGATACACTCTCAGATTTCTCAGCATGCAGAATATGGTGGTATTGTTCCTGACATTGCTGTTCGTCAACATCTCAATCAATTTTTCCCCCTGCTTGATGAGATGCGTAAATGCAATGATATAAACGGGACAATTTCCGAAATTGCAGTTACCTGTGGTCCGGGTTTGATTGGCAGTCTTGGAGTTGGCCTGAGTATTGCCAAAACTTTGGGCGAAATCTGGAGAGTCCCTGTTGTTGGAGTCAATCACTTACGAGGACATGCATATTCTCCCTTTATGGCACTCGGCTCACATTCTTTACCATGGACAACAATTTTACCACACCTGGGATTATTGGTCTCGGGGGGGAATACTCTTCTTTTCGAGATTTGTACTGATCGTAAAATTAATATTATTGGAAGAACCATGGATGATGCGGTTGGGGAAGCTTTGGACAAAGGGGCGAAATTGTTAGGTTTCCCTTATCCTGGTGCAGCTGCTCTTGAAAAGTGTGCAACTGACGGAAACCCAAAAGCTTTTTCTTTTCCTCGTGCCTTTCAGTCCAGGGGTGCTCATGACTTTAGCTTTTCGGGCCTTAAAACAAGTCTGCTCTATCAGTTACAAAAAATGAGCCAGGAGGAAATAGTGCAATGCAGGCAGGACCTATGTTCCTCCTATCAGGAGGCTGCAGTCGATCAATTGACAAAAAAATGCATGCGGTTTTTGTCCCAAAAGGATTACAAGAGTTTTGGCCTCTCGGGAGGTGTGGCCAATAATGATGTCCTTCGTGATCGTTTGAAACAAACCTGTGTAAACCAAAAGGTAAGATTTTTAGCTGCCGAAAAAAAGTACACAGGGGATAATGCAGCCATGATTGCATATGTTGCCCATCATGACAGGAATGGTTTGTGGTCCAATCATGAAGGCGGATTGAATTTCAATCCCAGTTTGTCATTGGATGAAGTACCTTGTACCGATCGATTAATTTAACCATGCCACACTTGCCTCTTGGCAAAATGTTCTATAAATATCAATCACCTATGATCTCAGACCCTGACACTCCTAAGAAATTATCTGCCAATGAAGGCATCAAGGAACGAAGCAATTTTCTTCGTGGTACAATTATGGAAAGCTTGATGGATGAATCAACGGGTGCGATTACTGCGGAAGATGCCCAGCTTACCAAATTTCATGGCACCTACATGCAGGACGATCGAGACAAAAGAGCAAGCTTGCTTAAAGAGAAGAAAGAGAAGGCATACTCCTTCATGATCCGTGTTCGAGTGCCCGGAGGAGTTTGTACGCCTGCCCAGTGGTTAGGCATTGACGCATTGGCGGACAAATTTGGGGAAAGCACTTTAAAGCTAACCACCCGGCAGGCCTTCCAGCTTTATGGGGTGCTCAAGAAGAACTTGAGGCAGACCATGAAAGAGATAAACGATACCCTGTTGGATACATTGGCTGCGTGCGGAGATGTAAACCGCAATGTTATGTCCCCTGCAAATCCATTTGAATCCCAGTTGCACCAACAGGCCTTGGATGTGGCCCAGAAGATTCATGATCACCTTACTCCTCGAACCTCCTCTTATGCCGAAATATGGTTGAACGGGGAAAAAACAGATACCATTGGAAAGGAGGAGGAAGAACCAATCTATGGTAAGACTTATTTACCGAGAAAGTTTAAGATCGCAGTCGCGTTACCTCCAAGAAACGATGTCGATGTATTTTCTAATTGTCTTGGATTTGTAGGTATATCTGAGAAGGATAAAATTGTGGGTTACAATGTGCTGGTAGGAGGGGGTCTGGGTATGACCCATGGCAAGACAGCCACCTATCCACGCTTGGCTGATGTCATTGGTTTTTGTTCTCCCGAGCAGGTGGTTGAAGTAGCCGAGGAGGTTGTGAAACTTCAGCGTGATCATGGGGATCGTTCAGATCGCAGACATGCCCGGATGAAATACACAGTCGAAGATAAAGGAGCTTCTTGGATCCTGGAAGAATTAAATCGCAGGCTTGGTTGGAGCCTTGAGGCTGCTAGAGAATTTACTTTTGATTCAACCACCGACCGATACGGGTGGACTGAAGATGCAGACGGGAAATGGGCATATGGGCTTTTTGTTGAAGGCGGGAGATTAAGAGCAGATCACAAAAACCGAGGACGATTGGCACTGAGGGAAATCGCAGAGAAAATCCCATGTCAATTCCGCCTCACTGCAAACCAAAATGTGATTATCGCCCGAGTAGATTCAACAGATAAGCAAAAGGTTGAAAGTATTCTTTCCGAATATGATGTAAGAGTACCAAGCGATCTTTCCGGCATCCGTTTAAATTCAATTGCCTGTACTGCATTACCCACCTGTAGTCTAGCCTTAGCAGAGAGCGAACGATATCTCCCAACATTGATAGATGAACTGGAATCAATTATTGATGGGCTTGGATTGCATGATCAATCAATTGCTATTCGCTCTACAGGTTGTCCCAATGGATGCGGTCGTCCTTACTTGGGGGAAATCGGTCTGGTGGGGAAGGCTCCTGGTAAATATAATTTATACTTAGGTGCTGGTCTTGACGGAACACGATTGAACAAACTTTATCGACCAGCAATCACCCATGAAGAAATCGTACAGGAATTAAAACCTATACTTGAAGACTTTGCATCCAATCGAGAATACGAAGAAAGATTTGGAGATTTTTGTATTCGCAGAGGCTATGTTAAAGAGACAGTTCAGGGTTCAGATTTTCACGAATAATGTTTTTGCTCTATTTCCTTTCATCTTTTCCCTAATTAGATGAAGAGGAGATTTTCCAAAGCTTTGGGACGTAAGACCCATGGGAATCTAGATGCACCTGTTTCCACAATTGGAGAGGAACAATCCATAGAGTACATCAATTCGCTTGGGCATGATCCTTTTGTCCTAATTCTTGATCAAGTACAAGACCCTCGTAACCTAGGTGCCTGTCTCCGCTCAGCAGATGGAGCAGGTATTGATTTGGTAGTATTGCCGAACGATCGTTCAGCTGGGCTGACTGAGGTTGTCAGGCATGTCGCCTGTGGAGCGGTTGAGAATTTAAAAATTGCGAGAGTGGTAAATTTGGCACGATATTTAGAGAGGTTGTCCCAAATGGGGATCTTTCTTGTTGGTACGAGTGATCAAGCGAAAAAATCAGTGTTTGAGGCAGATTTATCCGGAGCATGTGGCTTAATTATGGGGGCCGAGGAAACCGGGATTCGCCGATTAACCGCGAAGCACTGTGATGAGTTAATCTTTATCCCCATGAGTGGAAAAGTGGAATGTCTTAATGTATCTGTGGCCACTGGTGTTTGCCTGTTTGAGGCACTCAGACAGCGTAATCTTCAAACTTGAGGTTTTGGTGCAACAATAGCTGTCTGTGATAGTGAGAATTGAGTTAGCCAAAGATGAAACCACCTAAAACACACGGAAAAGAATATAGTGCTTAAGATAGAGTTTCGTAAAAATAAATAGGAGGGTGCGAAGCCGGGTTCGCCAATGATAATTGACTGCAGCAGTCCGGATGTAGTTTTGGCGTATGCCGGATTTAAAATCCAGGAAAATGTACAGGTGATAAGATGAAAAAGTACAGCCGATAGGATGGCTCCCCCTAGCCAGTTGGTTAACTTGCTGCGATTACCTATTTTATAACCTAGAATCCATACCAAGACATAGCAGGAAATTGTTGTAAGCATGTAGGGTTCGAGAAAATTTTTGCCATAAGAAGGATTTAAAAATAAATCGGAAAGGAATATAGCGATAACTGGAGCGAGCCATGAAAATGATCCTTTGATGTACGCACCACAAAACAAAAAAATAGCGAGTACTGGAGAAAAATTGAAAAGCGATGGGTGGTCAATTGGTAGGTAACGGCTAAAACCAACAAGAAGAATTATAAATACCAGATAAAAACCTGGTTTTATCTTTTTCAAAATATCTAATAAGTGCATCTTTATATTTTAAATTTGTCTGGGTGATTGGCAACAATTAGCTTGCGCGGGAGTCTTTTGCCAGAGAAACCTTTTCCATTAATCGCTCAAGGAGTGGAACTTGTTGCGGTCTTAACTTTTCCTTTGCATTTTCAATGGGAAGAAACGCAACCCGGTCTATTTCTGGGAATTCCCAAATTTTCCCAGAGCCTTTGGGGTATTCCATTGAGATCTTATTGCAGACAAGTGTGCGAGAATCTTCCCAATCGCCTTCAAACGCCCATGCAAAAACAATTTTTCCATTATTTTGCACGATTGAACCTAGGTCTAAAAAAGGACCGGATGGGGGCATGCCTGTTTCCTCTTCAAACTCCCTTAAGGCGGCCAAAAAAATATCCTCATTAGGTTCAGGTTCTCCTTTGGGAATGCTCCACCATCCATCGTCTTTGTTTTTGAAAAATGGACCGCCCGGATGGGCCACAAGCACAAAGAGCTCATTGTTTTCAGGGTCTTCTTTGTATAATACTAATCCACCACTGGTTTTTTTCATTTTTTTTGTTGTTCTAGATTTTTGGACATAATCACCAAGTCGAGCATCCGATTACCAATTCTGCGGGCTTTGGGTCGCAATCCAATTTTTTGAAAACCCAATGAAGAGTAGCAGGCAATTGCCGGCTTATTTTCACTTAAAACATTAATCATTATACGTTTATATGATCCCGTGGATCGGGGCTTTTCTATCAGTAATTTACAAAATCTTTTGCCCAGGCCTTGCCCCCTTTTTTGAGGATCAACTATGATTCTGCATAAATGTAGGCGGTTTTCATTTATTTTCCTGACAATTTCTCCATAGGCTAGCAGATTGCCATTTACATCTAAACTGGCAAAAGGGGAGATATCTTTATTTCTAAGATGCTGTAGAAAAGTTTGTTCGCTGAATTTTTTCCCGGCAAAGGTGTTTCCTGACCAATACACTAAATCATCTATGTTGCGAATCCATCGACATAGTGTGGGTGTTAATACAGGAGAAAAAGGAATAAGCATAGTGGGAATTGATGTACTGGTCGGCTTAGCCTTTTTCGTGAGATTGCAAAAACAATGAGTTACAGGTTTATCATGGGAATTACAAAAGTGGAGGAAATCCTTGAAAAACCCTTGGTTGTCTTTAATCCTGCAAATTGACCTACATTCCTAAATTTAGTCATCTCGAATAAGACAAAATATAAATTATGAAATTGAAAAACAAGCAATTGGTTATGCTCTTACTCGTTTTTGCAACTGGTGCATTCATGGGTTCTTTCTTGGAGAAACCCGAAACCAAGCTGAATGTTATCATGGCGGGAGTCGATGAAAAAGGAAATGCTGTCTGCGTAAATAAGGGGCAGGTGTTTCTCTTCAAAAAATTAAATGGTGAAAATAAAATAATTTTTCACTACCATGATGCACTGAGCAAAGAGGCAATTGTATCTAAATCGTTCCCAGACTCTGAAACCCTTGAAACATATTGGGATCAATTAATTAGAAATTGGTGAATTTTGAACCCTTACCCAATCTCTAAGATAATTCCCCTCGGGGTCGTATAATTCTGCTTGTTTGGCTACATTAAAATGTCTCTTTTTCCGAGGGTCATTTCCATATCCCGAAAGATATAACCAATTTCCGTAATTACTGCACGGATCATAATCAATTAATTGTTCCTCAAACCATTGGGCACCTTTTCTCCAATCTAGGCCGAGATCATTGATCAAATAAGAGGCGGAAATTTGCCTGGCTCGATTACTCATCCAGCCAGTTTTCCTCAATTCATGCATCATGGCATTGATAAATAAGTCATTTGTTCTACCATCCTTCCATTGAGAAAAAAGTGAACCGGCGTTTTGGGGTTCGGTAATAGGTGGTCTCTCCGGGTGAATACCACGACTTTTAAAAATCTTGGGTCCATGTAGTCTGGCGGAGAAGTGAAAAAAATCGCGCCACAATAATTCAAAGTTTAACCAGTAAGTGCTTTCATTGGCTTCAAAATGGGATTCGAACTTTTTGATTTCCCAATAAATTTCCCTAGGGGAAAGACAACCGTTAGATATCCAAGGTGAAAGTCGTGATGAAAAGTCAGCTCCCTGTAGTTGATTGCGGGTATTCTTATAGTTTAAAATACAATTTTCTTCCCATATCCAACGTTCAACTCGTTTTCTTCCAGCTATGGTTCCCCCTTCAAATCTATAATAATCAGAGGGTGGGGCAGGAGGATTATTGAATCCTAACTCTCTGAGGTTAGGTAGTTTGGAAACTGGATTCGGGGATAAATCGAGCGTGTCGGGAGTTTCAAGACTGGATCGCACAATCCATTGCTTTTCTACCAATTTTCTGAAATTGGAAAATGTTTCCGGCAAAGCCTCAAGATCAAAGGGCAAATCATCCAAATGGAGTAAGGTCTTAGAGTAAATTGTTCGTAAGTTAACCATTCTAGAAAGTTCATCTTCCGCTTCTTTTTCTTCCCATGCATTTTCATCAGATACAAAACACAGAGTTGCACCGACCTGTTCCATGAATGGGGGGATTGAACTTTCAATATTTCCATGAAGAAAGTGCAATGCACCTCCAAGTTTAATAATTTTTTTCTCTAAGCATTTCAAAGAATCGAGGGTGAACCTGGCTCTATGTGCAGATATTCTTTTAGGTTTTTTGGTCCTCCATAACCTATCCTCAAATGCATAAACTAAGAGAAGTTGATCACACTCCTCTCGGGCGAGTTGCAAGGCTGGATTGTCATGCAAACGAAGATCGTTGCGGAAACAATAAACACCAAGAACCATAACTATTTGCTATAAGGATTCTTTTTTGTAAGCAAATTCTGCCTGAATCTATTTGTTAGAACAAACAGAAGTATTTGCCAGCTAAACTGGGAGGATCAAAAGTTTTCTTCTCTTTTAAGTTCCCAGTAATCTTTAATTCTTGTGCCACCATTTTTGTCCATCGGCAGGACCTCGCAAATTTTGAGGGAATCCGGACCTACAGTGAAACGTTTAACCTTGCCCATAGCGTCGAGCTTTTGGGGGAGTCCTGCTCGTCCGGATATTTCCACACATTCGATTAAATCTTTCCCATTATACCCTTTTTCGATGGATTCACTGTAAAGTCCTTCTGGATGAGTAAAACCAATGATAATACCAAAGCGTATCCTCCCATTTTTTGCATGGCGTACAACATCACCAGGTAAAAACGAGTTAGGTTTTCGTATTCTTGATAAGTCGAGTTTTCGGCATTTGTCACTATATATGGTAAAAAACTTAAGTTTGTCTTTGGCATGGCTTAAGAAAGGTGAGAGGTCGTGACGATTGAGTTCCAGGACCTGCAATTTTCTTTTCTTGTCGCCAAAAATTGCGACAATTTCACCTATCCTTTTGCCACTTCCCGATGTAGAAGTTTCTTCGACGATCATTCCAATCTCCAGGTTATTTGATCGTGGGACTATGTTGGGGCGGGCAACCATAGGGCATAGGTTGAATGAGAAAAGATTTAGGGCAGCAAGGGTATACTCAAACTGAGATAATTGTGATGCTTTGGCAAAATTAATTTTACCAACCCGAGCTTTGTGCTGGCTAGAAAAAATGTTTTTAAGAACTGATCAATAAATAGTAATCTTTAATTCTTACCCCCCCATTTTGATCCATGGGGAGAACCTCGCACATTTTTGCATTTGAAGGACCAATTTCAAATTTTTTAATTCTTCCATCTGTATCTCGCTTACGAGGTAAACCGGACCGTCCACTAATTTCGACACATTCAATCATATCCTTGCCATTGTAGCCTTTTTCCCAGGAGTCGCTGTATAAACCATCAGGATGGTGAAAACCGACAATTAGTCCGAACCTAAAAGAGCTATGTCTTCTGTGCCTAATTACATCACCTAGTTGAAATACTTTTCTTTTCTTAATATTTATAACCCGTAGTTTTCTGCAATTTTCCCGTAGAGTGCTGAAATGGCGAAGCCTAGCATAATTGCCATTAAATTTCGGACACAAGCTCCTTGGTGAGAGTTCTATAAGTCTGAGCTTTGGTCTCTTCCCTTCTGTGATAAAAACAATTTCTCCAACTCTTTTTCTTCCAAAGCTGGTATTCTTTTCAACAACTATGTCGCCAAGTTCAAAAGTATGAGGCAAAACCCTTTTCATAATGCAAATACATACTAAGTGTAAATGCACCAAATGTCAAGTGGGGCTGTGATATATGAAAATGCTTCAAAACTGAGTTCGTATTGCCAATTAGGCAGATTGTAGAAATGATACTGAAGTGTCTTTCTTGGGAATAGATTTGGGTACTGGTGGAGTTCGTTGCATTATTGTCAATGAAGAGGGATTTGTTTCATCTGAAGTACAAAGATCTTTATCTCGTTTAAATTTATCCGCTAACCCAGGTGAATCCGAGCAAGATGCAAATGATTGGATTCATACTCTGGAAAGTGCACTTGATGAACTTTTTTCTGAACCTAAAAACCGGCATATCTTAGCGGTTGCGGTCGATTCAACTTCCGGAACGGTCCTGCCTGTCGATAGTGATGCAGCCCCACTTGGGCCCGCACTTTTGCACAATGATATGCGTTCCATTAATGAGACTGAATTATGTAAAGATATATTTGATGGCGATTGCTCTCCCTCTTTTTCTTTGCCTAAGATTTTGTGGATGAACCAACATCTCTGCCTTCCGGATGAGGTGAGGTTTTTACACGCAACAGACTTTCTAAATGCATGGTTGTGTGGATCAGTTGACATTCCCACTGATTTCACCAATGCGATGAAGTCAGGTCTTGATTTGCAAGCAAAAGAATGGCCGGAAACTCTTGCAGGGATGCCTTTGCCTCCAATTGTTGCACCTGGAGAGGTCATCGGCCAAATTTCAAGGATTCATCAAAACAGGTGGTCCTTAAAAGGGAGCTGTTTGTTGGTAAGTGGAGCAACTGATTCAAATGCGGCATTTTATGCCTCTGGTGCAGGTAAGATTGGCGATTGGTCAACTACAATTGGGACAACATTGGCGGTAAAAGGGATATCATCCAAGCGGATATTTGATCCTCAAGGTCGGATTTATTGTCATCGTCATCCTGATGGCAACTGGATGCCTGGTGGTGCATCTAATGCAGGGGGTGAAATATTAAAGGCAGAATTTGGGGATCGTATCGAAGTACTGGAAAAAGAGATTTCATGCAATCAGGTCCACTCCGGGCTTGTGTACCCCTCTATTCGGAAAGGTGAACGCTTACCTTTTTCTGATCCACATTTTTTACCTTTTGGCAATAAGGGAGACTTTGGCCCAAATGAATATTTTCTGAGCTGCATAGAGGGTTTGGCTTTTGTCGAAAAAATGACTTACGAATTGTTGGAAGAGCTCGGAGCAGAGGTTGGTAATCGAATCTTTGCAACCGGAGGAGCTGTTGCAAGTAAACTTGGTTTGCAGATTAGGGCTGATGTTTTGCAACGATCAATTCTGGTCCCTCAATACCCGAATTCCGCGATGGGTGCAGCGATACTCGCCGCAGCAGGATATTATACAAAGTCCGTGGGTGATATGTCCAGTGACTTAGTTAAAGTTATAAAGACAGTGGACCCGAGTTGCCTGTCTGATGAACGAAGAAATGTTAGATACACGAGTTTTCAAAAACTTTGTGCAGAGAAGACAACAAAACAATGAATCTAAAACTGTTCATCTCAGACCTGGATGGAACCATTCTGGAAACTGAAGATTATCACCGATTAGCTTATAATGCTTTGTTCAATGAGTTGGGTTTAAAACAAACATGGAGCAAACAGGATTATGTAGCTCGTTTGCAAACCATGGGTGGCAATAAGTTTCGGGAAATTTTTGAGTGGATGAAATTACCCGAGGACGAATATCGTGAAACAAAGGTCCAATTATACCAGCGGAAAACCGAACTGTATGTTGAATTGATTACCCGAGACTTGGGTAATGGCACTCTTGGGTTAAGGCCTGGTATTGTCCGCTTTTTTACTGAGGTAATGGAAGCTGGGATTCCCACTGCTATCGCAACCGCTTGTGTTGGCTGGGCGGCAGAAAAAGTGGTTGAAGCTGCCCTGGGTGAGCAATTTCTTGACTCTCTTGCCGCGTTTTGTGGCGGAGAATCGACTCCGAGGCATAAACCTGCCCCTGATATATATTTGCTAGCAGCTAAAAGAGCTTCAGTCCCAACCAGTGCCTGTGCGGTACTTGAGGATACCTCTCATGGTATGCGGGCCGCAAAAGATGCAGGTATGATATGCGTTGTTACACCAAGCGAGTTTGCCAAGGATCATGATTTTACCCATGCAGATTTAGTTTTAGAGGATTTAGAAACACCCATGCCTTTTACTGTCGAAGGTATGGCTTCGCTTTTTTAAGAGTAACAATCTCCGGGTCAGTTAATTCTGTTGATTTTGTCCTTAACTTGCCAAACCCTGGGATGTTCTGCACCCAGCCAATTTGAAAAGATTTTCAACGACTTTGTGTATGCTGATTTTGCTGCTTTGGGATTTTTTTGGATGAGGTACATTGACCCAATGGTATAATAAGTCTCGCCGACCTCGATGTTATTTTCCCCCAGTTCTTTTTCTAAATCAGGGATAGAGCTTTCCAACCTTTTGATTGCCCGTGTGTAATCTTTTTTGGACATTCGTTTGGCAGAGTTTTGATTGATTCTATGATCAAGTGCCTGTCGTGCAGTTGGTTGGAGATGGGACGGTGGCGGTGGGCCGTCTCTCCCTACTGCTTCTCCGTCAGTTGACTTAAACCAAGCCTTGGATTTACTAAAGGCTTTGGACAAGTATTCTACCGTTTGACTTTTGGTGACTGTAACTCCACTTCCACCACATGAGGTTAAAAGGATTGCAAGCAACAAAATCTTCAAAGCATGGGACATATTAGTCAATTAATGCCCAAAAGATTATTCGGTCAATCCATCTTCCTTTACGAAGTTGGCTAGTTGGTAGAATTGATCTAGATAAATTCTTATGCATGCCAATCACTCTGCCCATAATTACCAGGCACTCATTGACCAATGGCGTACTATATCACAGAAGAACTCGCTCATTTTTAATAAATTAACCGTTTATGATCAATTTCCGGTTTTTGAGATATCTAATCAATTGGTTCAAAGGAATGAACCAGCTTTGTATATTTCATCTGGAATTCATGGGGATGAAGTAGCTGCATGCTGGGGATTATTGGATTGGGCGAAACAGAGTCACGATATTCTAACCAGTATTCCAATCATTCTTTTCCCATGCTTAAACCCATGGGGTTTTGTTCATAACTCCCGCACTGATAAGAGAGGACAGGATCTTAATCGTATATGGGGGATGGATAAGCATCCCTTTACGGAAAAAATTTTCTTACGCCTGGAAAAAATATCCATTTTATTATCTCTAAACCTGCACGAAGATTTTGATGCCAATGGTATTTATTTGTATGATCCGTACATCGGAAATAACCAAGATTCCTGGGCGGATAATATATTAAATGCCGGAAAAAAATCACTACCTCTGGACAGGAGGGAAACAATTGAAGGTAGAGCGGTTCACAATGGGGTTATTAGACCAAGAATAGATAATCCACCTGAAGATGGAATTCCAGAAGCTCTTTATCTGTTAGAAAAGCATGGCTCGAGAAACTTTACCATTGAAACACCATCGGAGGAATCTTTACGGACTCGTATCTCAGCCCAAAAGCTTATGATTGAGGAAGCGGTGCGTTTGGCATTCTAAATTAGGTTTAAAGTAATATTTAGAATGGTGCGGGCAGACGGAATCGAACCGTCGACACCAGCTTGGAAGGCTGGGGTTTTACCCCTAAACTATGCCCGCTTAAGGAAAGGTTGAAATAAACCGAATCAAGAGCGTTCGGTCAAGGGGGAATTAAATCCTGTGATCAGTAATTCCCAGTGCCTGGCAAACTTCCTTATGGAAGTGTTCCGACCCAACCCGAAATGGACATGGTCCCATAGCTGGGCTAAAAGTCTTCATTGGGAAAGCAGGATCTCTAACGAAGTGAAACCTGGCACCTGCTCCTTCGCATATGGCATGCCCTGCAGCACAATCCCATGGTTTCGAGCGAAACTCCAGGCATCCGTCCAGTCTTCCGGTGGCAACATTTGCCAGGCCAACAGCGGCAGAGCCAGGGCATCGAATGCGCCATTCTTGCAGGACATCGCGCAGGGAATCTAGGTCGGCGGTTGGGATGGGGAAATGCATGCAGAATGTGAGTTTTTCATTTACCAAATTTTCCGATACATAAACCCGACGATCTCCTTCAATCGAGCCAACTACTGGACCTCCTTGTAATAAGTTATCTCGACCGTAATCATAAATGAATCCATAGACGGGGACTCCATTTCTTAGGAGGCCCATAGAGATCCCACACTCGGGTACACCAACCGCATAATTGTTGGTGCCATCGACAGGGTCGAGAAGCCAGGTAAATTCTCCATTTAAAATAACAGGTTTGGATGCCTCTGCAGATTCTTCCGAACAATAGTTATCTTGCGGAAACAATTTTCTAAGATGGGCAAACAAGTCTTCCGAAATGTTTTCGTCCACTTCTGTAACGCGGGTGCCGTCGCTTTTCCACCTGCTTTGTGCAACTCCAAAGTTTGCACGGAAATAATCAACCTGAGCCAGGACTGCATGATGTCCGGCAAGAACGCGTTCCTTAATTGAATGATCTAACGCAGAAAGGTCAGGGGTTTGGTTGGTTAGGGATCTATCCATCTCCCTTCTTCTTTAATGAGATCGATCAATCGGTCAACTGCCTCCTTTTGAGGTATCGCAGATGTTACTCTGGTTTTACCCACATATAAGTCGATCTTGCCCGGTCCAGAACCAACATAGCCAAAATCAGCGTCTGCCATTTCTCCTGGACCATTAACAATGCATCCCATCACCGCGATGGTAACTCCTTTCAAATGTCCAGTGGCCTGCTTTACCAATTTGGTGGTGCTTTGTAAGTCAAACAGGGTGCGACCGCAACTCGGGCAAGCGATGAACTCAGTTTTCGATATACGGGCACGGGCGCCCTGGAGGATATTGTAAGTCAATGCTCGATTGCGATCCAGTGATCCCATGTGCTCTACAGAGATTAGATCGCCAATCCCATCGCATAGTAAAGACCCAGATAGAATGGAGGAATCGAGCAGTATGCCCGAGGAAAAATCGTCCGTGGGATGCAGCCGGTTGCTCGAGGTGTTACGAATCCAAAGGGGCAAAGATAAACCTGACTCTTTCAAGGAAGCGGCGAGAGCACGATATCCCGCCACCGGATTATTCCAAGGGGAAGGATGTTTAAGAGTGATCACCGGTTTGACAGAAGAGCCACTGAGAAGAAGCTCTGCACCGGAGGAAATTTTGGTTCCCGGAAGCGAGATGCATGGGCGATGCCCCGCGTTTTCGCAGTGGGCAAGGAAACGTGCAAGGTCAGAATCTTGTCCATTCAAAGAGGCACCATGCCAAAGAAGTTCGGGAGATGAACTGTGAGCCTCGGGAAGATCATGCGATGGATCTTCGCGTAAATCATCAATCACAATTAAGGGCACGGCCCCCAATACCGATGCCCGCAAAATCTCTAGATGGGAGAGATCGCTATCTTTATGCACTTCAATAATCATTCCTTCAACGGGTGCATCCTTTCCTGCTGATTGCACACGGGCAGTATGCTGAACAATTTCTTCAACTTTACAAAGGGGCTGGCTAGCGGATGCCAAAACCACGGGAGGGTATTTTTCTCCAACTGACAATTTTCCACCAGCAAGCGAAAGTGATGGGCATGAGCGACGTTGGTAAAGAAAGGGATCTATTGCTTCTTTGGGTTCCTCAGTCATAGACTGCTCTGTTTCCCACCATTTATGTGCACGTCTGGCAAGATCTCGAGCCACAGGAATTTCTGCCACAGGGTCTTCAGTTAAAGAGACGCGCAGGGTATCACCCAGCCCATCAAGAAGAAGAGAGCCAATTCCAATCGCACTTTTGATCCGTGCATCTTCCCCATCTCCAGCCTCAGTAACACCCAGGTGCAAGGGGTAGTCCATACCTTCCTCATTCATCAGGGAAACGACCAATCGGTACGCTTCAATCATGACTTTTGGATTGCTTGATTTCATCGATAATACCAGGTCATGATAGCCATGGGAACGGGCAATCCGTAGAAATTCTAAGGCAGACTCAGCCATTCCTCTGGGGGAGTCACCAAATCGATTCATGATACGGTCAGAGAGTGATCCATGGTTGGTGCCGATGCGCATTGCCCGACCCAGTTCCTTACATCTGTGTACCAGGGGGCTAAATGCATCATGCAACCGTTCGAGTTCCTCCTCGTACTGGGTATCCGAATATTCGCGGGTCTGAAATTTCTTCCTGTCCGCATAATTTCCTGGGTTCACCCTTACTTTTTCCACATGTTTTGCCGCCTCCATTGCGGCTTGTGGCATGAAATGAATGTCTGCAACCAAAGGGACTGTAATCTTTGCCGCCCTAACATGAGTGGAAATTTCTTTGAGTGCTTCAGCTGCTCTGATGTTTGGTGCGGTAATACGAACGATTTCACAACCAGCTTCGGCGAGTTCGATAGTTTGTCGGACAGTGGACGAAATGTCCAGGGTGTCAGTCGTTGTCATAGACTGTATCCGTACCGGTTTTTGCCTGCCTATGCTTAAATTACCTATGTTGACCTCTCTGGTGCTCCTTCGAATAGAATTAAAACGGGAGACGCAGTAGGGAGTCACCGAACCCATGATTTATTCTTATTACGGCTAAAACGGAAGAATCCGTTGTACATCAAAAAAGGTGACATAGAGCATGAAAGAGAAAAGAAGGGCGACAAAGAGAACCTGGGCTCTTTCGAGAAAGGCAAGCGGTAAGGGTTCTCCACGTAATTTTTCAATGGTTGCAAAGAGCATATGTCCACCATCAAGAACGGGAATGGGTAACAGATTAAGAATGGCGAGGTTGACATTGATGAAAACCACAAACCACAAAAGTTTTTTAAAGCCAATTTTTGCAAAAACACTCAGGTGGTTGACGATTCCAACAGGTCCGCTCATGTTCCTTAGTTTGACATCAGAGGCGGGACTTACCAGACCACTTAAGGTAAGGTACATATCCTTTACTCTACTGTAGATCAGTTTGAGCGGATTGGGGTAGGTGGTGACAATCTTAAAGTCCGGCCGGAAACCGATCATTTTGCGGATGCTCGGAATTCCTGCTATTAAAAGTTCTTTTTCTATTGGAACCATTTCAAAGGTTCTTTCAGGACCGCGTTCTCCTCCCTGGCGGACAGTCAATGCAACGCTTTGGTTTTGGTCGACCTTCTTCAATTGATTAACGAGTTGAGAAAAGGAATGAATGGCATTGCCATTTAGAGAAATTGGTTGGTCGCCGACCTGCAAGCCAGCCTCTACAGCTGGCATGTCAGGCGAGAGTTCACCAATAAAGAAGGTTTCCTTCGGCCCAATGCCGATAACCCTCATTTCTTCAGGTCCCCAGACTTCTGGGTAAACCTTAAATTTCATTTCCTGATTATTTCGCAATATGGTTAAATTCAGAAGTCTCCGACCCTGTGCGGTTTGTTGTTTGCCTGTAATAATCCGGTTTTGAATATCCATGAAATCGTCGACCGGCGAACCATCTACTGCTAAAATTTCATCACCTGCCAAGAGACCTGCTTTCTTGGCTGGAGAAGTGACTTCTTCGCCCTCCTCAACCAATGGGTTCCATCGTTCTACAGTATCGGCAACAAAGCCAATTTTTGTAGTCAGTTGGGCATCTGTGACATCATATCCAAAAAACCACAGGACGGTGGATAAGATAAAAGCGAGCAGAATATTGAAAACTGCACCCATTACAGACACGATCATTTTATCTGTGTATGAGATTTTGGGCAGGGGTTCTTCTTTTTCTGTCTCGTTTTCCTCATCTTCCTCGAAATCATCCCAGGCGGATTTTCGATTTTCAGGATGGTCTAAAGTCTTGTCTTCATTGCTTTCGCTTCCTTCCAGTCTCCCCATGTCTGAGAGTTGAGGTAATGCGACATATCCTCCGAAAGGAATTGCCGAGAGTCGATACTCCACACCATTGCGGGTCCATCCAAATAGCTTTGGGCCAAAACCGATGGAGAATCGGGTAATAAGTAAGCCCCGTTGGCGGGCGGCCAAAAAATGGCCTAGTTCATGAATAAAAATGGTAAACCCAAGTGCAAAAAGGGCGACAAACAAAAAAGCTATGTCGTAAAGCATGGTCATGAAAATAGGTCCTAATTAGCAGTTCTTAGGCAACCTGAACAATTTCTTGCTCGGCTAAGATACGTGCTTCTTGGTCGAGGGAAAGCAGGTCGTCAAGGTCGTGATAGGGGCGATGTTTAAAAAGATTCAAAGTACTTTCAATAATGTGGGAAATGCGACCAAAGCCAATTCGATTCGCAAGGAATGCATCTACCGCTAATTCGTTGGCGGCATTAAAAACAAGTGGTGCAGAGCTACCATTATGTAGGCACTCAGTTGCTAGTTTGAGGCAGGGATACCGCTGCATTTCAGGTGGGAAAAAAGCCAGGTCAAAACGGGTGGACAAATCGATCCCTTTCTCCACGCCTGGGTGGCGTTCCGGGAAAAGCAAGGCATTCTGTAAGGCGAAGGTCATCGAAGGAGGGGACATTTGGGCAAAACTACACCCGTCCTTAAACCGAACAATTGCATGAACTATGCTGGGCGGATGGATCAATACATGAAGTTTTTCTGGTGGTAAGTTAAAGAGCCACTTTGCTTCAATCAATTCGAGGCCCTTGTTTGCCATGGTTGCTGAGTCCACGGTTATCTTAGGTCCCATGTTCCAATTTGGATGGTGTAAGGCTTGCTGGGGCGTCGCCTTTGTTAAATCTTCCAAGGGCCAGTCCCGAAAGGGGCCTCCTGATGCGGTGAGAGCTAGAGAATCCAGGGATTTTTCAGGTTGTCCATGAAGGCATTGAAAAACCGCATTGTGTTCGCTATCAGCGGGAAAAATTTGAGATCCCGTTCGTTGCGCAGTCTCCATAACCAGCTCACCACCGACTACGAGGGACTCTTTATTTGCAAGAACCACATCTTTCCCTGCTTCAAGTGCGGCAAGAGTCGGTGCTAATCCGGTCGCTCCGACTACAGCGACCAAAACTATGTCTGCTTCATCCCATGCTGCAAGTTCAAGCAAAGACTGGACACCGGAGGAAAATTTGGTGCCAAATGGAAGGGCAAGATCCTTAGCTGGTTTTTGGTGCAGATGAGCTTTTTGCACCCCGAATTCTTGGGCTATGGCCGCAAGTTTCTCTCCGTTTTGATATGCTGAAATGCCAATAAGCTGGAGTTTGTCTGAATGCTTACGAATTACACGGAGGGAGCTTTCTCCAATCGATCCGGTCGCTCCGAGCAAGACGAGTTTCTTGGGCAAACTCATGGATGAAGCAGTAAAACAATAAAATATCCAGTTGGTGCAGACAGGATCAGACTGTCAGTTAAGTCAAGAAGTCCCCCGATTCCTGGGATGGATCCGCCGGAATCTTTCATTCCAGCCAATCGTTTAAGTACAGATGCGATTAAATCTCCAATCACTGCAACGATGGCAATGATTAACCCCCACCATGCTCCCTGAGATGCCTCAAAAGTCCACCTTCCAAAATCAAATAAATGAGCGAGATGATCGTTTGCCAACCAAGGGATCAAGGCACCAATACCAGCAGATGCACCAAGCCCTCCGAGCAATCCTTCCACTGTCTTTCCTGGGCTTATGGATGGGGCCATCTTGGTTCGCCCTATGGTTTTTCCAACTAGCAGTGCACCAATGTCACTGAATTTCGCAACCAGTACAATCCAGAGGCAGAAAAAGAGTCCAAATCCGATTGCCTCTGGATTTTCAGGTGCATCGGTCAGGCGGAGTATACGCACAAAATAATGCAACAGAAAGGTAACGAAGAGTAGACCGAAAAAGGTGGGTAATAGGCGTTTTACATAGAGGCTCCGCTGATCTTGCGGGAAAACCACGCAGGCGGCGGATGAAAAGAGGGCACCCACTGCCAAGGCATCAATTCCCGCACCGGGAAAATAGAAAGCAATTGGAATCATGCAGGCACCGGTAACCAGACCAGTAATACGGTTAGCGGCATAGCCAATTCGACCGAGTATAGTGTATACCTCGAAAAGTGTAAGGGTGGCACAAAGGTTGAGGATCCACATTGCACCGGGCTCTTTTAATCCATATACAATGGCCCCGAGTAATCCCCATAGAATGATGGTGGCGATGGTTCTTAAAATCATGAAGTATGAATAGGTTGATGAATTTGTTCGCTGGTTTTCCCAAACCTTCGCTCCCGTCGTGCATAGTTTGCCAATGCCTCGATAAAGGCATTCCGATCAAAGTCCGGCCAATGTAGGGGCGAAACAAAAATTTCCGCGTATGCTGCCTGCAAAAGTAAAAAGTTGCTTAGGCGGAATTCTCCTGACGTGCGAATAATCAAGTCCGGGTCTGGAAGGTCACCAGTTTCAAGATAGGGGGAGAAATCGTCCCATTTGGGTAGGTGGGGAGTGGATGAATGATCCCTATTATACCGGGCTATGGCTCGTAGAACTTCCTGCCGACTCCCGTAATTTAAGGCTAGGGTGAGGTTCCAGTTTTTATTCCCTTTGGTTTGTTCAATGGTATTCTCCACAATGTCGCGGGCAAAATCTGGTAGTCCCGAAAGGTCCCCAATGGCCCGGAGGCGGATTCCATCTTCCATCATTGATCTTATCTCTTTCTTTAGAAATTCCTCCAATAATTTCATTAAGCCAGACTTTTCTTCCCTGGGTCGGTTCTGGTTCTCCGTACTAAAAGCATAGAGGGTGATGTAGGGAACACCAACTTCCTTGGCGGTATTGACAACAGACCGTACATTTTCCACCCCTTTTCGATGACCGAACAATCGTGGCATCCTGCGAGATTTTGCCCAACGACCATTACCGTCCATGATCAAGGCGACATGGCGGGGAAGATTATTTTTTTCTTCGGGCGATAACTGATTCATCAAAAAAGGAGAATTTACCTATCTCAACCGCTAAGCGATCGATTGACAACGAGGAAAGCACGGACTAGCAAATTCAAACCATGTCTAAACCATTAAATGAAAATGAAATTAAACATTCACTTGCGAATTTAAATGGCTGGGAATTTAGTGAGGATAAATTGAAAAAATCCTTCCAATTTTCTGATTTCAGGGAAGCAATGGCATTTTTTCTAAGGATTTCTTATGAGGCTGAAGCAATGAATCACCATCCTGAAGTTTTCAATTGCTATAACCGGCTGGAGATTGGTCTTAATACGCACGATGCAGGAGGTAAGGTTACCCGGAAAGATATCGATCTGGCCCGGGCCATTGAAAATCTTTCAGCTACTTGTTCTTAGTAAAGTTTTCTGATTTTTTTGGGTAAAGGACGTTTATCTTCTGGAACCTGATATTCTTTTCTTAACCGGGAAAGTTCTTTTTTCATTTCTTCAGTAACTTTAGCATAGGCAGGTTTTCCGTAGACGGAGTTCAATTCATTGGGGTCGTTTTGTAGGTCGTATAATTCCCACCCGTCGATCATGTAGAAATGAATCAGCTTGTAGCGGTGGTTGCGAACGCCGTAATGCCTGCGGACATTATGATAGCCTGGGAATTCGTAATAGTGATAGTAGATCGATTCTCTCCAATCCTCAGGGGTTTCTCCCTTCAGTAAAGGAAGCAGAGATTTTCCCTGCATGTCTACTGGCTGTTTGGCTCCGCAGATATCAAGAAAGGTCTGGGCATAATCCAGGTTTTGTACGAGGTCCATGTTGACACTGCCAGGACGGATAGTGCCGGGCCAGCGGACCAGAAGGGGGGTGCGGAAGGATTCCTCATACATCCATCGCTTATCATACCAGCCATGTTCTCCTAAGTACCAGCCCTGGTCAGAGGAATAGATCACTATGGTATTCTCCGCCAATCCCCCTTGATCAAGATAATCAAGGAGACGGCCAATGTTTTCATCCACTGAGTCGATACATCTGAGGTAATCCTTGGCATAACGCTGATATTTCCATCGGAGGAGATCATCCCCTTCCAACTTTGCCTCATGGAAAGCTTGGTTTTTGGGCTCATAGGCAGCATTCCAAATTTTCTTTTGCTCCTCATTTAATTCCCTGGGTGGAGTTAATTTAAAATCCCAGTCATCCTTCATATGTTTGTCGATGGTCATCGTCTGAGAAGATGCGGGAGATAACCGGTTTCGGTAAGCATCCCGCAGGGTTTCCGGTTCCGGGATATCTCGGTCATTGTATTTACTTATGTATTTGGGTGCAGGTAACCAGTTGCGGTGGGGAGCCTTGTGCCAGGAGCAAAGGAAAAAAGGCTTCTCTTTGTCACGCTCGTTCTTGAGCCAATTGAGGGTGCGGTCCGTAATGATGTCAGTGGTATATCCGGTGATATTTTTTCTTCCCTTTTTAGTGAGAAACAGTGGGTTGTAATACGGACCCTGACCGCGGAGCACTTCCCAGGAATCAAATCCGGTGGGACTGCTTTTTAGGTGCCACTTCCCAAAGAGTGCGGTCTGATAACCTGCTTTTTGCAGGAGTTTGGGAAAAGTTTGCTGGGAGCCGTCAAAGGTTTCCATGTTGGTGAGTTGTCCATTTAGGTGGCTGTGCTTGCCTGTTAGAACAACTGCCCGACTGGGGGCACAAATAGAATTGGTGACAAAGGCACGGTCAAACCGCATTCCCTCATTGGCGATACGGTCCAAATTGGGGGTTTTATTCCGGTTGGATCCGTAGGCGGAAATTGCCTGATAGGCATGATCATCGGAGAAAATGAACAGGATATTGGGTCTCTTGGCGAAGACCTGAGGGCTGATCAGAAGGAGGGACAAAAAGAAAATTAAACGCTTCATTTCTCGACATTCATTGCTTTTGCTTTCTTCATCAATCACAAATCAATAACAGATGGATAAAAGGATTACAGTTCGCGGGGAAGAAATGTTTGTGGCATATCATGATTTGCCAGAAAGATAAATTTGGCCGGATCGTCCCCCTGTTACTTGCTCAGACTCTAGGGGCATTCAATGACAATGCAGTTAAGGCATTCCTTCCTGTTCTGGCTGCTTTTTATTTCGGGAAGGAAAGCATGGATCAGATTAACCAGTGGGCATCCCTGCTTTTGATTCTACCCTTCATTTTATTTGCTCCATTAGCCGGATGGGTTTCGGACCGGTTTTCCAAGAGGCGAGTGATTGGAGTCAGTCTTTTTTCTCAGCTCTTGGCACTGGCAGTCATTCTTTTAGGTATTTCTTTCCAATCATTACTGTGCGCACTGATTGGTTTTTTCCTGCTTTCCACTCAGTCCACTTTTTTATCTCCGGCAAAAAAAGGAATTCTCAAAGAAATTGTGGGTTACGAAAAACTGGGCAAGGCGGTGGGCTGGATGGAAATGCTCTCGGTGGTGGGGATACTTGCCGGTGCGTTCACAGGTGCGGTTTTATTTGATCAATTTGTTGGGAGCCTGAGTGGATGGGGGGCGGCTCAACAGATTGTGTGGATCATTTTGGCTTTGGCTCTTCTTTCATGGTTGGTCAATCTGCCCACTCCTGCGACCGGATTAATTCATAAAGCTCCCTTTCGTATTAATCTGCTCTTTGGTCATTTCCATGACTTGAGAAATTTACTTAGGAATAACAGACTTCGATGGGCTGCTCTTGGGGATGCATGCTTCTGGTCAGTGGGAGGATTTTTCTACCTGGTTTTAGTGAGACTTTCAGGAGAAGTAACTGAGGGTAATGTGGGCATGGGCAGTCTTTATGGCTACTGGTTTCTCTTGTTGGGTGTCGGGATTATGGCAGGGGCTTTGTTTGCCGCCTACCTGAATAAGGGAAGGGTGGAGGTTGGTCTCAGTCCTCTTGGACTGCTCGGCATGACATTTAGCCTGGCAGGCGTTTATTTTTTCCCTGCGTTGGGAAGAATGTTTGAAGTCTGCTGTGCATCCCTGGGTTTTTTCGGTGCTTTATTTTTTGTTCCCTTGAATGGATATTTGCAGGATCAGGTAGAGCCCAAGGAACGGGGGCGGGTACTGGCCGCTTCCAATTTACTGACCCAGTTAGGAGGGGTACTTCTGATCGGTGTACATATATGGTTGGTAAATGGATTCGGTGCTGGGGCAAAACTAGAGATTTTGATCTTACTTTTTCCCCTTGGGTTAATGGCGGTGTTAGTTGGAACCTTTTTGTTTGAAGACCTTCTCCGTTCTTTTTTTCATATGATTCTGCGGATTTTTTATCGAATCGAGATCAGGGGGATGCAAAATTTTCCTGAACGTGGGGGTGCATTGATTGTCAGTAATCATTTATCCTATGCGGATCCCGTATTCATTGGTGCTGCATTTCCCCGAAAAGTAAGATATTTGGCCCATAAGGAACTATCCAGATCCCGGTTGATGAAAGCAGTATTCCGTCTGACTGACACCCTGACAGTTTCATCCTCTGGTCCATTGGCTTCTGTAAAGCAATCAATCAAAAGACTCGGGGAAGGGACGCCACTGTGCCTTTTTGCTGAGGGAGGGATTTCTAGAATTGGGGTAACTCTGTCATTTATGCGAGGTTCAATTTTATTGGCCAAATCTGCCAAAGCTCCAATTATTCCGACCTTTTTGGACAGAGTTTGGGGTAGCATTTACAGCAACAAGGGTGGTTGTTTTTTTTAAAAGACACCCGAGTCTTTCCCTTATCGGGTATCGGTATATGTGGGGCATCCCATAGACCCGGAGCAGGCGACGCCAGAGTCCGTCCGACAGGCTGTTTTGCAATTGGGTAGGGAGTCCTTTCATCAAAGATTGGGAAATGCTGAGGAAATGTCCCAAAACCTGAGAAAACAAATTTTACGCTCAACCAAAGGTATTCTTCTTAAGGATAGGAACGGATGTGTAATTTCGAGAAGCCATTTTCTGGAAAAAAATTATTCCAGAGAATTTTCAGAGCCTTTTGGTAAATGGATGCAGTTGGTTCAGGATGTTATTAATCAACCGGAAGAATTCGTGATCTTGCCATGGGTGAATTGGATGCGTCTCAAACAGACCAATCTGATCGATCATCCAAAGCTTAGGATTTGCATGGGAGATCAAACATGGATGGAGCAGTGGTTTCCCTGGTTTCCCTTACTTTCTGGATTTGGTTTCGAGCAAAATGAGGATGGGAGCTGGCAAACGATTACCAGAGATGAAGGGGTTGAATGCCATTTGGTGGATGGGCTAGCTACCAGTCAAAATGGTTTGGTTGCCCTGCAACTTCCCGATGAGAGCGATGCCCAGACGGCCCAGCAAGGAAACAGGAAGGGCACGTGGGGGAGGATGCTGCCTGGATACAGTTATTACATTAAGGATGGAGAGTTTGTTTTGAACGGAATTAAGGAGCCCGAAAATCTACCGCAGGTTTCATTAGATAAAGATGGATTTCTGAATAAAAAAGGAAATTAGTTCCAAGCTTTTCCTGCCTGAATACATATGCTATAATCCTTACTTTTGTTATAATTTCATGCCATTATTTCTGAACGAATCTGTATCTTTTGCTGAGGCAATTTCCAACCTCAACGAACTTCCAATTCTCGTGCTAGGGCACAGGCGGCCCGATGGAGATTGTATTGGTTCCCAGGTTGCACTTACCCGCATCCTCTTATCTCTGGGAAAAGACGCTCGGGCGGTTAATGAAGACCCAATTCCCCGTACCCTGCAAAAGTTTGTGGGAGATACTCCGTTTTATTCTCCGGATCAAGTGGGGGAGGGCGAATATCAAGTAATTACGGTTGATTGTGCAGATAAGTGTCGGGTGGGAGATACTTTGAGTAAACGATTCCCCAAGGTTGATCTCAATATTGATCATCATGTGTCGAATACGAATTATGGTGAAGAAAACTTTATTCTCTCTGATGCCTCTGCCACCGGAGAAATTTTGGCTAAGTTCTTTTTTGACTCGGGTTATGAGGTGGATCAGACCACTGCCGAAGCACTTTACCTTGGGATTTGCACGGATACTGGCCAGTTTTGTTATTCCGCAACCAATGCCTCGGTATTTGAAGTTTGCCGTTTGCTTTGTGAGGCGGGAGCCAGTCCTTCAGGGATTGCACACGAACTTTACGAAAAAGAAAAACCCGGCCGCATCCAGCTTCTCCAGCGTTTTCTTGCCAGTTTCAAAATGGAATATGATGACCGTGTTTGTATTGGCTCTGTTTTAGGCAAGTACTACACCGAGACCGGAACCAAACCTGAGGACGCGGAAAACTTTGTTGATTATGCCCGTTCTTTGGATGGGGTGGAGATCGGGGTATTACTGGAAGAGCGAGATGGTAAAATTAAGGGAAGTTTTCGGGCAAAAAATGACAGTTTGCGTGTCGATATTTTGGCCAAGGAATTTAATGGAGGCGGGCATGCATGTGCCGCGGGTTTCAATGTGGAGGGTTCCATTGATACTTTTTACCCTAATCTAATAGATGCGATCGGTAAGCACCTCGAACTGACAGGAAATACAAAGGCAGGATGAGTACAAGACAGGATGTTGATTTTGAGGGGATCCTCCTTGTGGATAAACCCCAGGGCATTACTTCCCATGATGTGGTGGATAGGTTGCGCCGGAAGTTAAGAATGAAAAAGATCGGTCATGCGGGAACCCTGGATCCACTCGCCACAGGACTACTCATTATGCTGGTTGGCAAGGCGACTAAAGTATCCCAATTTTTAATCAGTTTGGATAAAGCCTATGAAGGAACATTTTTACTGGGCGTAGAAACCGACAGTCAGGATGCGGACGGGGAAGTGGTTACTGAAAAGCCTTTGCCTGAAGGATTGTCAGAAGAGCAATTGATTAAGGAGATGGCTGGATTTTTAGGAGATCAGTATCAGACCCCTCCGATGTTTTCTGCCAAAAAGATAGACGGAGTGCCCTTATACAAGATGGCCCGTAAGGGGAAAACCGTTGAACGGGAACCCCGCTTTGTTCGCATAAATGAATTGAAATTGAAGACTTGGGACTCGCCAGTTGGTAAATTTTTTATGGACTGTAGTAAGGGTACCTATGTCCGTACGGTGGTGCATGACCTTGGTCAGCGACTGGGGTGCGGAGCACATTTGCAAAGCCTCAGGCGAACAAGAATTGATCAATTTGATATCTCAAAATCTCTCACTCTTGAGGAAATAAATGATGTTCCCCTGGGCGAGTTTCAAAAGCATCTCATTCCCGTTCGAGAAGCGGTTCCAACCCATGTTCTTTGATGATGGAGCGGGTCTTTGACTCGATTGTCCACTTCGGTCGTCAGTGGGAAAAGGATGTGTGCCTTGCAATAGGCATGTTCGATGGCGTGCATTGTGGTCACCGCTGTGTTCTGGATTTGGCTATTGAAAAAGCCCGGTCCTTCAACGGTTCCTCGGTTGCCTTAACTTTTCCTCAGCACCCGGCAAGTTATCTGCGACCTGGGAATGAACCACCCTTATTGATGTCTGCCTTGGATAAAGCTGGAGGCTTGCTGTCTGCAGGAGTAGATGCGGTCATTCTTCAGCCATTTGATCATCTTTTATCCAGCCAGAAGGCGGATCATTTTCTACCTTTTCTCAGAGAGCATATTCCATTGCTGAAGGCAATAACGGTGGGAGAAAATTTCCGGTTTGGAAAAAACAGAGGCGGGGACTCCTCAATGCTGGTGGAAATGGGCCTGGTTCATGGGGTAAATGTAAATGTGGCGGAATCACTTGTTATGGATAATTCACCGGTGAGTAGTTCCCGGATCCGGCATGCCTTGTCCCAAGGGAATATAAAGGAGGTGAACCAAATGCTGGGGAGGCCTTATTTAGTAAGTGGAAAGGTGGTTTCTGGTAATTCCTTGGGGCGTACCCTTGGTTTTCCTACCCTAAATGTTGAGTGGAGCCCACAGGCAAGACCGGCTTTCGCAGTTTATTCTGGGATGGTAAAGGAGAAGAGCAGTGGAGTACAGATTCCAGCGGTTGCCAACTATGGAATTCGTCCAACCGTGGAGCAACAGCACAAGGCCCCGGTTTTGGAGATACACTGCCTTGAACAACCTGATGTTTCCATATGGCAGGAGGGTGCTCAGCTAGAAATGGAACTGCTTAACTTTCTGAGGCCAGAAATGAAATTCTGTAATGTAGAGGAACTATCTGTTCAAATCAGAAAGGATTGCATCGAAGCAAGGAGTTTATTCTCCGAGCTTTTGTAAATCTGGAGACCAGCAACTGGTACGGCCTCCAATTTCTTCCCTAATTAGGGTTACTCCCGATTTTGGACAAGTTCCACCATCTTTCCATCTTTGATGAAATAACCATTTTTTTGGTGGATCACCTCCTTTGGTACCGACTGATTTCATTGCCCCATGAACCACAAAAAGAATCTGAGAAAAAAGTTTTTTTTGTTCCTTGGGTCCGATCATCGCTGATCGACAATTTGGATGCAGGTTTGCTCGCCAGAGCACTTCATCTGCCATCCAATTTCCCATGCCCGGGAAATATCTTTGATCAAGCAGTAGAGCTTTAAGAGGGCGTTTTGTGTGCCGGTTTAATGCATGGGCCACAATCTCTATCGTGAATTTTGGAGATAGCATCGATACCGGTTGTTCAGTCCACCAGTCCGGTGGATGTTTACCCTTGTGCATGCGTAAGCGACCAAATTGACGGGGGTCCTGAAAAACGAGGGTTTGTTTTGCCTGAAATAAAAGCAGGGCATCATGTTTTTGTGGGGAATGAGATTTTTCCTTTATATGTAAAGACCCCGTCATCCCCAGATGCAGACCAAGCCAATAATCACCGGAAAAAGTAAAGAGCATTTGCTTCCCATGAGTTTCCGATTTCATAAGGGTCTTACCAGCAAGCTCTGCACTGAATCTTTTCCGGTCTTCATCTCGGAAGACCCTGGATGTTGGGCTTACATGGACCGCCTTTATTTGACGACTCAGACCGCGGTTCCATAAAGAACAGGCATATGCGACTTCTGCTAATTCTGGCATCAGTAAGGTTTTAGCGACAAAAGTTTTTGGCGAATTTTTCGGTCTAGTTTGCGATCTGTCCTGATTTCAATGACACGAATCCCATTTGGGGGGGGATTAGAGATGTGGGAGATCAGTGCCGTTTCTTCCTCAAGCAAAAGATATTCTACTGAATGTGCAGCGCAAAGCTTGGCAAAGTCACAGTTTTGGGGCGTTGCGAAACATTTTTCAAACTCTGGTAAGTTGACAACCGGAAGGTTCTCAAAAATACCACCTCCCTGATTATTGATTAAAACAACGGTAAGGGAGCCCACCAATTCGGGAGCAAAAAGCAGAGCATTGGAGTCGTGAAGAAAAGCAAGTTCTCCAGTTAATAGGTAAGTGGGTTGATCACTTTGATGAGCAATGCCAATCGCAGTTCCCAGGGTTCCATCAATTCCATTTACCCCGCGAGCACCAAACAGTCGCCTCTTTTTTTTGCTAGGTTTCCAAAACCATTCCAGATCGCGTATGGGCATACTGTTGGCACAGAAAAAGTGCGATTTGATGGGTAGGTGCTCAGAAAGAATACGGGCGACTTTGGGCTCATGTTCGCAGGAATTCTTCTGGAATTCCTGTTCTATTTTTTCTTCAACCACTTGTTCTGCAGCGGTCCATTTTTCCAGCCACCCCGGCTCGGGTTTAGGAAGATCCAATTGATCTAATTGCTCAAAGTTCAGACGGATTGAGTGACTTGTACCTAATAGTGGGTCGACCTTTCTTTCACTTGGTTCAATCACCAAGCGGGGTACTCCGGATTCCTCTATCCATGAGCGCAGGGTTTTGGAGGTGGGTAGAGGTCCAAGGACAATAAATTGATCAGGATTTACAGATTCTGTGAAATTTGGGCATCTGAGCAGATTTTCAAAACGGAGTATTCGGGCAGGATGTTCGGTTTCCCGTAAGTCACACAGGGAGTCGCAAAGGATGGGAATGTTTTGAAATTTTTCGGATAGGGATGAGTTTACATTGAGTCCGGCAATCACTACTGGCCGGGATGCCTGTGTAAAAGCAATCAAATCATCAGTAGATTCAGAATACTCATGTTCCGTGGAAAGAGTTTTACAGGCTAGTGATGGAAATGGGAAGAGTTCAGGGGAAGGCTTGACTGTTGGCCAAAGAGGTTCCCGGAAAGAAAAGTTGATATGCACAGGTCCAGAATTTAATCCAACCGACTTGGAATAAGCAGTTTCTAGAATCTTTTGCATATCATGGATATGATCTTGTTCTAAGGTAGGCGATGGTGATTGATAAAACTCTCTTACAAAAGAACCAAAAAGATTTAGCTGGTTGATGGTTTGCCCAGCACCGCATTCCTGTAATTCAGGTGGGCGGTCAGCGGATAATAAGAGCATGGGGACACCAGCATAAGACGACTCCGTGACGGCGGGAAACCAATGAGTAAGAGCAGAACCAGAAGTACAAATGAGGGCGGAGGGCAGGTTGGTTCGTTTGGCATGTCCAAGGGCAAGAAACGCGGCGGTTCTTTCATCCAGTGCGGGGAAACAAGACAATCGTTTTTCCTTTTCGCATCCAATAATAAGAGGCGTTGACCGGGAACCTGGGGAGAAAAAGACCGAGGTTACACCAAGATCTGCTAGGCCACGGGCAACGAGATGTCCCCAAAGAAAATTTGCTTCGGCTGTCTGCTTAAATGTTGAGGTCATTCAACTCGGAAGATTAGGACTTCCGGTAATGACTTCAAGCATGGCTTGCAGTTTCCAGTCTGTTTCACATTTTTCGTTCTCAGGGATGGACCCTTCAACGATCCCGGCACCGGCAAACAGAGTGAGTGAATTTTGCTGTATTCTTCCACAACGAATGGGAACAATAAATTCTGCTCTTCCCTTTGCGTCCATCCATCCGGCAACCCCTGAGTAGAGTCCTCGGGGAGCTTTCTCAATATCTGCCAGTTTAGCCAGGGCAGCGGGACGAGGAGTTCCCCCCATTGCAGGTGTGGGATGAAGATTGGATAAAACATCAAAGGGGTGGAGTCCTTCGGGGAGTTTACCTTGAAGAGGAGTGCGAACATGTTGCAGGTTGGCGAGGCGTAGTAGGCGAGGGAGTTCTTCTTTTATGGAGGTAATCCCAGCCGAGGATAGCCTTCGGATAATACTCTCAATCACCAACCTGTGTTCACGGACTTCTTTTTCCCGGGCCAGAATGGTTTTTCCCCAATGTGCATCCTTGCCGGCTGATGGTCCGCGTGGTGCTGATCCTGCCAGTGCTTCCGTGCGTAAGGAAAGACCGCGAATGCGGGCAAGGGTTTCTGGACTGGCTCCCACCCATGTTCCTTGCTGTGGAAGAGATAGAGAGAACGAATGGCAGTCTGGGAATCTGGCACGCAAGCCGTGAGCAATTGAAAAAGGAGAAAGGTCGGAACTAAGATCAAAGGTGAGTTGCCTTGCGAGTACAATTTTAGAAAGTTCTCCTGCATTGATTGCATCAAGAGATTGTTCAACGCCTTGTTCGTACTCAAAATATTCTATTGGTTCACCCAATTTAGTAAGGTGGGAACGCTGATCAGAAACTTTTTCGTTTCTAAGCCCCATCATTGAGATGAGCCGACTATTCAAATCTTTTTGGATTTGATTGGCAATTGAATCAGGATTGATTTGCGTGTTGAGGATGATGATATGCTCGCCACCTTTTTGAATTACCTGCCATTCGGGCAAAAAAACCGTGAGCGAGGGCTGGGAATGATCAGTAAATTCAGCTTCAAACGAGGCGGTTAAAAAGATGGTTGGGCCTGATCCTGCAATCGGGGCATCTCCGGCCCGATCCACGGACTGAAAAAGTTTAGCGGACCATTCCTTAGCGAGCTGAAATCTATGAGGTCCATTGCATTGGTGGTGGGCAAGATATCCGCCGCAGGCGATGGCAAAATCATCGGTAGCTTTCTCAAAGTAACAGTGAGGGTCATTTGTTTGATGAAGTTTCTCAAGGATTGCCAGAGGGTCGGAAAAACTGGTTTGGAAGGAAATCGAGCTGATGAGTCTTTTTTTTGAAATCCTGGATTTTTCAATTAAGCCGTCCAAATAACCGGTTAGGTCATCACCAAACCTACAGATTGTAGGAGCAGTTTTTGTTGTTGTCGTCATCAACCAGGGTAAGTTTTTGTTTCACAGTCCGGATTAACCGGATCGTATCCACCTGGGTGCATGGGGTTGCATTTTAAAATCCGGGAAAGGGACCGTTGGATCGCTCGGTGTAGAGGTAGGATACGAAAGCATTCCAGGGCGTATTCAGAACAAGTTGGGTGAAACCTGCACCTTGCGTAAGGACCAAGCACGAGTTGCTTGAGTGGAGAAAACAGGCGGTAAAATCGAATAACAATCAAAAAAGGGAGGGAAAGCACCCGATGAAGTCGATTGGTATTTATCGATTGAGTCATATCACAAGCCCTATTGCCTGTAGCTTTTGTGGACAAATTACACATGTCCGGTGACGAATTTATTTACTGGGAAGGTTTTCTTGATTTTGGTAATGATTTTAAGGAAATTTCCTCGCCGATCAAACTTATGGCAGCATCAATTGTGTGTGGGCCATCCAATTCGGGATTACTTCTGGAGCGAAGAGAAATTTTCCCTTCCTCTGCTTCCCGTTTGCCGATCACGACCATGTGGGGGATTTTGTCGGTTTCTGCCCGGCGGATTTTTGCACCGAGCTTAGCTGACTGAGCGTCGATGCTTGCCCGGACCTTTTTAGCCTGCAGTTGTTGCAGGCAGGATTCTGCGTAGGGAAGCAAGTCATCATTCATAGGCAGAATCCGTACCTGTTCGGGAGCAAGCCAGGTTGGAAAGTTGCCTCCAAAATGTTCGATCAGCACTCCACAAAACCGTTCCATCGATCCAAACGGAGCCCGGTGAATCATCACAGGGCGATGGTCCTGATTATCACTGCCCACATAGGACAGATCAAATCTCTCGGGTAGGTTGTAGTCCACCTGCACCGTTCCCAGTTGCCATTCCCGACCGATTACATCCTTGACTACAAAATCAATTTTTGGCCCATAAAAAGCAGCTTCGCCGAGCTCTTCCTCATATTCCACACCAAGGGTTTTGACGGCTTCACGCAAGGCTGCTTCCGCCTTGTCCCAAGCTTCGGGTGCCCCAACATATTTATCTGATTCAGGATCTCTTAAACTAACCCTTATTCTGTAGTTATCCATCCCCAAGGTAGAAAACACCAGTTTAACCAGGCTAAGGCATCCCTGAACCTCATCCTGCAATTGATCCTCGCGGATAAATAAATGAGCATCATCCTGGGTAAATCCACGCACCCTGGTCATTCCGTTGAGTTCACCGGATTGTTCCCAGCGATAAACTGTACCAAATTCAGCTAATCTTACCGGCAGGTCGCGATAGGAGCGCTGCTCGGATTTAAAAATGCGTATATGCATGGGGCAGTTCATCGGCTTGAGCAAATACCCGTCAATTTCTCCTTTTTCCAGCTTGTTTGATAATTCCGAACAAGTGCATCCTTCCCCGGCCAATTCATCGAGGCATTCACGATGAATGATTGGGGGATACTGGGAGTCCTGATAATAGGGGAAATGACCTGAAGTGCGATAGAGGTCGAGCTTGCCAATATGGGGGGTGTAGACCTGAGAATAGCCCTGTTTGTTCAATTGTTCAGTAATAAAGCCCTCCAGTTCCTGTCGGATTATGGCTCCGTTGGGCTTCCACAGAACAAGACCCTGCCCAACTTGCTCATCGATATGAAAGAGGCCAAGATCTTTTCCGACCACGCGGTGATCCCTCTTTTTTGCCTCTTCCAAACGCTCCAGGTGCTGGGTAAGTTCTTCTTTTGAGGCGAAAGCGGTTCCGTAAATCCGTTGGAGCTGTTTTTGGGAGGAGTCACCGCGATGATAGGAACCCGCAACATGGAGAAGTTTAAAAGCCTTAATTTTCTTGGTGTATGAAACATGGCTTCCCGCACAAAGGTCAAGAAATTCTCCATTGCGGTAAAAGGATATAGTTTCTCCTTCAGGAATATCATCCAACCTGCCCAACTTGAAGGTAGATTGACCCATCTCCTTAATTATGGAAACGGCTTCTTGTCGGCTGACCTCTTGTCTTTCAAAACGCTGGTTTTCTTTGATGACTTTTTTCATCTCCTCCTCGATTTGCTCGAGAATTTCTGGAGTGAAGGGAATCTCTGAATCAAAATCGTAGTAAAAACCAGTATCAGTTGGTGGGCCGATGTCCAACTGTGTGTCCGGGTACAAGCGGAGGACCGCGGTGGCGAGAACATGTGCAGCAGAATGGCGTATTTCCTCAAGGGGAGACATTTCCTTCATAGCCGAAAGGTTATACTTTTTCCTGCAGTCTCCTGCAATGCCAAAGGGGAAAGTAGAAAACTAAGCTGTGAAAATTAGATCAGGCATCAAAACCAAGGTTGGGGCGTAACCATTTAACTGCCTGCTCAAAATCCCATCCCTTGCGTTTGGCGTAATCCTCGACCTGATCCTTGCCCAGGCTTCCCACATTAAAGTAGCGGGATTGTGGATTGGAGAAGTACAAACCGGAAACCGAGCATCCAGGATTCATCGCCCGCGACTCCGTCAGTTCAAGCCCGATTTTATTTTTCACATCAAGTAGTTCCCAGATTAAATCCTTCTCGGTATGATCAGGTTGGCAGGGATAACCGGCAGCTGGACGGATCCCTTGGTATTTTTCTGCAATGTAGTCCTCATTGCTCAGTCCTTCTGATTCTCCAAACCCCCAAAGGTCGCGAATTTTTTTGTGGGCATATTCTGCAGTGGCTTCGGCAAAACGATCTCCCAGTGACTTTACCAAAATGGAGGTAAAATCATCGTTATCTGCTTTATATTTGTCTGCCAATTCGTCCACTTCTTTACCAGCATTAACAGCAAAGGCACCAAGGTAGTCCATTCTGCCTGATGCTTTGGGTGCTATGTAGTCAGATAAACAGAATTGTGCCTGGTTGGGGATAACCTGCTGGCGGCGCACAAAGCAGAATTTCCCAACACTCTTTTGTTTGGACAGGTCCGAAAATAATTCCACGTCGTCAGCGATTGCATGTGCGGGCCACAATCCGACCACCGCCTGACAAATAAAAAGTTTTTGCTCAAGGATCTCCTCAAGGAGTTCCTGTGCCTGGGCAAAAAGTTTTTTCGCTTCTTCTCCGGTGTTTTTCTTTTCGAAAATTTGAGGATAGGTACCTTTGAGTTCCCATGCCCAGAAAAAAGGAGACCAATCAAAATACTCCAGTACTTCTTCAAGGGATGGAGTGAGTAAGTGGGTGCCGAGGTTGTCCGTGATAGGCTCTGCAATTTCCTGCTTCTTCCAATCAATCACTGGGGCTTTCCGTCTGGCTTCCTCTATGGTCAGAAGCGGCCTTTCACCCTGAGCCTCATGTTTTTCACGAATGCGTGCCTGGTCTGCCTTCAAAGTGGAAATGTATTGTTCGGATTTTTCTGGATGGAGGACATCATTGCACACATTGACTACCAACGATGCATCAGCCACCTGGATGACCGGTGGATCATAATGCTGTGCAATTTTAATCGCAGTATGGGCCCGACTGGTGGTGGCACCACCAATTAAAAGAGGAATCTTCAGGCCGCGTCTTTGCATCTCCCTGGCGTTGTGAATCATTTCATCCAAAGATGGGGTGATCAAACCACTTAGGCCGAGTACATCGGCGTTGTGCTCCACGACGGCATCAAGAATTTTATCACAGGATACCATTACGCCAAGATCGATGACCTCCCAGTTATTGCAGGCGAGAACCACCCCAACGATATTTTTGCCAATGTCATGGACATCCCCTTTGACGGTGGCAATGACCATGGTGCCCCGCTTCCCGGATCCGGATTCATCTTTTTCCTCCTCCATGAAAGGTTCGAGGTAGGCCACTGCTTTTTTCATCACCCTGGCACTCTTGACAACCTGGGGAAGGAACATCTTACCATCCCCAAAGAGGTCGCCCACAACCTTCATTCCATCCATCAGTGGGCCTTCAATAACCTCCAATGGGCGACCGAGAAGCTGTCGTGCTTCTTCGGCATCTTCTTCAGCATAATCACCAATTCCTTTGACCAATGAGTAACTCAGTCTTTCCGCCACTGGTTTTTCGCGCCATGATAGGTCTGGTCCATCGGATTTTCGGTTTTCATTCTGGTCTTTGATGCTTTCGGCGTGAGCCAGCAGTTCTTCTCCGGCATTTTTAGACTGGTTGAGTACCACTGCTTCCACCCGCTTGCGTAGTTCTGGCTCAATCTCATCGTAGACTGCCAGCATACCGGCGTTCACAATACCCATGTCCAGCCCCGCCTGACACCCGTGATAGAGAAAGCATGCATGCATCGCTTCACGAACCAGGTTATTTCCCCGGAAAGAGAAGGAAACATTGCTAATTCCTCCGCTGGTGCGGGCATGTGGACAACGCTTCTTGATTTCTCGGACTGCATCAATGAAGTCCAGCCCGTAAGCATTATGCTCATCCATTCCTGTGGCCAGAGTGAGCACATTGGGATCAAAGATAATATCACAGGCCGGGAAATTCACCTCATCCACAAGGATATTGTATGCCCGCTTACAAATTCGGACTTTATCATCGAAGGTCGCAGCCTGACCTTTTTCATCAAAGGCCATCACCACAACAGCCGCCCCATATCTCATGGCAAGGTGGGCATGCTTCTTAAAGGTTTCTTCTCCCTCTTTTAAGCTAATTGAGTTGATAATGCATTTCCCCTGAATCACTTTCAGCCCTGCTTCAATGACCGACCATTTTGAACTGTCGATCATGATTGGAACCCGGGAAATATCAGGTTCAGATACGACCAGGTTGAGAAATTTAGTCATGCATTCCTCGCCATCTAGAAGGGCAGCATCAAAATTTACATCGATGACATTGGCGCCATTCTCTACCTGTTGTTTGGCCACCTTGAGAGCGGAGTCATAATCCCCATCTTCAATCAGTTTTCGGAATTTTGGTGATCCAGTCACATTGGTGCGCTCACCTACCATGATCAAAGACTTTGATTCCCCTTTTATTTCGAATGGCTCCAATCCACTCAACCGCATTGCAGGATCAATTTCTGCAATATTTCTGGGTGCAGCTTCCGCTAATTTTTCAGCTATGGCATGAATATGATCAGGAGTTGTGCCACAACAACCTCCAGCCATGTTTAATAGACCTTCATCCGCAAAGGTGAAAAGTGCACCAGCGGTATCGGCAGGCTTTTCATCGTATCCGGTGGGCGCAAGTGGATTAGGCAAGCCTGCATTTGGGTAACAATGCACAAAACAATCCGCATTTTGGGAAAGGGCTTGGAGGTAGGGACGCATCGCATCCGCACCCAATGCACAGTTTAATCCCACACCTAATGGTTTTGCGTGGGCGATTGAATTCCAGCATGCCTCTGTGGTCTGGCCAGATAGGGTACGGCCGGATGCGTCGGTAATCGTTATAGAAAGAATGACAGGCAAGCGCCGACCTGAGAAATCGAAAAAGTTCTCCAAAGCAAAGATGGCAGCCTTTAAATTTAGTGTGTCAAAAGTGGTCTCTGGCATGAGAATATCCACTCCACCCTCAACCAGAGCTGCAATCTGAGCGTAGTAGGAATCGACCAGTTGATCAAAGGTTACATTGCGCTTGGAGGGGTCATTGACATCAGGGGACAGGGACGCAGTCCGGTTGGTCGGTCCAATAGCACCGGCAACAAATCTTGGACGAGAGGGGTCTTTCGCCATGGCCTCGTCAGCTGCTTCTCTGGCCAGTTTTGCGGATGCCACATTTAAATCATGAACTACATCCTCTAGGTGGTAATCTGCCATGGCAATGCTTGTGGCACTAAAAGTATTGGTCTCGACCAGGTCACTACCCGCCGCAAAATAAGACTTGTGAATATTTCTGATTACATCTGGGCGTGTAAGGCTGAGCAAGTCATTGTTCCCCTTAAGTTCTCCGACATGTTTTTTAAATAAATCACCACGGAAATCCTCTTCACCCAGTTTTACCTGCTGAATCATGGTTCCCATTGCACCATCCAAAATCAGAATTCTTTTATCCATAATTTCACGGATGTCTGATTCGTCGGGTCGATTCTTGCTGTAGTCTTTCATAAACGTATCATCATATCATGATGCGTTGATGTGTTTTGCCAAACAAATTCCAACAAATTGTGATTGTGATGGAATTGGTTTTGCCAAGCCGAAAAAAATAGTTCATAAATGTGTGCTTTGGTTCCGGGACGTAGCGTAGTCTGGTTAGCGCGCCTGCTTTGGGAGCAGGAGGCCGTGAGTTCGAATCTCACCGTCCCGACCACTTTTTTTAAACCTTTTCCCCAAGGATCACCAGGCTAGGAAACTTCTCATGGAACATGATATTTATGGTATCACCCGATGGGGTGACGGATTGGTTGGAGTTCTTGAGAATGGAAATGTTGCCTTGAATGATCCCTTGTCTTCAGAGAGCAAACCGGTCGATCTGGCTGAAGTGATCCACAAGCTGGAACAGCGAGGCATACAAACCCCCGTTCTACTCAGAGTTTCCAATTTTTTGGAGCACCGTATCAAAGCGATCAATGAGAGTTTTAAGGATGCGATCCAGCGAGTTGATTATAAAGGTGATTACCGGGGTGTTTTTCCCATCAAAGTTAACCAACAGGCTCATGTGGTGGAACGGGTTTCCGAATATGGCGAGGCTTTTCATTTTGGTCTAGAAGTAGGTTCCAAGGCAGAGCTTTTGATTGCTCTTGCTCAAAATGTTAACCCGGAGGCATTGATTATTTGTAACGGATACAAAGATTCTGAATTTATTCGTCTTGCCTTACTTTCCTCTAAACTGGGCATGAACACCGTCATTGTTATGGAGAGTGTCCGGGAATTGAAATTAATCATAGAGGTTTCAAGGGAGCTTGGCATTCCACCCACACTGGGGGTCAGGGTAAAGTTGGTTAACATAGTGAGCGGAAACTGGGCTGCCACCAGCGGGGACCGGTCATCTTTTGGATTATCCATTGCTCAGGTGGTGGAGGTGGTGGAAACTTTGAGAGAGGAAGACTTGCTCGATTGCTTGGTTCTGCAACATTCCCATCTTGGTAGCCAAGTCCCCAATATGGTCGAAATCCGAAAGTTTGCTCAGGAAGCAAGCAGACTGTTTATTGAGATTCGTAAACTTGGTGCCAACTTACAGTATCTCGATCTGGGGGGTGGATTGGGCGTGGATTACACCGGTGAAAATTCATCCAGTCCAAATTCAATCAATTATTCCTTGGAGGAATATTGCTATAGTTTGGTGGAAACGGTTGGGTTTGAAATGAATGATGCAGGAGTGAAGCATCCCTGCATTGTCACAGAGAGTGGACGAGCCTGCGTTGCCCAGTCTTCCATGTTGCTTTTCAGTGTTCTTGAAAGTACCAGCTATGAAAGTAATGCGGTGGTTTTAGCAGAGGATGCAGACCATCCTCTTTTATGTTCCCTAGTCGAAATTTCTGACGATCTGAAGTTGGACAGCCTCCTGGAGTCCCTCAACGATGCCACTTATTACCGGGATGAACTAAGAGCCCTATTCCGCAGAGGCAGGCTTTCCCTCCCTGTTCTGGCAAGGGCGGAACGAGCGCATCAACGAGTATTGTGGCAGATCCGATTGATGATGCAGGAACTTGCGGATACGGAATGGAGTGAGGAATTGAACCTGCGAGTGCAGGGGATGGCAGATATTTACCACTGTAATTTTTCTCTGTTTCAGAGCCTGCCTGATGTTTGGGCGATAGATCAACTACATCCCATTATACCTCTCACTCGTCTGCACGAGAAACCGGATCGAAACGCGGTTCTCTGTGATGTGACTTGCGATAGCGATGGACGGATTGACCGATTTGTGGTGGGAGATGGTGTTTCTGACTGCCTTCCATTACATAGCCTGCGGGAAGATGAGGAGTACTATTTGGGTGCTTTCTTCGTGGGTGCATATCAGGAAACGCTTGGTGATTTACATAACCTTTTTGGGGATACCAATGTCGTTACCATCCGCTTAAAAGTGGATGGTGAGTTTGAACTTCTTGATGAAGTGGAAGGAGATACCGTATCGGAAGTTCTCAGTTATGTGGAATATGAACCCAAGAGATTGTTGGAGAAATTTAAGGCCCGGGCAGAACGGGCAGTAAAGGAGCATGGAGCAACCCTTGGCGAATTAAAAGAATTAGTGTCCACTTATCGGGACAGTCTCAGAGGATACACTTATTACGAATCTGATTAAGAAAGGAAAAATATGTCTAAAGTATTGGTCATTGGAGCCGGTGGAGTCGGCTCAGTCGCAGTTCATAAAATGGCTCAATTGTCGGAAGTGTTTTCATCCATCACCTTGGCCAGCCGCAGAATTTCATCCTGTCAGAAAATTGCGGATTCGGTAAAGCAAAGGTTTGGGGTAAAGATTGAAACCGCTGAAGTGGATGCGGATGAAGTCGGGCAAACTGTCCGTTTGCTCGAGCAGGTTAAGCCGGATCTTTTAGTGAATCTTGCTCTTCCTTATCAGGACCTTCCGTTGATGGATGCATGCTTGGAGGCAGGAGTTTCCTACCTGGATACTGCCAACTATGAGCCAAAGGACGAGGCTAAGTTTGAGTACCGTTGGCAATGGGAATACCAGGAGCGGTTTGAAAAGGCCGGGCTGATGGCATTGCTTGGTTCTGGATTTGATCCGGGCGTGACCAATGTATTCACCGCCTGGTTGGCCAAGCATCATTTTGACCGCATGGATACGCTTGATATCCTGGACTGCAATGGGGGAGATCATGGTCATCCCTTTGCCACCAATTTCAATCCAGAGATCAATATCCGTGAAGTAACGGCACCAACCAGGCATTGGGAGCAAGGTGACTGGGTGGAATCTCCAGCACTTTCTTCCAAGCAGACCTTTGACTTCCCGGAAGTTGGGGACAGGAACATGTACCTAATGTACCATGAGGAACTGGAATCCTTGGTGAAACATTTTCCCCATATTCAACGGGCACGCTTTTGGATGACTTTTGGCGATGCTTATTTAACGCATTTAGAAGTACTGCAAAATGTCGGACTCACTTCCATCGAACCGATTATTTATCAGGGCCAGGAAATCATTCCTCTACAGTTCCTCAAGGCGGTTTTGCCGGACCCCGGTGGGCTCGGAGAGCGCACCAAAGGGAAGACCTGTATTGGAAATATTATCAGCGGAGAAAAGGACGGTGCAAAGGTCACTAAATATTTGTTTAATGTATGTGATCATGAAGCCTGTTTTCGGGAAGTGGGCAGTCAGGCAGTAAGTTACACCACGGGAGTACCCGCCATGATTGGGGCCGCTCTTATACTTAAAGGAACCTGGCAGGGCAGGGGAGTGTTTAATATGGAACAGCTCGATCCGGACCCCTTCATGGATATGCTTAACCAGCACGGTCTTCCCTGGGAGTTCCGCCAATTGGATGCCCCGTTGAGTTTCTGATGCTTCCCACACAAAGCGGAGGACCGGGTGCCTTTGCCCAGTTTGATCTAAAGCGGGTGCCCACTCCCTGCTATGTGGTGGATGAGGAAAAAATCCGTTCCAATCTTCAAATCCTTCGGGATATTGGAGATCGTTCGGGTGCGAGGGTCTTACTTGCATTGAAGGCCTTTTCGATGTGGTCCCTCGCAGGATTGGTTGAAGAATATTTGGATGGCTGTTGTACCTCCGGTTTGTGGGAAAGTAGGCTGGCACGGGAGAAAAATTTTGTACCGCAAAAGAATGAAAAAGTTCTTTCCACTTTTTCTCCTGCTTTGCGTGAAGAAGAAATCGAGGAGATCTGTTCACTTTCTGACCATCTAATTTTTAACTCCCCTCATGCATTTGGATTACAGTATGCAAGAAAATCAGGAGTTTCGACCGGTCTAAGGATCAACCCGGAACTGTCTCTGGGACTTGACCCAAAATATGATCCGTGTGCGGAGAATTCCAGACTTGGCTACCCCATGAGTAAATTGGGCACCGGGGAACTATCCGGTTTTCAGGGCCTCCACTTTCACACGTTGTGCGAGCAAAACTTTGAGCCTCTGCTAAAAACTTGGCAAAGAATTGAGCAACAACTGGGCGGTACTCTTCATCATTTAGAGTGGATCAATCTGGGAGGGGGGCATCATTGTACAAGAGATGATTATGACCGCGATGGATTGGTTGAACTGATTTCCCAAATTTCCCAAAAATATGAAGTGGAAGTTTTCCTGGAGCCTGGTGAAGCAGTTGCATTGGATGCGGGGATTCTGGTGGGAGAAGTTTTGGATATCATGGATGCAGAAAAGAGGCATGCCCTCCTTGATCTCAGTGCCACCTGTCACGCCCCCGATGTGATTGAAGCTCCCTACCGCCCCGCGTTGTTAGGGGAGATAATGGAGGAAGGTTATGAATATTTCCTTGGTGGATCCAGTTGCTTAACCGCAGATAGCTTTGGTAGCTATCAATTATCTGACGAATTGAATCGTGGCGACAGAGTGGCTTTTCTTGACCAGGCTCATTACACCATGGTGAAGGCAAATACCTTTAACGGTGTCCCCTTGCCTGCAATTGCTTTATGGAATTCTAAAACGGATGAGCTTAAAATGATCAGGCAATTTAACTATGAGGAATTTGTGAACCGTTTATCATAAGGAATTTACAGCTATGCAATTTCTAGCGTCAGAGTTATTGGAGGCCGAAAATCAGAAAGAATATTCACGGTTTCAGGTTATTCCCTGCCCGATGGAAAAAACTGTTTCCTATGGTGCTGGTACTTCCGGCGGTCCCAAAGCGATTCTTGAAGCTAGCCAGGAACTGGAAAGATCCTCTATTTGTGAGCAGGGAATTTTTACGCAGCAAGAAATTGATTGCTCTGCTGATCATAAAGCCTGCCTTTCCGAATTGCGGGATCGGGTTTATAAAGTGGTTCAGGCAAAAAAAATGCCTATTGTTTTAGGTGGGGAACATTCTCTCTCCTGGGCAGCAGTAAATGGAGTTGCTGATACGCTTGGACAAAAAATCGGAATTATTCAAATGGATGCCCATGCCGATCTGCGGCAAAGTTATGAGGGCAATCCTCACTCCCATGCCAGTGCGATGAACTTACTGGTTGCAGAAGGTCACAAGCTTGCTTCTATCGGGGTTCGTGCACTTTGTGAGCAGGAAAAAAACTTCCGTCAGGAAAATGGAGTGATCTTTTGGGACGGGGAACAATTAGTCCGTAATCAAACCAATTATATCCGATTGCCTACTGATTTTCCTGAACTCGTATACCTAAGTTTTGATCTGGATGGGTTGGATCCATCGATTATGCCCGCCGTAGGTACGCCTGTACCCGGAGGTCTTACCTATTACCAGGCGATTGACTTGGTAAAATCTGCTCTTGTGGGAAAAACATGTGTGGGCATGGATTTAGTTGAACTTTCGCCCCTTCAGGGGGATATCGTTTCCCCATTCACGGCCGCTTGTCTCCTGCAGAGGTTGATGGAATTGGTTTGATTTTGTTGTTTTCCGCAGAAGAGGTTATTGATCGTTTCTCGCTGGATCCACATCCAGAAGGTGGGTGGTTAAGGCGTACCTATGAGTCTACAGAGATAATAGAATCTCCCAATGGTTTCCGGCCTGCTGGAACTTCTATTTTATACCTGCTTAATAGAGTAGAGGTTTCCCGCTTACACAGTCTGGACGCGGATGAGACATGGTATTTCCATCAGGGTGCCCCCTTGCTTTTACATATGTTTTCTAAAAATGATTATCATTCGATCCAGTTGGGGAACCTTTCAAGTCATTCAGCTTCTCTTGCTCAGTATACCATTCCCGCTGAAACTATTTTTGGCGTTACTCCATGCAAGCATTCCAACATGCCCTTCTCGTTAGTTAGTTGCTCGGTATGTCCCGGATATATTGACGCTGGGTTTTCATGGCCTGATCCATTAGTACTAAGTGAAAGGTTTAAAAAATATTCTGATTTAATTGAAAAATTAGCTCCTCCTGTGGAATCTTAAGATTAATGCATAAACTCTTTTCATGGGGTGGGGGAAAAATACTGGAGGTAGAAATGCCCAATTGGGAGGACTGGGTGCCGAACTTACTGGTTCAATTCCATCAAAATGTGGACCATGCCCAAAAGTCCCATAAAATAGGTGGGCGCTGGGAAAACTTGTATCTTGATGTGGAAGATGTGGGTTCTGCACGGATCCCTATCCGTTTTGCCCGAGATTGTGGAAAAGAAAAACTAGGGATATCGAGCGTTATCCTTTTTGATCCATTACCTGGATCCAAGGAAAAATATCCGCCTTTCTGGTTTAATTTTGCAGAACCGGGAGAGTCCACTGGGCTGCATGATCATGCCGATCATGCCATTCTTTCAGGAGTGGTTTATTTGTCTTGTGAGGAGAAATCAGGAAACCTGCATTTTCACATGGATGGTGAGGTGGATTTGGATATTATGCCGAGCGTTGGAAAGCTCGTTCTTTTTGAACCTTGGATGCGGCATGGGGTTCGGGAAAATCGTTCAAATACGAACCGTCTTTCCCTGGCATTTAATCTTTTTCCCTTTCCTTTGCCTGCTGATAATTTGTGATCATTCGGATCAGTGCCAGAATCAAATGTGCAACTATTATAATTTTATTTAGAATTTCGTTGTGCAACGCCTCAGCAAACTTCATAAAATATTTCGTTTTTTACATTACTAACCTCCCCTCAACCAATGACACAAGCAACTGATTCTTTTGAAGAAATCAAATCTGCCGTGGTACGCTTTGCTGGAGACTCCGGCGATGGAATGCAAACCATAGGCGAACGCTTCACCGATTCCAGCGCATTTGCGGGCAATGATATTGCCACATTGCCCGACTTCCCTGCGGAAATCCGGGCACCTGCTGGTACACTTGCCGGTGTATCCGGTTATCAGTTGCAATTCGGAAGCACATCAATCCTCACTCCAGGAGACGAACCTGACGCTTTGGTTGCGATGAATCCTGCAGCCCTCAAGGCAAATATTGCGGACTTACCCGAGGGTGGGATGCTTGTGGTTAATGTGGATTCATTCAAAAAAATGAATCTAAAAAAAGCCGGGTACGAATCCAATCCTTTGGAGGATGAGGAATTTCGTAAAAAATATCAGCTTATCGAATTGGATCTCACATCTTTGACCAAGGAAGCTTTGTCTGAAAGTCCACTTAAGCCATCAGACAAAGCCCGTTGTAAAAATTTCTTTGCTCTTGGTTTCATGTGCTATGTGTATGGTCGTCCGCTTGAGCCAACGCTAAACTTCTTTGATCAGAAATGGGGCAAGCGTTTACCAGATGTTGCGGATGCCAATTCCACAGCTCTCAAGGCGGGTCATAATCTGGGCGATACCATGGAGACGGCCCGCAATCGCTACCAATTAGCCAAAGCGGCCGTCACGCCTGGTGTGTATCGGAAAATCTCAGGAAATGAAGCCACGGTATATGGCTTGGTTGCAGGTGCTCAATGTGCCAATCGTGAATTGCTTTACTCCGGTTATCCCATTACTCCTGCTTCACCTGTGCTTGAAGGTTTGTCTGCGTTAAAGAAGTATGGAGTAAAAACCGTGCAGGCGGAAGACGAGATCGCCGCCATGGGCGTGGCGATTGGTGCTAGTTTTGCTGGTGATTTATCCGTGGTCGCCACCAGTGGTCCAGGGATGTGCTTAAAAAGTGAATTTATCGGGTTAGCCAGCATTACCGAATTGCCTGTGATTATCTGTAATGTTCAACGCGGTGGTCCAAGCACGGGATTGCCTACCAAGACAGAGCAGAGCGATTTATTACAAAGTCTTTTTTCTCGTCACGGCGACTGTCCATTGCCCGTTATTGCCGCACATTCGCCTTCTGATTGCTTTGATTGTGCAATTGAAGCATGCCGTATTGCACTGACTTATTGTACTCCGGTTATTTTTCTCAGTGACCTCTATGTTGCCAATGGAGCTGAACCTTGGTTAGTTCCCAACGCTTCTGTTCTTCCCAGTATTGAAGCAGAATTTGCCAATCCGGATGAGCCTTATGTTTCCTACAAAAGGAATCCCGAAACATTGGCCCGTACTCAGGCAATTCCTGGACAGCCTGGCTTGGAACACCGTATTGGTGGTCTTGAAAAAGCGGAAGATGGTGGCGTTAGCTATGACCCAGATAATCACGAACAAATGACTCATCTTCGTGCAGATAAAGTTGAGCGGATTGCGGACTCCTTAGCCCCGACCGAATTACATGGAGAAGGGGAGGGCGATTTACTTGTGATTGGATGGGGAGGAACTTATGGTGCGATTACTTCAGCTGTACAGGCAATGCAGGCCGAAGGTTTTGCGGTATCAAGTCTTCATTTGAGGCACCTCAATCCACTACCCAAGGATCTGGGAGATATTATTTCCAAATTCAAAAAAGTCATTGTACCTGAATTGAATCTAGGCCAGTTGAGCTTAATTTTGCGGGCTAAATATCTGGTGGATGCCATCCCCTTGACCAAAGTGCAGGGTAAGCCTTTCAAGGTTTCTGAGCTGCGTGAAGCATTTCACAAGGAGTTGTCCTGAATATAAAATTTGCCATGAGTACAACAAATACCGAAGAAAGCAGTTTAACGAAGAAGGATTTCGTCACCGAAAATGATGTTCGGTGGTGTCCGGGCTGTGGAGACTATGCGATCCTTAATGCGGTTCAGCGTACCTTACCTGAGCTCGGGGTGCCCAAGGAAAAATTTGTGGTGGTCAGCGGAATTGGCTGTTCCAGCCGTTTTCCCTACTACATGAACACTTATGGATTTCACACCATTCATGGCCGGGCACCCACAGTGGCCACTGGAGTGAAGTCAGCCAATCCTGATTTGTCGGTTTGGATGGTAACAGGTGACGGGGATGGTTTGTCCATTGGTGGAAACCATCTGATGCATCTTCTGCGACGCAACCTTGATATCAATGTACTGCTTTTTAATAACCGGATCTATGGTTTGACCAAGGGGCAGTACAGCCCAACTTCTGAAGTAGGTAAGAAAACCAAAAGCACACCGGCTGGCTCTCTGGATTACCCTATCAATCCTCTTTTATTTGCGTTGGGTAGTGAAGCTACCTTTGTTGCCCGCACTTCCGACACCGATCAAAAGCATATGGTCGAGACCTTTAAAGCTGCCCATGCGCACAAAGGCACTTCTTTTGTGGAAATTTTTCAAAACTGTGTGATTTTCAACAACCATGCCTTTGACCCAGTTACCGGGAGAGAGGTTCGTGGTGAACAAGCATTGATGCTGGCAGAGGGGCAACCCTTACGCTTTGGAGAAAACAAAGGCATTCGTTTGAATGGATTTGATCCTGAGGTTGTGGAACTTGGCAATGGGGTGGAAGAGTCGGACTTGTTGGTTCACCAGTCCAAGACATCCAATCCTGCTTACGCCTCTATTCTTGCCCAAATGGCTTATCCTGCATTTCCTACACCTTTTGGTATACTTCGTCAGGTGGAAGGTCGGGAGACTTATGAAGATGCCCTTCATGCACAAATTAAATCTGCCCAGGCACAAGGAGATGGTAATCTCCAGGAATTACTTACTGGTAAGAATTCCTGGGTGGTTGAGTAAGGTTTTCTTTTATACTTTCGAACCTAATTGACCTCGATCAGTTCATTCCTACATTTATAACGACTATGAGTTCACACGATTTTATAGATGACCCTAAATTTGGCCACACCCGGATGAGACTACCCGTAGTTCTCGTTCCCGTTGCGATGTTTTTAGTCCTGCTTCTGGGAATAATTGCATCTAAAATTTATGTAGATGCAGTGCTTTACCCCGATCATTCCGAAGAATCAAGCAAGTAACTGGTTATGGGTGAAGAGATCCCTGTGGTTGCATCCAAAATGCCAACCGTTCTCAAGCTAGAGCCCAGGGGTATACTGGCGGTGTTCCTGTGGGAAATCTTCCAAACAGCCCTTTTGTGATGGGTCGCATAAAGGAAGTAGTTTTACTCCACAAAAGGTCGAGATTAAAGACGAAAAGAAAGTGGCTTTTTGTAACTGTAAGCATTCAAAAACTGGTCCGTTTTGTGATGGGACCCATAGTGAATTAGACTAATTTGATTGGTTTTGGCCTACTGATCAGCTTCGTCACCAAATGCCCATATTTGAAGCTCATCATTAGTATGAGCATCGCCGATAAGAGCATTATACTTCCCTTTAAGTTTTAGCTGCTGTATGTACAAAGCAAGTCCGATTTGGTCGAATGTACTCAATGATGTTGGAAAGTAGTTAATCAGTTTACTTGATTGAAGCAGTAACATTAAATCGATGTCGTAGGAACTTCCAAGATAACTTGGGCTACCTAACACCAAAATTAGTCTACCTCCAAGTACAGAGAACGGTTCATCCATTTCCGTTTTTAAAACCCCTTCTCCCTCAAGTGGAATAAATTTAAATCCACCATTTTCTAAACTTTCAATAATTATAGTTCCTTTGCCAGAAAAAGTGGCTTCTGAAATTCTTGATTTAAAAGTAATCGACTTTTCATTTTCCAAGCATATCAACAAACTCCCAGAATGTATCCATATTTGATTTTCTGTTTCAAATTTAACGAAACTTTGGCTACCAATTCGCCAAATAATATCATTTGATTTTAATTCAAACCTGGAACCGTTTGCAGTTGAAATAAAGTGCTGGTTGTCGATCTGTTGTCCATTATCACAAAAAGGATAAACTAAATCAGTTTGATTTGAATCAATTAAATGTATGTCACCTTTTTGAAACGTTACAGTAAGGTCTTTGCCTGACAAAAAAAAAGCCGTTAAGAAATACCCAACGGCTTGTATGAATTTAGGGAAAGATTTCAGAACCTAGCAGATAAGCGTAAGCCGCCACCAAGATCATACATTTCGTAATCATCATCTTCATTTGAACCAGATGAATCATTTGATGTATAGGTACTAATTGTCTCAAAGCGGAGCGATTCTGTAATATGGTAAACAATATCTAAAGAGAATGTGTGAGTGAGTTGAGTTCTGTCAGCATTGTTTCCATTGAGATAATCATTGTAAGATACTTGGTATTTTGGATTAAATTCTATTCCCATAAAATCTTTGTTGATTTCGTATGATAATGATAAGTCGTAACGATTAAGTTCATCACGAGTACCACCAGCAGATTTATCTGCATCAACATCATGGTACTTAGCAGATGCAGTAAAGATACCCTGAGTGGAATCATCGATTGTATGAGCTTTCATTGCTCCTATGTTGTATATGAAATCTTTTATAATTTCCGTATCTTCATTTGTATTGCGGTCGTTGAGGTATGACAGTCCTCCTCGTAGTGACCAACCATTCCCAAATTGTGCAAGTAAAAGTGCATATGATTGAGTACGATTGTAATTTTCTTCCTCGAGAGTCTGAAGAGATTTTGTGTAATCATGTATCATCCAGCTGCCCCCAATGTAAGGAGTAAGAACATACTCTCCCATGTCAAAAACACCTAGACCTGCACCTGCATAAAATGTATTTGTCCAAATACCAGAAGCAATTTCTTCTGTATCGGTTCCAAATGCATTGGAGGTGTAGTAGTAATCTGTGTTATAACCAAAGAAAGCAGATAAACCATTCTTTTTCAAAACGATGGGACGTTGAGCTCCCGTGTCACTTTCAGAAACATCGGAATCTTGCTTTTTATTCTTTGAATTAGCTTGTTTAATTGCTTCAGGTTCAGATGCACTTTTCTGCAAGTCTAGTTTTCGTTGTGCGGATACAAAACATGACGCGATTAAGAAAATAGAAATGTATTTAGCTGNTTTCATTGTTGCTTGTAAATTTGTTTCAGGAACCTGTGTATAATGTTTTGTCAAAATGGTCTTCTGTTAATACACCATCGATATTACCGTGAGTGACATTGTCGAGGATTACATCCCCAATACTTGAAGCATCACCTGAAAATTTAAGGTTTGCTCGTTCAAACTGTAGGTATGGTTGATTGTTAGAATTAACCTCTTTTGAAGCCCAATTGTAAGAATTGTTCGCAGTACCCCCTGCATATCCCTTCACCAATGTTCCTGATGGTATGTCCAAATTCCTCAATTCCATCATAGGTGCATCAAGGTGGATTTCTCTGATCATACCATCTACAAAATCAACATTATTTAAAGAAATGAGATCATTTGCGTAGAGTAGCACCAAGTCTGGATTGGGAGTATTTCCACCAGTGCCCGCACTTATTGAACTTCGTCCACCGTCTATACCAATGTGAAGTTCATCGAGTGTTCCAATAGCAAGGTTTCCTCCAGTCTTAATCTCTACATTTACAAGATGCATGGAATCAACTGATGCGATTGCAAGGTTGGAACCTTCATATGTTAATTTAAGAGGAGTAGTATCTTTGTTATAATCTGCAGAGTTAGCAGATGAATATTCAGACCTAAGATAGAAGTCGTCAGCTGCAACAAGTGCTAAACCATGATCCTCCACCTCGTTAGTATTTTTTATTGTTAAGTCACCTGTAATGGTGAAATCTTTACCAGATGCAAGCGCAAGAAGTTTGATGTCAGAGGGTTTAACATCGTTGTCTACGAGATTTGCTTTATCTAGTTCAGTAGAAACATCTAAGGTTCCCTCTAATTTGATATTTTTTCCAGGTATTGCGTTTAAATTAGACAATGGGATTTTATAGTCGCTCAGATCATTATCGCCAAGATCTCTGGAACCTGTGTAAGATGATAGATAGGGAGCAAAGTCAGTGATATCAGATACTGACAAAGTGTCTGGAAGAGATGTGAGCAAATTTGTCCCATTTTTTCCNAATAATCCAAGACCTTCAGCTATTGCAGCAGCTTTCTTGGAATAGCTGTTCGTCGCAAGTTCTGCGGCATTGTAACTTTTTAGAGTACCTTGATCCAAAAGAGATGTTAAATCGTTATTGCCAGATATTATTCGGTCAACAAATGCCTCGTTTAAAAGCGACGCGGCTCCAGTTATTTCGTTAATAAGCTCAGAATTATCAGCACCATCTTGTAGGTCATAAAGTTCAACGAATGTGAGAAATGTATCATGACGAGCTTCCGAATCCACGATGCCTGATATTGCATCTAAGTCGCTTGGGGAGTAGTTCAAAACTGATGACAGTAAAATAGCATCTGAAATAGTCCCGTCGTCAGAAACTTTACTTAAGCCAACTAGTTTTCCAAGAGCATTAGCAACTTTTTCTTCGAATGAAGTTTTTTCTGAATTGGATAGGGAAGTGTAACTTGTTTTGTATTGGTCGTAAGCTGCTTGAGCATCAGCGTCAGCAACAGTAAGGCCGGCTTCAGTGCCTTTACTTACAACATTTGCTGCAAAGGTTGCTTTTTCAACAGTTGTATCATCATCAGAGCCCACTTCAACATCTCCGCTAAAAATACTGTCGAGAGCGTCAGAATCAAAAGCATCAAAAGCGACAGGATCGTTGGTTTTAAGTGTAATGAGGGTTGTAGCAACATTATCTCCCACGGTTTTAGATGTATCACGAAGTGCTGCTAGGGCATCAGTAAAGGCTTGTCCAGTTAGTCCAGAATCAGTAATTTTCTTGATATTAACTGCCCGAGTAGCAACGGCAGTTAAGGAGGTGGAAAGCCCTTTTGTTTTGGCGTCGTTAACTAGACTGACAGTTTCTGCGAGATTTAATTCGTTCGACTTTGCTTGGACCGATAAATTAGAAAATTCAGCAAACGAAGTTGCAGTTTCTACTAGTACCTTAAGTGCTTTTTTACCACCCGCTGCAGAAACCTTCTGCAAAGAAACTCCCTGTTTTAAAAAACTTACCACAGGGTTTCCTTCAAGTGCTTCAGGTGCGGTAACAGCTTTTTGGGAAGCTGATCCTGTGACCGATGCTTCTGCAGCACTTTCGCCTCCGCCAGATTGACCTTCATTTTGTCCAAATAAATGGGGAATTGATGAAAAGAAAGAGTAGATAGTAAGTACAAGGATAGATAGAGTCTTTTTCATAGGATGTAGTTATCCAAACATAATTATAAAATATCGGCTTAAAACAAGACTTTTCTTTTAAAATTTGCGATTACCAATTGGTGCCGAGGGCGAGACTTGAACTCGCACATCTTTGCAGATACTAGAACCTGAATCTAGCGCGTCTACCAATTCCGCCACCCCGGCATGGAAAGATGTACTAATAATTTAGTTGGTCATCCGGGTCGAGTTAAAATAGCGATCTATTACATTATCTTATGACTATCAAATATTAAGGGAATCGTTCTTTTCCGTTCGCCCGTTGGCAGAAGGGCGAGATACCTGTCATTCTCGGGCAAATTTTCAGGCTCAACTAGTTCAGGGCTATCAAAAACATGTGAAATTCTACGGGGAGTGGGGTCTAATATTCTTGACCATGAATTATTTTTTTGAGCGAGAATATAATTTTCCATGGGGTAATGCATATTTTGGTATCTATCCTGAATATCCTTAATGAGTGCTGAAGTATCATTGGATCGGGACACAAAAAGCAACACATCGGTAAAATGAGTAACCCCATCTAACCAATTTAGAAAATTTGCGGGCGGATCCAGAAGAATGGGGGAGTAAAGAAAAAGAATAAGTCTGCCCATTATTAAATCATTCCGTTGTTCCATCGTTTGCAAAATAGCATCTATCTGTGTGGCCAGACAAATTTGGTTAGATAAAAGCAGGAAAATCTCGGTAGATTTATCACTTGGAGCTATGCAAAATTCCAGATATTTTTTATCATCAGAAAATTTCCATGATTCAGGATTTACATGAGAATCTTCAGGGAACAAAAAAATAGGGGGTAAAATGTCTTCCCAAGTCGCATCCTTTAAAATTTGTGATGCATTGGCACCCGGAGTATCCATGACCAGGTGGATTGTATGGTTCACTTTATGAAAAATTAAAAGATTCGCACTGGGCTGCGTGACGCATCCTGTGATCAACCAACACTAGGGCAGTCATAGCTTCGACAATAGGAACTGCACGAGGAAGTACGCATGGGTCATGTCTGCCGCGCCCCATGAGTTCGGTTTCTTGACCTTCACTATCAACAGTTTTTTGTTTTTGTAAAAGAGTCGCAGTGGGCTTAAATGCGGTACGAAAATACAGTTCCTCACCATTGCTAATTCCACCCTGGACTCCCCCCGATCGATTCGAGGATGTACGAACCTTACCATCACGTGATTCGTATAAGTCGTTATGCTCTGAACCCATAAGATGAGTGCCGGCAAATCCACTTCCCACTTCAAAACCCTTGGTAGCAGGAAGACCGAGCATCGCTTTGGCAAGATCTGCTTCCAAGCGGTCAAAAACGGGTGCTCCCCATCCGACCGGAATCCCCCCAACCCGGCAAAGAATGGATCCACCGACTGAGTCTCCGTTTTTTTTTGCATCGAGAATACATTGCTCGATCTTTAGGGCAGTTTTTGGGTGTGGACAGCGGGTGGGAGATGACTCAACTTCATCGAGTGTAGGAATTTTGGTAAGAGCAGGAGATTGAATATCGTGGATTCGTTCTACATAGGCACGAATGAGCACGCCATCGAAGGAAAGGATTTTTTTGGCAATAGCGCCTGCTGCCACCCGGGCGATGGTTTCCCGGGCAGATGATCGACCACCTCCCTCATGATTGCGATGCCCAAATTTTGTTTGGTAGGTAAAATCTGCATGAGAGGGACGAAATTTCTCTTTCATCTCGTCGTAAGCTTGGGGTCGGGCATCCTTATTGCGCACAAGCATGGCAATAGGAGTGCCAAGGGTCAGTCCCTCGTAAACGCCGGAAAGAATTTCAACTTTGTCCTCTTCGTCACGGGGAGTAGTAATTTTGCTTTGCCCCGGGCGTCTTCTTTGCAGGTCTGGTTGAATGTCATCTAAAGACAAGGGCAGTCGGGGCGGACAGCCATCTATGACAACGCCAATCCCGCCGCCGTGGCTTTCTCCCCAGGAGCTGATTCTGAAAAGATTCCCAAATGAATTACCCATACCTCTTTCAACTATTTTTAATGTTAAAAGGCAAAAGGAAAAGGCGATTGTTGGACTGGTTTGAAATTTAAAGCAAAAATAGTTGCTCTCTAACCCGAATTGATGATTTATTTATCCCCTAGGTCGGGTCCCATGCGACAACAATTGGAAGAACCCCGTCAGGTCCGGAAGGAAGCAGCGGCATTCACAATGGTTGTGTGCTGTGGGGTGCCTGACCTTTTTTGTGTCCGTTTATGGTTTACTATCTCTGCTTAAAGTGTCTTTGTGAATGATCTTTAAATAAGAGCAGCAAAAAAGTTCATACATAACATGTCAAAGGACTCATATCAGGTAATCGCCCGAAGATGGAGGCCCAAGCAGTTTTCGGAATTGGTTGGACAGGACCATGTTGTGCGAACACTTGGCAATGCTATTAATCTGGGCAGGATTGCTCACGCTTACTTATTTGTCGGTCCCCGTGGAACCGGAAAGACATCATCTGCCCGATTATTTGCAAAATCACTGAACTGGGAAAATGGTCCATCTCTTGAAGTCCCAGAGGATTCAGAGATTGGACAGTCAATTATGGATGGCAGGTGTCTTGATGTTATCGAAATTGATGGTGCATCGAACAATTCGGTAGAGCAAGTCAGAGATCTTAGGGATGAATGTCAGTACGCACCCTCCCAGTGCAGATATAAAATCTACGTGATCGATGAGGTACATATGTTAAGTCAGCAGGCTTTTAATGCCTTGCTTAAAACCCTGGAAGAACCGCCTCCTCATGTAAAATTTGTCTTTGCTACCACCGAGTCGCACAAAGTGTTACCCACAATTGTATCGAGGTGTCAGAGATTTGAATTCCGTTCGATTCCTGCACCTTTGATTGTGGGAAAATTAGCGGAAATTTGTGAGGTTGAACAAATTGAGGTCGAAGAAAATGCCCTGCATGCAATCGCACGCATGGCAATGGGAGGAATGCGAGATGCCCAAAGTATTTTGGATCAAATGATTTCCTTTTGTGGGAAGTCGATCAAGCAAGCAGATGTTTTGGAAGTTTACGGCTTGGCGTCCTCCGAACAGATAAGTAATCTTCAAACAGCTGTACTTTCCGGGGATTACGATTTGATCTTAAAAATCACCGATGAGTTTTCACAAAATGGGCTAGATTTTTATCGGGCCTTACTGGACTTGTCCGAGCACTTTCGTTCCCGCCTGGTCCATTCCTTGAATTCCTCAGATCAACCGGTTTCCCCAGAGCAAATTGCTAGGATATTGGATGAATTGAGAGAGGGAGAGACATTGGTCCGTTCCGGATTATCGGAAAAAGCAAATTTTGAAGTTACTTTATTTCGGGCAGTTGAAGCAGGCAGGACCCGGTCAATCGATCAGGTTATCAGAAAAATCTCTCAGATCATTCCACAGGAATCTAAAAAAAAAACTAAGTTAACCAGCCTTCCGCCTACATCCAGTCCAAACCTACCGAACGATCCAAAAAATCTTGGACTTGAAACTTTGTTCGATGAGAGTCCTAAGAATAAGGCAGAATTCAAAGAAGAAGAACTTGTTGTTCCGGTCGTATCTAATCAGAAAACTAGTACGGCATCGGCCCAGATAGAGGGATTGGAAGAAATTTTGGGCAATGCTCCTAACTCAACGGAACCGACCAATGAGGATTCTCAACCACCCTTGCAGACAACTAATCCCGAGAAAATTCGTTCACGAATTGAGTCACTACCAGCTGCCGTACGCAAAGTGGTTGATGATAAATTTCATGGCGAATATTTTGCAATTGAACGAATTGATCAAAGCAAATTGATCTAGCTGGATTGATCTAGCTGGATTGATACAAGACTTTTATAAGTGCAAGTCTAGTACGGGATCAAATTCATTCCTCTTGATCCACCCTTTATTAGTCCCAGAACTACTCCTGGCCAGAAACCATTTCTCTCCAGACTGACTTTGATGAGACCGGGGAAATCCTTTGGTATCCAAATCCAAAAATAAACTGGTGCCCGGAGTAACATTCGTGTTTGCCGAACTTCCATCTCCTGCAAAAACACGAAGAGGAATACCATTCGCAGGGTCTTCTGTTTGGGACGATGGGGACAGGGCGATTACTTCCCGGTTTAATTTGGTTGACTCCATACGGGATAAAAAGAAACCCCATCCAAGAAAAAAGGTTCCAGTAATCCATATTCCAGCGACCCAGAAGGTGCTTGAATTGCCTAAGCGGGGACGGAGAAAGTAGGAAAATAAAAGTAAGCCGCTCCAAAAGAAAATACTTAATGCAACTAGCCAATAGGTTTGGAAGCGCGGAGAAAAAGAAGGGGGAGGGCCGGTTAAATCTTTCGGGGATATACCGGCCATCTCTAGAGCGAGGACCAAATTTGCCCGATAATCACGGTTTCCCGGATTAATCCAAATTGCCTTCCGGAAATGAAGAACAGAGCGTGGATAATCTTTCATTTTAAAAAAAAGATTGGCCAGATTTGCATGGAGATTTGCAGAATGTGTTTCCTGCGAAATAGCAGAATAAATTTCGATTGCCTTGTCTAAATCGCCCGATGCTTCAGCACGCACAGCATCATAAAAGAGTTTGTTGGGAGACTCCCCATTCATTTGGGCAAAGCAAAAAATCAAACAAAACAAAAAAAACAAATTTTTAAATGCTGGGTGTGTCATTTTATTTTCTTTAAAATCGCTCGAGATCTTTGAAAGGTCGATTCGATATTGGATGGTTCATTGGACGTCCCTGCATATTCAGATTCATCACAAATTTTTAAAAGTTGAAGAACCTCACCAACAATTTCATCTGAATACCCGCTCGTGTTTAATAAATTGATGATCTCGGTACTTGATAATGCAGATGTGTTTGATTGATCACATGCTATCCCAACCCTTAGTCTTATTCTTCGGCGAAGTGCCTGATGGAGTCCAGGTACATCCTTGTGCTTTAATGCTTCACGGGCCTTGGCTTCGAGCAGTCTTTCTTTTTGTTTGCGAGCTTCTAGACGGGGGTTCCGACCTTTAAAACGAAAGATCAGGATGGATATAAAGATTCCAGAAAAAGTAATTTGAATGATCCAGAAGGTATTGGATTCCAAAGGATTTGGAGTAGCTAATTTATTAATCCAATTACCAGGTTCAGACTCAGTTTGAAATAAATCTTGTGAAGCATTCTTCGGGGAAACCGAAGCAGTAGATGAAGGGGCGATTTTTGGGGCAATCCACTTTTCGCCAGGGTCGACCCGGAGATTATGGGAATCTGTACTCAATGAATAATATTTTTCTTCTAGAGGATCAAAATAAGAAAATGAAACAGGAGGAATCTCAAGTAATCCAGCTTGCAATGGGGTGACAATAAACTCAAAGGTTTGCGAGCCATTCTGCTTGGTGTTTTCATTGCCATCGAAAGAAAAGGCAGGCGGTCCAACTTTAAAACTTTTTCCAAAAGATAAATCAGGAGCAGGCATGGCCGCAAAATTTCCTGTTCCACTTATTACACAGGTTAGACGGACGGGGTCACCAACTGATACGCGATTGCTGTCGGGGTCGGAAACAATGGATAAATTGCCAATTGCACCCTGAAAATTGGCGGGGCGGTTGATGACTGGTAAAGGCCGAATTTCTAAATTTAATGAATCGGAACTGATCTTTAGGCCTTCTTCCCTGCCAAAACCAAAAAAAGGGTCGTTGAAGAAAGGGCTAGAAAACGGAGAATTTCGGTTATTCCTCACGCGTACCCGGATGCTTGAATCAAAGGATATACTATGTTTGCCAGGTAGTGCCCCAGTCAGACCAAAATTCCAGGAATATACTGAATAGGTCTTATTAAATCTTTTTACATCTCTTTGTTCAACAGGCTGTCCTAATTCTGTCATGGAAAAGCCAGACCCACTCTTGGTTGGTATTTGTTCAATTCGGGTGACTGGTAACCTGTTCCACAAAAAAAGACTAACTTTCGCTGCTACTGTTTCTCCTTCGAATAGAAAGGGCCGGGGGCAGGAAAACTCTAGAAATGCAGCTTCGCGAAGATCTGCTTGTTGTTTACGTTGCTGTGCTTGCTTAAGTTTATCTTTTTGGTTCGGTGGCAGGACTTGTAGCCTTGCTGGAGGCACTGCATATAAATCGTTTTCGATCTCGAGGTTCCAGGAAGGAACGACGAATGAACCTTGTCTTTGAGGGGTGACTGTAAAGCTCAATTCAAATCTGATTGAGGGCACGCCATTGATGAAAGAAGCCGACCGTAATGTACGGGGAGGTGAGGAAAAGGTTAGCCCATCAACAGATGGCACAGCACCAAGTGGACTTTGCTGAGTACCGTGAACAACAATCTTATAAATCGTTGTATTTGCTGAGGTAATGTTTGGGGGGTCAAAAGTTGCTTCAACCCGAATCTGTCCATGGGCCAATCCAAAACTAGCAAACCAAAATAAAAAAGGGGGCAGAAATTTGTTGATCATCTGGCTCATCAATAATCCCGACCCGTTTGAGTGGGGGCATAAAAATCTGGTTCTAACTGTAAGGGTTCGCTTTTGGACTCAGACTCCTGAAGTAATCTTTCGTATAAAGCATTTATTTCTTCGGTCGATTGCTGGTCTGACTGGTTAGGTTGATCTGCTTGGTTTGTTTGTTCGGGTTCACTGGTTTTGTTGTTTTGTTGGGAGGATGACCCACTGCTGTTTCCATCCTGTTGAATCCCAAATAGAAGGGGTGGTGATTGCTGTTCAAAGTCTACCCATGTCAGGTAAGATTTATGCTCTTCGATCGGGAAGGTGATATTAGAGTCTTGGTTATCGGGGATTATTCGGACAGAGAATTGACCTGGTCTGACAATTTCAGCAAAACTGCCATCATTAGATGGTTTGAAAGAAGTTTCATTCTCATCGATTTGAAAATTTCCATTTGTGTCGAGGAAGATTGTGACGGCATTTGAGCCAGACTCGTTACTATCCTTTTGGGCATTACCATTTATGTCATTCCAGACATTTCCATTTAGTACTGGTGCACCTCTCCAAGGTATCACAATTCTGTGTAATCCTGGTTTATCGAGAGTGATCAAATGATTTTTAACATGCTGAGCATCCAACGGCGGTGGAGGGGTGGGAAAAAGAGGAAGTAAAATATCTTGCTCACTTTTATTTTGATCAGACAAAACAGATGCGATGGCTAAAGAAGTCGGGAAAGTTCCTGAAATCCACTCAAATGCAAAGTGTCCCGTGGTATCTGAACGAATCGAAGGCTCATTTGTTTTATTATGTTCACCGTTATTATTACGGTCCCAGTAAACAATTGATGATAAGCGTGGTTCGTGATTCTCAACTTTTCCATTTCCATTGATATCTCGCCATACGATCCCCTCAATTTTGCATACCAATGATTCAATCCTTTCTTGAATTTGATTATTTAATGAGGCTAAGTTCTCCTCAGCCAAAGTGTGTCCATTAATTGAAAATGCGGAAGAATAAAACTCTCTTGCTTTTCTCCATGCCTCTCTTGCCTGTTTAACATTTTGCTGGTCTAAAAAGGCATTGGCTTTTTTGTAATAAATATTCCCCAAAGCATTGAGTGCCTTGGCTTGTATCTGGGGGAGATTGGTTGTTTGTTTCAAGGACAGATTAAGATATTCCTCTGCCAAGTCGACTTTGCCGGCTTTGAGGTAGGCCAGGCCGGCATTCAGTGATAAAAGTCCGGTATCCTCGTCTTTTACATTTAATTCACTGATTTGTTTGGCATAAAGCTCAGCTGCGTCCATTGGATTTCCCTGTTCAATTGCATCTTCTGCTAGTCTGATATTTTCAGGTTTCCAACACCCTGCCATAAATAGAAAAAGAATCAAAAAGCATTGGATTGTTATTGTGCCCAATTTTTTCTTTGATGTAGATGTCAAAGACTCGGAAATCAAGAAGGCAAGACCAAGCAAAAGAAAAACTTGATACCTGTTTATTGGTAATTCGGTGGAAAGGTGTTCCCGCAATTTTTTTTGTCCATGTGCCTGAAGTTCTGAAAATACATAGCTGATACCCTCACCAGTTGGACCGATTGGCAAATATTGACCACCTGTAAGTACGGCAATGTCTCTTAAGGCATCTTCATCTAGTTTAGTAAGTACTTTTTTCCCTTGCCGGTCCGTAAGAAAGTTTTTTGCTGGCTGTCCAAGAGGGTCGGTTGGAATAAAGGCACCCTCTTCAGAACCAATGCCAATGGTGTAGATGCGGATTCCCTGTTTGGCTGCTTGTTTGGCTTCTTGTAGTCCTTGACCCTCTAAATCTTCCCCGTCAGATATGAGCACCAAAAATTTATCGTTATCATCTTTAGAAAACGAGCGGGAAGCCTCTTGTATGGGGAGTGCAAGGTTTGTTCCCATTCGGGGGATTAAACCGACATTCAGGTCTTCCAGGCTTTTTGCAAATGCTTGGTGATCAAGAGTAAGTGGGCATTGTAAAAAAGATGAGCCAGAAAAGGCAATTAATCCCAGACGATCACCTCTTACGCTGGGCAAGAGGTTGGAGAGCGTTAATTTAACCCGTTCTAAACGATTGGGGCGTACATCGCGGGCGAGCATGCTTTTGGAGAGATCAACTGCAATTAGCAGGTCTATTCCTTTAGGGGTAATTGTTCGTTGGGTTGTGCCCCACTGAGGACCTGCCCAAGCCAGAAGAATAAAAGTAATTCCAAGAAAAAATAAGCAGAATTTAAAAATCTGTCTGTTGCGGGAAAACGAAGGAATGAGATCATGAGCCAATTTCTGGGTAATCAGCTGCTTTAATTTTTGATCCGCCAGCTTACGGCTTCGTAAATAAAGTACAGCTAGCAAGAGCAATACGGCCGGGAGGCTGTAAAGAAGTTCAGGATGTGCAAAATGATTCAAGGGATTCTTAGGTAACGAGTTCTTGCCAGAATGAATTCTAGGCAAAGAAAAATTATGGCGGCCCCAAGAGGCCATGGATATAAGTCTTCAAAAAGGGCATTAACACCCATTTCTACTTCAGATTTTTCAAGTCGGTCGATTTCATCATAAATCGACTCCAAGCTCGCTTTGTCTTTAGCCTCAAAAAATTGTGCTCCGGTCGTTTTTGCAATTCCGGCAAGAATATTTTTATCTACTGGATAATCAGCAAAGCGAATGACGGGCATTCCGTTTGATCCACGAATCAAATCTCGGGTGGAGGAATCGAATAAGTAGGTCAGAGTCCGGGTACTCGACCCAATTGCAATGGTATATATCTTAATCCCGTCGGCTTTGGCACCATTGGCATAAATCAGAGGACTGTGGGGCGGGGTAGGTTCATCTTTTCCGTCGGTTAGCAGGATCAGAACTTTTGATTTTGAATCCAAGGACCTGAGCCGGTTGATACCTTCTGCCAGTGCCGAGCCTAAATTGGTTCCTGTTTGGTGTGTGAGCCCAACTCTTAATCGAGCCAGGTTTTTTTGTAAGTGCTCCTTATCAAGAGTAAGAGCACTTACTAAGTATGGATCTACTGAAAAGGCGACAATTCCAATACGATCATGTTTTCTTTGCTCGATAAAACTTTTCAGTACATCTTTAACTACATCCAAACGCGTGACCCTCTGGGTTTCTGATTCACTCATGTCCAGTGCCAACATCGAGGCCGACAAATCAACTGCTAGCACGATATCAACACCGCTTGATAAGATTGTTTGAGTACTGCGATCAAGCTGTGGTCGGCATAGGGCAATAACGAGCAAGGTCAAAGAAAAGACCCTCATGAAAGACGGCAACCATGTCCACCTCTTTGATCGCAACTCATGGGGGCTCATTAGCATCGAAAGCGTGGGGAAAAGAAGGGTAGTTCTTCGCTTGGATACTTTCTTTTTTGCCCAGATCAGGAGGGGGAGAATCAAAAAAAGAAATGCCCAGAAAGGCTCTGCCCATAGAAGGCTATCAAGCCATTCTTTCATCGCTGGTAAGCTTGGGGTAGGGGAGTTAACTTTTCTTGTTGCACCATTCTTTGCGATTCAAGTTCACTGTTTGCTTGGGTAACAAAATCTCGTGCAGACTTTAGGAGTTCATCGAGTTGTTTGGCATGGAATTGTTCGGTTGAATATTTAATACGGTCTCCTCTTTGAACAAAATCTTTTAAGGGTTCTTCAAACTTTTGTCGGAGAAAAGGATGAATCGTAACCTCCTTGATGAATTCTTCACCCGTACATTCAAGAGCTGGCAAATCAAACTGTCTTTCCACATAGAGCCGTAAAATTTCTGAGAGGCGAAATATAAAAGGTTTCGGTGCGGGTTGCGGAGAGGTCGCGGCTAACTTATCGAGTTGCTCAATCACTTCAACAAATGGATCGACAGCAGTTTCCTTTGTTTCCGAAATCGCTTCGACTGACTTCTTTTTACGGAGAAAGTAAAACAGTGTGCACAGCAAAAAAATCAGAAAAAGGCCAAGCAATTCCCAAACGTTTTCACTAAGCAACTGACCAATAGACTTGAATATAGGTAAAGGTGAATCGACAAGAACATGGGGTTCGAGTAGGTAGGGCTTTTGATTGGAAAACAAACAGTTCATTAGTACCTCTTCTGCCTCCTCATACGGAAAAAGGAGTACAACTCTCTGGAGAAATCGCCATCTGTCGAAAAAATAAACTCATCTATTCCTCTTTTTTGAAGTTCCCTGGAAAATGCTTTTTCCATGCGGGCGTAGGAGTCATGATAAATTTGTTTTGTCTGGTCATCTGCTGTATCGATGGTCAAGGTTTCGCCACTTTCTGAATCTTCTAATTCAAGGAGACCTACATTGGGTAGTTTACGCTCTTTTGAATCATAGATTCTGCCACAAATAATGTCGTGCCTTAAACGGGTGTAAGACAATTGCTGAAGAAGAGTGGTTAATGAAGATTCCTGTTCGTTTGCTAAATTTTGTGGGAAAATAAAATCGGAAAGTAAGAAAATGACCGCACGCCTACGGGTTACTTGATTGATGATTCGAACCGCTTCACTATGGTTGGTGGAGAGACCAACTGCGGTTCTGAAAAGCACTTCCCTTAATATGCGTAATACATGTTTTTGCCCCTTGGTTGGAGGGAGGTAGAGTTCGATTTTGTCAGAAAACAGTAGTAATCCAATCTTATCGCCATTTTGGTTAGCAGAGAATGCTAAAAGAGCAGAGAGTTCCGCAAGCTTTTCGCGCTTGCTGTTGGTGGAAGAACCGTAGTTTGTACTTTTGGAAATATCTACTGCCAGCAAAATGGTAAGTTCTCGTTCTTCACGGTACTTTTTAACAAAGGGTGCTCCAGTTTTGGCGGTTACATTCCAATCGATTGTTCGAACTTCATCACCTGGTTGGTATTCACGTACCTCCTCAAAGTCAATGCCTTGGCCTTTGAATGCACTATGATAGGAACCGGCGAATACTTCAGAAACCAAACGATTAGAGCGAATTTCAATTTGTCTGACTTTACGCAATATTTCACGCGTAAATTCAGGATCAAGCTCGTCCATTGCCAAAGCAGTTAAATTCGAGTTATATTGTTTTTTATCGAATCAAAAAATTATGGGACCGGAACTGTATCCAAAATTCTCTGAATAATTTCATCGCTGTTTACATTTTCCGCCTCTGCTTCGTAACTAACAATTATGCGATGACGAAGCACATCGGGTGCAATATTTTTAAGATCTTGGGGAGTTACAAAGCTGCGACCCTGCGTGAAGGCAACTGCCTTGGCTGCAAGGGCTAAACTAATTGTAGCCCTGGGAGATGCACCAAAACGAATAAATGCTTCGAGTTCGGATAAGCCATGCTCCGCTGGCTTTCGGGTGGCGAGAACGAGATCGACTAGGTAGCCTTTTAATTTTTCATCTACATAGATTTGATCAATTAGTGCCCGTGAGCGGAAAATTGTATCTGCGTCTACCACCTCATTAATTTTGTGACTTACGGAGACATTGGCGTTGGCGTCCAATATTTTTAGCTCTTCTGCCCGTTCTGGGTAATCAACCACTAACTTGAGCATGAAACGATCCATCTGGGCTTCCGGTAAAGGGTAAGTCCCTTCTTGGTCTATGGGGTTTTCAGTGGCTAGAACGAGAAAGGGTGAGGGAAGTGGGAATGTTTCATCTCCGATTGTTACCTGTCTTTCTTGCATGCCCTCAAGAAGGGCACTTTGAACCTTGGCGGGTGCACGGTTGATTTCGTCTGCCAGTAAAAAATTGGTAAAAATTGGACCTTTTTTAGTAGTGAACTCGCCTTGGTTTGGGCTGTAAATTAATGTTCCTATGACATCTGCCGGTAAAAGATCAGGAGTAAACTGAATACGTTTGAATTCACCACGGATGCAATCAGACAAAGTCTTAACAGCCAAGGTTTTGGCGAGTCCGGGCACCCCTTCCAGTAATACATGACCGTTTGCGAGCAAACCTATTACGAGACGATCAATCAAATACTTTTGACCAACAATTACCCGGCTGATTTCCTGTTTTAATAGGTTTACCCAAGAGGCTTCATTTTTAATTTTCTCTTGCTCTTCAGGTGTTGGAGGTGGAGAGGGAGGTGATGTAGTGGAATCTGTACTCATATTTACTCGAAAAAAGACCAAGCGTATCTAATTAGCCTTTTTGTCCAAGGGAAAATGACTTCCTTAACAATTTTGCTTTTCGGCTTGGCTAAAACTAAGGTCTTTACGATGCTCAGTTAATGAATTCATTTTCCATTTTTTCATAATGTTATGATGAAGCTAAGTAAAGAGTCTAAGTACACATTTATTGCACTTTTGATTATCCCTCTGATTTGGATTTCTTTAAACCATTCAGGTTATCTCGATTATCTAAAAGTAAAATCAGTCGATTTAAGAAAACAATATCGCGGCGAGATTCCCCAAAATTTCGAAAAGAATGCATTGGATAGAGTTCAAGTAGAAGATAATAAAACCGTTCCTCGTATCCCTAAATTAATTTATGTCAATTTTGACTCAGCTACTTTAGCAATGGATGG
>NYYP01000010.1 GCA_002686835.1 Opitutia bacterium | reverse complement strand
GTTGGGGACTCGATAAAGCCACTTTGCTCGACCTTAAAGCCTGAGGCTACCTTGCCCAGTTCAGTCTGTTGGGCTTTGTCATGGATTACATAGGTGTCCTTCCCGTTGGTGCTGTCCTTGGTCTGGTTGCCCTCAAAGGAATTAAAGTCGATTGAAGAGACCAAGCCCTTGGGCTCGGGAATGAAGCGGTAGGACAGTTCCATTACCTCGGCCACTTCTTTTTCGGGAAGGGCCCGGTTGTAAACCCGGATATCATCAATATCAGTATCATTTAACTGAGCTGTTTTGAATCTTCGGCCTATATGAAAAGGTTTATCCGTACGGATACTGCTCTTCTTTAAAGTGTGGTGAGGGTTTCCTTTGTCCTGCTTTTTACCATTCACATAGATTTCCACCGAGTTGGCCGCAGCTTGCCCGTTGTAGGTTACACAAACATGTTGCCACTGGTTTTGCTTTAGCTGTTTTTTAGCGACCACTTTGTGAGAGTTGTTTGGCCAGGCATGAATAATGTGCATACCGGGGCGCCCGCCTTCAAACCAAAGGTCATAGCCTCGGAATTTATTGGATTCATCCATTTTTCCAATCACTGCACCGCTTAGCTGGTTATTGGATGGCCTTACCCATGCACTTAAAGAAAATGCCTGGTTATGCTCGAAATCTCCAAAGTTGGGAACTTCGGCATAGGCATTTTTTTCAATTCTAATTCCGCTTTTGAATTTGGCATTCGCCACCTTGATGGGGGAATCCCTTAAAATCGATGGGGTTGCTTCGGGTACGCCATGGTCGGATTTGTTGTTTTCCAGATCGACCCGGTCAAACGGGAAGAAGCCTACCAAGCCTTCTGGTTCGAGAATGCCCTGGTTGGTTTTGATGTCTTTGGAACATTGAGCGAACCAATTTTTAAAAGGGTCGAGGGATTGCTGGCGGCGGGCATTGAGTTTGCCGCGTGCCTCCTGCAATACCTTCTCGGAATCCGCCAGTTGTTTTTTGCGCTCCGGAGTCATGATTTCCACAACGGGAGCCTGGTTTCCGCGGCGGGTTTGCATACCGGGATCGGCATTGTTGTTAAAGAAGGCAAACATCTGATAATACTCGTGCTGGGAGAACGGGTCGTACATATGATCATGGCACTGGGCACATTCAAAAGTCATCCCCAGCCAGACATTGGAAGTGGTCTTTACCCGGTCCACCACATATTCCACCCGGAACTCCTCTGCAATCGCACCGCCCTCATCGGTGGTGGCGTGGTTGCGGTTAAACCCGGAAGCAATTTTTTGCTGCAAGGATGCTTCGGGGAGCAGATCTCCGGCGATCTGTTCGATGGTAAATTCGTCAAAAGGCTTGTTGTCCCGGTAAGCGTTGAGTACCCAGTCCCTCCAAGGCCACATGTCCCGCGGACCATCGTCGTGGAATACGGAGGTGTCCCCGTAGCGGGCGGCATCCATCCACACGAGTGTCATCCGTTCGGCGTACTCATCGGATGCGAGCAAACGATCAACCACTTTTTCATAGGCATCTGGAGATTGATCGTTCAAATATTCGTTCACCTCAGCAGGGCGGGGGGGGAGACCGGTAAGGTCAAGATAGAGGCGGCGAATGAGGGTGCGCCTGTCCGCCTCGGGGGATGGTTTCATTCCCAGGTCGTCCAGTTTGGAGAGAATGAAGTGGTCGATTTCATTTTTTGCCCATTTTTTATCAGAGGTTTCAGGAATCGCAGGCTTGGTAACGGGAAGGTAAGACCAGTGGCCTTCCCACTTGGCTCCCTGTTCGATCCACTTGGTGATGATCTCTTTTTCCTCCTCAGTCATCTCTTTTTTGCTCTCAGGTGGGGGCATGATCTCATCGGGATCGTCGGACATGATGCGGTGCCATGCCTCACTGTCATCGGTGCTGCCTGGAACAATCGCAGCAAATCCATCCTTCTCAAAGTAGGCTTCCTCGGGGAGATCGAGTCGTAAGTCTGCCTCACGGAACTTTTCCGAGGGTCCGTGGCAGTGGAAGCATTTGCCGGAAAGAATGGGGCGGACATCCCGGTTGAATTGTATTTCTCCCTCCGGTTTTCCCAGGAGCATAGAAAACGGGAAAACGGTTACGATTAATAGGCTGCGAATAATCATTTAATTATATTGTTAGGATATAATAGAACTCACTCAAAAAATTAACCCTAAAAAAGCGTAAATCATTTGGCGGTTTGTGTCACAATCGAGATGGCCTTCTTGTTTTTTGGTGGTGAATATTTCATGAATATCTACTTTTACACACCAATAACGGGTACAGATCTGACAAAAGTTGTCTAATTTTTGTATGCTACAAATCGCTTCATTTGAACATTGGCTGGAAGAGAACCGTCCATTAGGGTAAAAACTGATTCAATTTTTAACCATTATGGAAACCAGAGAAGAAGCCCCAGCCACTGAAGAGCAAAACGAGCAACCTGAAGTTGCAGAGGAAACCATGGATTTTGATGCGGTCGATCTGATGCTCCATGGCAATCTGCAAGCCCAGATACGGTATGCAATGATCAAAGGATTGGCTGAGTCTTTGGATGAAAAAGCCCAGTTGTTAATTGAGGCGGAATCGAACTTTGAGCCTCAGGCAGATGAGTCATTTGCCGAGATTGCCATGCCTGAAATTGAGTCTATGGCTCAGGCAGTAATCGAACCTTGGATCGATTTGTCCAAGTTACGTTTCTGGGAAACCTGTCAGACTGCTGAAATTGAGTGGGAGGAATACAAGGATGAAAATGGGGGAACCCAGCGAGTGCCCTATACCCGTCCACTAGAAGAACCAAAGGAGGGAAACAGACTGCTGGCTAACCTTGAAAAAATCCACCTTTGGCTGGAGAAAGTACATCATTTGCATGAGGAAAAGGGAATGGGTTGGGTTTCACCCCATGGTTGTCCGGAGGATGGACAACACGCGTATGATGCCCGCCGTGTATGCCTGGAGAAATTAAACGCTACTATCGAAGCGATCCGTTCCAATTTCGATCTTTAGGATAAATTATGAAAAATTTATCCATTTGGGTACTGGCCTGTTTGGTATCAATTTCGGTATTTGCCAGTTGGAAACCTGATGAGAAAGCGGCGGTTTTTTCGCTGAAGCCTGATCAGTTACTGGGAAGCCCTTACTTTAATGAAGTACTCAATACCTATGGATTGCTTGGCTTTGGCTACAACAGTATAGTGAACAACCATCATCTCGTGGATTTGCAAAAGGAGATGGGTGTGCAAATCAAGGAAGCAAGTGAGGTCTCTTTTATTGTGGGGAACTTTCTGCAAACCATGGTCAATTTTCCTGTTTCCACTTCAGGGAATTACCAAGCTTTAAATAACTCTTCTTTCACCTTTATTCTAAGAACTAAGGGAGGGGTAACCCCTAATACATTTTTTGAGAAATTTGACCGGTGGGCATCCGGACCTGCATTCAATGCATCTGATATTGAACGCTTCCGCAGAGATGCACGGATAGAACCCGATGCAATCGATGAAATGAGCAAAAGACCGCGCATTAAAAAGGAGCTCTATTTGGGAATGGAGAAATCAGAAAAGATCGGTGAAGCCGCTATATTTTCAATGCCTATGAGTGCGATAGATAATTCATTTCAAAAAATGGGAATGAAGAAAATCAAAATTGTTCTGGGCATGCAGTCAGAAGAGAACACCACCACCTTTGCCCTGGGTTCCAGAAAAAATGTGCTCGCATTTTTTGAACACGAAAACCACAGCACTGCTGCACTAACACAGCCTGAAAGTAGTGCGATTGCCAAAATTTCTGTGCCTATGGATGGTGAACTTCTCAGGCAAATGGAAGCCAATAAACTATCCGATCCCAATGGCCCGCTCGGTCCTCTCGCAACCACTCTTGGGGATGCGGTATATCAGATAGAAGAAATTTCTGGCACAGCAAAGTTTTCAGGAGGCCGGGCACACCTAGATCTGGTTGTAAGTTGTAAGGATGTCCAATCTGCCCAGTCTATATGGAGTGTTGGGCAGGCATCGCTGGGAATGGCTCAGTTAAATATTATGCGCCAGCAATTTAAAAATCCCGCAGCTCAGACAGCAGTGAGCATAGACTTCCTCAATCGTATAAGGCTAAAGCATCAGGAGGCAGATGTGGTTGTGCATGTGGAAGCGTTACCCAAAGAACTTTTTCCGTGGGCAGTAAGACAATAACCTTTCCAAAACTTTAAGACGATTTTTTGAGGCAGTGCTGGGCATAGGATTTTATTTTGTCCCGCACACCGGTAAGTCCATTGCGCCGATTGGGCGAGAGATGCTGCGTGATTCCAACTTCGGACAAAAAATCGGGCTCAAGATTGATCACATCCTGTGGGCTTTCTCCGCTGTATAGTTCACACAGCAGGGTGGCAGTACCCTTGGTGATGGATGCATCGGAATCTGCCTGAAAGAAACATTTACCATCCTCAAATTTTGGAAATATCCAAAGCTGGGAAACACAGCCTTTGATCAAGAAGGTATCGATCTTGTATTCCTGATCGAGTCCCGGGGCATCCTTTGCCCGCTCGATGACATAGGAAAATCTTTCGAGGTGATCCTCAAAAGGCATGAGTTCATCGACTAGTTGGTCGCGCTTTTGTTCGATACTCATAATCTTCTTATTTTCCAATTCCAGGATATGAAATTTTGGTCTGGTTGTATTCGTGCGATCCAATTACCAGCGACTTAACATGGCCGGAGAAAGGTCTGGCAACCTGGATGGAATCAGGGGTTCGGAAGTGGGAAGTATCTCCCACAGTTTCTCCGGTTGCAGAATCTGCCACCGCATCAAGTGTAAGAACAGTACTTTGATTGTTTTCTTTAATTGATACTTCCAGTGTGGCCTGGCTGATACGCACAAAGCCTTCGGCGTGGGCATCGAGAATGTAAATGGACAAGTGGTCTGATTCATCGATTAACAGTTCTAGGTTGTATCCACAGCCATGTTCATCGACCGGGATAAGTTCTCCTCCCATCAGGGCAGTGTGCACATGATAACCATCATGGGATTGGCAATTCTCATCGTGTATATGCTCGGAGCACGCAGTCCCCCAAAGCATAAGAATCAAAGTAAAAGGTAGTAACAATTTCATACTGGTTAGTTTCTATTTGTAATCGATCAATCGTTCAAGACCAAGCCTGATCAGGAAGGTCCGTTCCGTCTGAATTTCCTTATGGTCAGGTGCCCTGCTAAATAGTAAGAAGAGATCAATGAAGAATATCTTTAAATTCGCACCGTTGACCTGCTTTGGTTTGCTCACCCTAACGGGGGCGGCCCTCAAGGAAAATCAACCCAATGTAGTCTTTGTAATTACTGACGATCAGGGATATGGCGATCTGGGATGTACTGGGAATCCTGTAATTCAGACTCCCCATCTTGACCGCTTGGCAAACGAGTCCGTCTGGTTAACTGATTATCATGTGGCTCCGACCTGCTCGCCTACTCGGGCGGCACTGATGTCTGGCCATTGGACAAATCGCACCGGTGCATGGCACACTATTATGGGGCGGTCCATGCTGCGCGAGGACGAGGGAACATTAGGGCAGTTTTTCAAGAATGCGGGATACCAGACAGGGATGTTTGGAAAGTGGCACCTTGGGGATAATTTTCCCTACCGTCCGGAGGATCGTGGGTTTGACGAAGTCTATCGCCATGGTGGGGGCGGAGTAGGGCAGACACCGGATGTCTGGGATAATTCGTACTTTGATGGAGGATACTTTCACAACGGAAGAATTGTTCCTGCCAAAGGATTCTGTACCGATGTCTTTTTTGATCAGGCAAACAATTTCATTGCCAAGTGTGCCAAGAGGAAAACCCCTTTTTTGGCCTACATCTCCACCAATGCACCTCATGGGCCCCTGCATTGTCCCCAACGGTACATGGATTTGTATAAGGGGCAGCCCGACCGTACTGCTGCCTTCCTTGGTATGATTACCAACATTGATGAAAATGTTGGCAGGACCCGGGAACTGTTAAAAAAACTGGGGATTTACCAGAATACCATCTTCATATTTACCACCGACAACGGAACTGCCTTTGGGAAGGATGTTTACAATGCGGGTATGCGTGGACGAAAAGGAAGCGAGTATGAAGGTGGTCACCGGGTGCCTTTCTTCCTGCACTGGCCAAAGGGGGGGATGAATAACCTGAAAAAAATTGATACTCTATGCCATGCCGTGGATATTGCTCCAACCCTGCTCGACCTAATCGGAGCCCCCAGACCGCAGGGGTATAAGTTTGATGGTTTGTCTCTTCGCAGTGTTTTGGAAAATCCCAAGAGTGCAGACTGGGCAGAACGTATACTCGTTACTGATTCCCAGCGGGTTCGAGATCCCATAAAATGGAAGCAGTCTTCGGTGATGAGCCAGGGCTGGCGCCTGATAAATGGCAAGGAATTATACAACATCGAAACCGACCCGGGGCAGGAGCAGGATATATCAGGCAAACATCCGGAAAAGGTGGCGAAAATGAGAGCATTTTACGATGCGTGGTGGGCAGAGCTGGAGCCAACATTTGCCCGTACCACAGAACTGCACATCGGACACCATGACCATCCGGTCGTTTCCCTTACCAGTCATGACTGGATACAGGAAGCATATCCCCCGTGGAATCAGCAGCAAAACCGGGCGAAATTACCGATCCGAACAAATAGTAAAAACCTAAAACACCAGGGGCACTGGGCAATCAAGGTGATCAAAAGTGGATTGTATGAAGTGGAGGTTCGTCGCTGGCCTGCGGAATCGGGAAAGAAAATAAATGAATCACTTCCCGCAGGGGAGCAGGTGCCCGGGGCGGACAGAGCATTCCGGGCACAACCAGGTCATGGCATCGGAGCGACCTCTGCGACCATGCGCTTAAACGGCAAGGATTTTGATACCATAGCGGTGGGCAATGATGCCGAGTCCGTAACCTTTGAGATAAACCTGACTAAAGGGGTGCACCAACTTTCTCCCTACTTTTCGATACCTCAGGGAGAGTTGGGTTGCTATTACGCAATTGTGCGGTCCAGGTAAATCGCTTCATGCCCGAAAAAGGATCCGGACTTGGTTATGAAACTCACCCTTTAAGGGGAATTTTTACGGTCAAAAATCATTCGTGAGGTGGTTCCACCGCTGCTGATTGACCGGGATCGTTCACCGAGGAAAATGGGCGAAATTAATTTGCCCGGAGCCGGGGGGCATTCAAAACTGAGTGCAATGGAAAAACCGGGCGGGCATCCTTGCCAATTCCGACTCCTGATCCTAAAAAGAAAACCGCCAGGGCAGGGCTAGGCGGCTGTTCTTAGTTCGCTCTCGGCGAGTTGATTTTTAAGATCCCGAAAACTGATCATTTTTCCATTGGCTTCGTCCCAAAGCCGAAATTTAATTGTTTTTAGACTGGATAAAAGACTGAGTTCCGGAGCGACCTGAAAGAAGGGGTCGGAATGATGGCATTTTTCCAGGTTGTAGTTTGGAATCATCGGGTTGAGGTGATGAATATGGTGGAAGCCAATGTTTCCAGAGAACCATTGCATGATCTTGGGCAGTTTGTAGTAACTGCTTCCTTCCATCGCTGCGGTGGTGAAGTCCCAGTCTTTACCTTGTGCCCAGTAAGTATCCTCGAATTGGTGCTGAACATAGAACAGCCAAATTCCACACCCCCCGGCCACGCCCATCATGATGGTCTGGAAAATAAGAAAGGGTACCAAGCCATAAATCATACTCATGGCGGTACCATAAAGCAGTAGGGTAAGGTTCATCAGGTAAACGGATCTGCGTTCGCGCGGTTTGCATTGAGAGGAGGGAAACCGCTCAAGCACGAAGAAAAGAAACAGGGGGGCCAACCCGAAAAGGATGAATGGATTACGCAAAAGTCGATAGCTTAATTTGATGCGACGCGATGAGGTGAGGTATTCTTCCACTGTCATCGTCCAGACATCCCCGATCCCACGCTTGTCCAAATCTCCATTTGTGGCGTGGTGCACCGCGTGTTCCCACTTCCAGTGGTGGTAGGGAGTAAAGGTGAGCATGCCGGTGAAGAAGCCCAGGGCATCGTTGGCTTTCTTGTTTTTGAAGAAGGAACCGTGTCCACAGTCGTGGAAAATAATGAATGCCCGCACCAGAAATAAACCGGCCAACGTGGCCAAAGCAATGGTCAACAGCCAGGAAGCATCTTTTAGGAAGTAAAGAGCAATCCAAATCCCAAGGATGGGACCAAGGGTGTTGGCACATTGCCAGAGGGCACGACCAAGGTGTGGATGTTGGTAATCCTCCACAAGTTTTTTCCATTCTGCAACTGGCTTACTATTTTTTTTCATTTTTCCCCCAAAGTAAAATTGTCCCCTCTGTACACAAGCACATCAGGGAAGCGCACTTTAGGCAAGGACTGAAAAACAATGGTGCAGGGGATAAAATTTGCTCATCTATGACCGAAGTCGCTTGTAGGGAATATTTATTGCTTTATTAAAGACTACTCGAAAATGGAAAACATTACCCAAGAAAAACAGGCATTTGGCCGCTCGATTGAGTCTGGGCTTGAGCAAGTCTCAGCCGATCATCAATTCCTTGTTCAATCCTTTGCCCGTGTGCTGGAAAGCCTGGGGGTAAGCGGAGCGTCCAAGCTCTTGAGAAGCCGGGATTTTTCCGATCCAGATGGTGTGCTTGATCCTCAGACCATTCAGGCAATTTCTTTTTATTTTCAATTGCTCAATCTGGTTGAAGAACATGGATCGGGAAGGAGCTCCAGGCTTCGGGAAAAAGAACTGGGCGGGGACGCCGAACCGGGACGCTGGGGAAGGTACCTGAGGCTACTCAGTCAAGCCGGGTTTAGCGAGGAAGAGGTCAGGGGAAAACTCAGGCAGGTAAAAGTGGAGCCGGTTTTTACCAAGCATCCAACCGAGGCGAAGCGGTGGGCGGTGCTGGGATTGCACCGGGAAATTGTCCGGTTGATGCGCAAACGGGATGCAGTGGAGACATCATTTGAAGAGACCTTTTGTAAGCGCAGCTTACATGCAGTGCTTGAACGTTTGTGGCTGACCGGCGAAATTTTTTCCCGTAAACCGGAGGTGGAAAACGAACTGGAAAACTTAAGCTATTACTTAAAACAGGTATTTCCGGTGGTTTTTAATAACCTCGATGACCGTTTGCGCCATGCCTGGGAGCAGGTATGGCCGGATGCTCCTCCTTTAAGGGATGATGAACTACCTTCGCTTGTCTTTGGTTCCTGGGTGGGCGGCGATCGGGATGGGCACCCAAAAGTAACCGCCAAGTTAACCCGAAACACTCTCCAAACCCTAAACGAGGGGGCGAGGGAAGTGGTGCGTTCCCGTCTGCTTGAACTTGGACAGAAACTGGCGTTTAGCCGGGCCGGGTTGGAAGCACCGGGAACATTGATTGAGCGTTTGCAGGCATGGGGAATATCTGCCGAAGAGGGAGAGCTCTGGAAAGTCTATGTTCTGGAAATGGCAGATCGTTTGGATGAAGGAATCAACCCATTGCGGGAAAACTTAAAGCTCTTGATTGCCAGCCTGGAAGAGGCGGGTGCGATGCGCACAGTAAACCTCTATGTGCGTCCGGTTCTCCGTCTGATCAATAGTTTTGGGCTGCATCTCGCCCGGTTGGACATCCGTCAGAACAGTGCCGCCTATGATCTTGCCCTTGGCCAGATGATGGAGGCGGCCGGGATTGAGGACGGAGAAAATTTTGATCAGTGGTCGCTGGAGAAAAAATTGGAATTTTTAAATGCCGAACTTAATAACCCACGCCCCATGACCCATGCATCCATGGAGTTGCCCCCTGAGGCAGAGGAGGTACGGGCAACCTTTGCCGAGTTAATCCATCACCTCGATACCCGGGGAGAGGAGGGACTGGGCTGCCTGGTGGTGAGTATGACCCGCTCAGTAGCGGATTTATTGGTGGTCTATGTTTTGGGAAAAGAGGTGGGTCTGACCCGGATGAAGGAGGGGGCAATGGCATGTGTGTTACCCGTGGTTCCCTTATTTGAGACTTTTGAGGACCTCGAAGCCGCACCCCAGATAATAGATGATTTTCTCTCTCATCCCTGTGCCCGGGCAAGCCTGACTAATAACAGGGGGCAACCTTATCAGGTGATCATGCTTGGATATAGTGACAGCAATAAGGACACAGGAATAATTGCCAGCCAGTGGGCTCTGCAACGTGCCCAGAAAAGATTACTGGAAATCGGAGAGAAGCATGGAGTCACCCTTACTTTTTTCCATGGTCGTGGGGGCACGGTTGGGCGGGGGGCCGGACCAACCCACCGTTTTCTTGAGGCATTGCCCGCCGGTTCTCTTGCCGGTGGATTGCGCCTCACTGAGCAGGGTGAAGTGATCGGACAGAAGTTTAACACCGCAACCACCGCATCTTCCAACCTGGAGACCTTGCTCGCCGGTTCACTCGGTGCCCAGTTGCTCACCTTGGCCAAGAAAGAACCCAGTGAAATCACCGCAGTAATGGACTGCCTGGCAGAATCCTCGCGTTTGGCCTACCGGGAGCTGCTGGAGACGGATGGTTTTGTCGAGTTTTACCGGCAGGCAACCCCGATCGATGCAATTGAGCGCAGCCGGATTGGCTCGAGGCCAAGCCGACGGACCGGGCAGGCAAGCCTGCAGGATTTACGGGCGATTCCATGGGTGTTCAGCTGGAACCAGTCGCGCTATTACCTGCCAGGCTGGTATGGTGTGGGGGCGGGTATGGAATCGTTAAAAAAAGACCATCCTGAATTGTTTGCCAATCTTCCTGACTTAGTGGCAAGGAGTTCTTTTTTGCGCTATGTCTTTTACAATGCTGAAAGCAGCCTGGCCAGTTCCGACCCTCAATGGATGCGAGCCTATGCCGGCTTGGTTGAAAATCCGGACCTGCGTGGATTGATGCTCGATAAAATTATGCACGAACGTGATCTGGCGGAAAAACATTTCAACACTCTTTTTCAGGGAAACCTGCAGGATAGAAGGCCGCGCTTTTGGAAGACTCTTCAGGTGAGGGAGGACGCCCTGGGTCTTTTGCATAGTCAGCAAATCCGCCTGTTGCGGGAGTTCCGCACTGATGGAGGGGACCAACCCGAACGGGTGGAAAGAATGCTCCTTGTGGTAAATGCGATTGCCAGCGGATTACGCACCACAGGGTAGATTTTACATTCCAGGATAAATCACCGCAGAAAGCGGGCGGGTGCTTCTTTTGCAAGGTCGAGCACAATGGCAATGTTAAGAAAGGTGATTTCACCCATGGTCTGGCAGGATTCGAAACGTTTATCCTTGTGCATCCGGGCAAGTTCTTCGCGAAGGCGCCGAACTTTTTCATCACTTGATATCTGGTCTTCGCACATACAAGTGCGCAGGCGCTTGATCCGCGTCTGGGAAAAATTGAAACGCCGTTGAATGAGGGTGCGTTCCTCACGCTGGTATTGCAGACTGGTATCCTTATTGATCAAGCTGGTGCAGAGGTTGACCACCGGTAAATTATTTTTGAAAAACTGGGGGAGGTAAAAACTGCGCTTTCCTTCATAGGATTGCTGGTCAAAATCGATCGCCCGGACACGGTACTGGGTATGTTCAAGGTCCGGGGTCATTTCCACCACATAATTATAGGCCCGCATATCCCCCAGTAAGCGCACAAAGCAACGTTCATTAAATTTAATAAATTCTTTGGCCAAGCGGACTTCGTTTAATTCTTCCCGTTGCAAATAATCCCTAATAAAATCATCCCCCGGCACTCCAATGATATGTTCCTCAATCAGGGTATGTTTATCCACCTGGAAGTTAATTTCGTTAGGAGATAGAAGTTGCTCGAGTTCCAGCCCATAAACCCGGGAGGCATCCGCTCTTTTAACATAAAAATAATCGTGGTTATCATTGTATTGATTGACGATACGGATACGGAAGGGCTTGGTGTTGCCAAAGGTACAGTAGTCCACCCGGTCGACATAGAGGTTGGGCAGGATGCGTTCGTCTCCGCCGGAGCGCAAAAGAACATAGATTTTTTTTAGTCCCTCAAATATTTCCCGGCCATAATTTTGGTCATAGACCATGGTTTGCCAGAGGGTATCCTCATTTTTTGCATTCATGACCGGGTAGCAATCCTCAGATTGGAGAAGATTTTCATAATGCACCGGCAGGTTGAGCTGCCGCTTGTAGTCCACAAGGTACTGTCGCAGGGGATCACTTAGCGGGTAGAACTTTTTTTTCTGCTGCTGTACGAGTTCTTCTTTCATCCTGGTTGGAGATGCATGCTCATGTGGGTTGCGGTAAATTGACATTAACCCAGCAACCCCTTCGGTACAAGGTACAAAGCGATTGGCTTTGGTTCAGCCTTCCTGCAGTAAACGGGCGGGTTTTTGTCGAAGGGCACGCCGGGCACCAAAATCTGCGGTGATGACAGAAAGAATGATCACGCACAGTACCACTAGGACGGGGAGGTCCCAGCGAAAACTCCATACCCGGTCAAATACTTGGACGGAGAGCAGGTAACTGGTAACCAGGCTAAGCAGGGTTCCAATGATGGCGGCACCCCCGCCAAGAAGACCAAACTCGACCCATACTTGACGGCGCAATTGTTTAGTGGTGGAACCAAGTACTTTCTGCAGGTTTATCTCCCAGCTCTGACTGCGTGTTTTTTCCCTTACCACACAGTAAAGAATCACCAGGCCGGCAAGGATGGACAGGGCGGCCATTAGTTGAAGGGCCCAGGTCATTTGTCCGACCACTTGGAGGATTTTTTTTCCGGTCCGTTCCACATCGAGGATCGAAACTGTGGGGAACTTGCGGACAAGCTGATCCTGAATCTGTGCCTTTTTTTCCTGGCTCAAATGATGGAGGGTACCAAGAAAGGTCTTGGGTGCCCGGTCGAGCACGCCCGGTTGCATCTGAACGAAAAAATTTGGCTGAAAGCTGGTCCATCTGACCCGGCGTAAATTAACCACTTCTGCCTCGATGAGAATACCAGACACCTCAATACCCATACGATCCCCCAGATTCAGCCCAAGTGCTTGCGCATACTTGTGCTCCACTGAGATTTCGGCAGGCTTGCCAGTAGTGGGTTCATAGCGGCCGGAAAAGGGGCGTCCTGCAAGTAGCTGTTCGCTTTCCAGTAAGTGTTCACGGTAGCTCAGGTTGAAACTACGGTTGCGGAAAGCGTTACGTCTTTGTTCATCCGGGTTGTTCATTTCCTCCTCCCGTCGGAGAGATCGTTGGTAGGGTAAACCTTTGAGGGTTTTAATTTTCCCCCGAACCCAGGGGGTAACATTGCCAAGCGGTGTACCCTCGCTTTCGAGTAATGATTGCACCGCGGGGAGCTGTTCTTCCTGAAGGTCAAAGAGAAAGAGGCTGGGCAGGTTGCTCCTTGGTTCATCCAGTCCGATTTCTTTGCCCAGTCCGTGATGGGTCTGGGGAATGAGAGTGAGCAGTAATACTCCCAGGCCAATGGCAAGAAAGCCGGTCAGGGCACCAGCCCGGTTGCGAGCGAGGGAACGTGCAGCCAGGCGGATGGGGAGGGCGGCGTTATGAAGAAACTTTTCTCCCAGTCCAAATCCAAAACGGGCGAGGAAATAAAGCAAGATAAGCGAGCCTAAGAAGCAGCCAAAAAATACATTTGCCAGTTTGTCAGAATGGGATTGAACCAGGCAAAGTGCCCAGAATGCGGCCAAACCTGGCAGGGCATGGAGCATACTCATGGGCAAGGGCCGGGAGCCCGGACGGGCGGCTTCCTGAAAAAGTTCGGTGGGGCGTAACCGTTTTACTTTGGCCAGGGAAGGCAAGGCGAGCAAACATCCCGCACCCACCGCCACGCCAAAGGTCAGCAGGATACTGCGGAGACTGACATATACCTGCACTTCGGTGGAGCTAAGTCCGGAGAGCAGGTTGCTGAGCATGGGCAGAAGGAGGCAAGAGGCAACAGTGGCAGGCACCGAGGCAAAAAAACCGAGCAGGAAAAGTTGGAAGAGGAATATTCGCAGGGCAGTGGAACGGGTAGCACCAAGACTGATAAGGGTGGCGAGTTCGGGCATGCGGTGATTTAAAAATCCATGAAAAAGAAAACCGCTCCCGAGACAGGCAAGAAACAGAGCAACTAGGGAAACCAAAGATAAAAAATCGGAAAGATACCGCAATAACCTGCCTGCCCGGTGACCGGCTTGCCGGTGGGTGTAAGTGCGAATTTCAGGGGAATCAAGCACCCTTTCCAAACCCCTGCCAAATGCCGGGATGTCCGCCCCCTCAGGTAGGCGGAAAAGATAAGTATGATAGGCAAGACTTCCTGCCCTAAGCAAATTGGTTTCCTCGAGGTATGTCCGGCTAATAAATACTTTAGGTGCCAGGTCTGTCGGTTGAAAAGCAAGACCGGACTCCTCGATAATAAGGTCGTTTATACGGAATTTGGTCTCTCCAAGTTGGAGTTCTTGTCCCAGCTTTATTCCCAGTTGAGCCCGGGCTTCCGGATAGATCCAGGCATGCTTTTGGCTATGCAGCAAACTGAGCTGATCCCCAGTTTTTTTACCACCCTCACGTAAGGTAAAAGATCCATGAAAGGGGAACCCGTGGTCTATTGCCACCACTTTTACCAACCGGCTGCGCCCAGTTGGTCCGGCGGCCATCGAGAAAAAATCCACCGCTTTTGCTTCACCAGTATTGGCGGGCAGGGTGGCACGGGCTTTTTCCAATTCCAATGTAGTGAAGGATCGACGGGCACGCAGGGCAAGGTCAGCCCCGAGCAATTCCCTGGATTCGCTGGTTACCTTGGACTCAATCGATTCACGAAAGGCATCGACCACCACAAAGCCCATCAGTCCAAGGGCAAGGTTGAGGGAGTAGAAAAAACAGAAGGACCGGCTGTTACGAATCTCCCGCCATGCATGGCGTACAATAAATTTCATCCCTCGAAATTTTGTAGGGCACCATCTTTGAGCAGAAGGGCACGGTCGCATCGCCGGGCCAGTTCTTGGTTATGGGTGACCAGAAGCAGGGTGATTTTGTGATCGTGGCAAAGCCCAAAGAGCAGGTTCATAATTTCTTCGCCAGTTTTTTGATCGAGGTTGCCCGATGGTTCGTCCGCCAGTACCAGGGAGGGCCGGCCGATTAAGGCCCGGGCGATAGCCACTCGTTGGCATTCCCCGCCTGATAATTCGGAGGGGAAATGTCCGAGGCGGTGAGACAGACCGACTCCCTCAAGGGCCAGACTTGCCCGGTCACGGAAATTTGAGGAACCTGAGAGTTCAATGGGCAAACCTACATTTTCGACTGCGGTCAGGTTGCGCATGAGATGATATTGCTGAAAGACAATGCCCAGTTTCTGGGAGCGGATGATCGACCGTTCATCCTCGCTCATTCTGACTAGATCACGCCCATCAATTTCCACGGATCCACGGTCGGGTTTGTCCAGTCCGGCGAGCAGGGACAGCAGGGTGGATTTCCCGCATCCACTGGGACCGAGGATAGCCACCTTTTCACCCCTGTCTGCCTCGATGCTGAGGTTTTGAAGCACTTCGACCTGGTGATCGCCCTGTTGGTAGGATTTGTGGATTTGGTGGACTTTTAAGATGGGGTTCACGGTTGGGTTTTGGGAAGGTGTTTGATCAAGTGCTGGTACACAGTTTGGCAAATTCGTTGATGACCGGCCGGGTTGGGATGGATGCGGTCGGGCAGGTTCATCTGGGGTTCACCCCCCACTCCTTCGAGGAGGAAGGGGAGTAGGGGAATGTTCAATTCCTCCGCCAGTTGCGGGAACATATTTTCAAACCTTTGCAAATATTGTGAGCCATAATTGGGGGGCATTTTCATGCCTGCGATTATTACCGGGACTTCCCTTTTCTGTGCCTGTAAGACAATCGATCTGAGATTTTTTTTCGATTCCTCTGGTGGTATGCCACGCAGACCATCGTTGCCCCCGAGAGCAACGATCAGAAAATCGGGCGGGTTTTGTAGATGCCAGTCTATGCGGGAGGCTCCCCCACTTGTGGTAGATCCGGTGACGCCACCATTTATCACCTCGTAGCGTGTCCCCCCCACGCTATGTTCTTCGTTTAACATTTCTTCGAGCAGAGTGGGGTAGCACTGGGAAGGGGATACCCCATAGCCCTCGGTGAGCGAGTCTCCAAGTATGAGTATGCGGAATGGTTGACCGGTTGTCGGGTGGATAAGGGTTGGGGAGTTTGCTGTCGTGGTTTGTCCGCCATCCGGGCAACCGGTAGTAAAGAGGAACAGGAGTGAGACAAACCAGGGGTTTGCCCAATGGTGGAGTATGGACATNATTGTATACAGACTATTCCCGCACAACAGACATCCCAATTACCATGAGTATAGTTCTCGAATTTTTACACGAGCATGCATTGAGCATCGATTTTGCCATGTTCGTACTTATAGGATTAGTGCAGGTTGTCGTCTACCCGGTTTTTCGTGAAATCCCCCCGGACCGTTTTGCCCAGTGGCATCCACGCTATTGCAACCTGATTGGTTGGTTTGTTTTGCCCCTGATGCTTGCCCAATTGATCGATACCGCCAGTAGTTGTTTTTTTGTGGGTGATGATCTTTGTTGGGCAAAATTAATGGCGGTTCTGCTTGCCTGGTCAGTTACTTTTTTTATATCCGCACCCTGTCACCGTAGGCTCATTAGGGAGGGAAAGACAGACCGGGTGGTCGAGCGTTTGATCCGTACCAATCTTTGGAGGACAGTCGCATGGATNGGTGCCTTGATCATCTCATACCTGCAATACTGATGGGTTTAAAAAAAATCCAGTTGGCGGTAAAGNACTGCAAGCGGTGTGGGCGTNCTTTTCGTAACCGAAAAAAATGGATCATTCGTGGGATATGGGAACAAATAATTTATTGCTCGGAAAAATGTCGCCGGCAAAAAGGCTAGGGAGAAGAGTGGTTTTGCGAACAGTGTGGTGGATCAAACGGGATATTCGTATATCCGATAACCATTCCCTGTTCTTAGCCACACAATCGTCCGATGAAGTGATTCCCTTTTTTTGCTGGGAACCCAGTGTCTTGAATGCCAATGATTATGGATCTTTTCATTTGCAGGCCCAGTGGCAAGCATTGAAGGGGTTGTTTGCCAGTCTGCACAAGCGCGGATCGGGAATTGTGGAAGGTAAGGGTGAGGTGGTGGCGGAGTTGAATACTCTTTATAAAACGCATCCATTCCAGAAATTGCGCTCCTACCAGGAAACAGGGAACAATATAACCTTCCGGCGGGATCGGGCGGTACGGGAATGGTGCCGNGAACACGGGGTGGAATGGGTGGAGTCGGTTGGGTCAAATGTGGTCAGGGGAATGTCCGCACAGCAGAAGCGCAGGAATCGTAATAATAACCGGGGAGGAAGACTCAAGGTCTTACCAATCCCCAACAATCTTAANCCACCTCAGGATAAATCTGTCTTTTCCATCCCGATGGAATGGAAGGAAATTGTCGCTGTGTTTCCAAAGTTTTTAATGCCCATATCCCCACATCTCCAAAAGGTGAATGAGCGATGTGCCTGGGATACACTTGATTCCTTTTTACAAGATCGGGGGGCTGCGTATTCAGGGGGTATTTCTTCTCCAAACTCTGCCTTTTCCGCAGGCTCACGCCTGTCTCCACATCTTGCCTGGGGTACGATAAGTACGGGGAGTGTTTTTGAGCAGTTGGACCGGAGGAGGGAGCATGTATATGCCGAAAAGATCCAGAGTCCGTGGAAGCGCAGCCTGCGAGCATTTGAATCACGACTGTATTGGCGTGATCACTTTGTGCAACGATTGGAAGGCAGTCCGCAGATGGAGTTTACCGCCCTCAATCCTGCCTATGAATCAATTGATTATGAGAACGATGCCCAAANGCTCGGGGTTTGGTTAGAGGGGCGAACAGGATATCCATTAGTAGATGCATGCATGCGATGTTTGGCGGCAACTGGTTTTCTTAATTTTCGGATGCGGGCGATGGTGGTCAGTTTCGCCTGTTTTGGCCTACACCTTTCCTGGCGTACCATTCATGGCCCTCTTGCCCGGATGTTTTTGGATTATGAGCCTGGCATTCATCTTTCNCAGTTGCAAATGCAGGCTGGTATAACCGGAATAAATGCTATCCGGGTTTACAGTCCATCCAAGCAGTTTNTGGATCATGATGCTGATGGTACTTTTGTTAAGCAATGGGTACCGGAATTGGGGGAGTATACTCCTGCGGAGATTGCCCATGCCGAACTAATTAGTCTGGCGGGTTATCCATCGCCTGTCGTACGCCTAAAGGAACGGGCAAAAACAATGAAAGACCGAATCTTCGAGGTCCGGCAAAGTGTCCTGGGCAAACAGTACACCCGTGAAGTCCTGAAGAAACACGGATCCCGCAAGGTTGGCGGAGATAGGAGGAAGAGAAAAAAAATCGAAGATGTTCAACTTGCCCTTTTTTAAAGACTGAGACCTTTCGAAACCCGTAGGTCGCAGCGTAAGTCTTCCATTGCTAACAANCCNCGCAACCACCTTCTGGGGACTCCACAACCAATNCCNAGAATACCACCCACAACTACCGCACGGTGGCAATTGTCNCCGCCGGTNTTTGCATTCTGGAGTAGGGCAAGGGAAAAATCGTCATGGTATTTCCATGCAAAATACAGTGAGGCAACGAACGATTCCGGCAGGTAACATGCCGTGGATAGTTTTTCTCCAACCACCACCCGNTCNGGCAGATCAGCCCAGCTCATGAATTTGGCAACTGAGACTCCNGGGACAGGAAGCTCTGCCAAAACCTTGCGAATGGATGTACCNTCATTTGCGTGAAGAAGAATACGGGTAAAGTCTGCAGCCGCACGCAGGGAGTATTCGTGGTCATGAGTAGCCCGAACGAAGGAAACGGCATGCTGTATGAGGATGGCTGGATCGGTGATGTCGAGGGCTTCCAAACCGGCAAGCAAGCCAGGAATTAGGCTGAGTGCCCCGATATGATAATCAGGTGATGCACAGGAAGTTAGTGCTTTGCCACGGGCATACCGGGTGAAGAAATTCCGGTGGTATTCCTCGGCATAGGTATCACGGTGCCAACCAGGGGTGAGCATGACTTCAGCGTAGCGGCATAGCCAGGCATCCAAGTCATACTCCCCACGCAGAATGATCCAACGATAGAGCTCGACCGAAAGTTTAAGGTTGAGAGTATTTTCACCTGCCCGAAGGTGCTGATGGTAATGCACCCCCCGTTTCCCCCAATGTTTTGCTTGGTCGCACAGAATGTCGGCTTTGGGGCCGATCGGATGGTAGGAAGAACGCCAGAGAATGCTGTCCGGGTGTGGGTTACGGGGAGGAAGGTAATCGTCAAAGTCTCCGTAGTCACAATCCAATGAATCCCGATTGTAATACCAGTGTACGGGCATAGAGATGGCATCTCCTACTAAGGAACCAAGAAATGCGTTTTGCATACTCATAAATAACAGATTAGGAATGATTGAAGGATGGACAAATTTGGGTTGTATGAAAATTTCGNGCCAAGGACGCGTATGACCTTGTTTTATGATGAAATTTATTCATCTGGCCTCGACCGCAGTGCCCGTTTCCCAGTGGACCGATATTCCCGCATTGCCGAGCAAGTCGAGCGGGACGATAGAGATGGATTGATTGAACTGAGACGACCACGCACCGCCACCCGTGAGGAAATTTTACTCGTTCATCAATGCGATTATGTGGACCGTTTTCTGGCACAGGATTTGGAGGAAGGCGAAATTCGTCGAATNGGTTTGCGTCCCTGGAAGCCAGAAATTGTCGAGCGGACAATGCGTTTGGTAGGCGGTGCAATCGAAGGGCTTGATCTGTTGTTTGCGGGAATGCCAATTGCCGGAAATATGGCCGGGGGTACCCATCATGCTTTTCGGGCTGAGGGTGCAGGATATTGTATTTTTAATGATTTGGCAGTTTGTGCAGAGATTGCCCTCAGGCGTGGACAGGCAAAATCTGTCTTAGTACTGGACCTGGATGTACATCAGGGAGATGGAACCGCCGAAATTTTTCAGGGTGATGAGCGGGTGTTTACTGTTTCGATTCACGGACAGGATAATTTTCCTTTTCGAAAGAAATCGAGCGATATCGACATCGGTTTGCCCAAAGGAGCGGGGGATGAGGAGTTTTTGGACGCCCTTGATCATGTGCTTTTGAAATTGTCCAATTACAGTTTTGACCTCCTTTTTTTCCAGGCTGGAGTGGATGGGTTAAAAATGGATGGGCTTGGATTGCTCAATTTATCGAGAGGAGGAATGAGGGTACGAAACGAGAAAGTTTTCAAATGGCGCAGAAAACTTGGCATTCCCATGCTCTTATTCATGGGTGGTGGCTATTCCGACCCGATTGATCATACAGTGGACGCATTTACAGATCTGTTTTTTGGTGCTGCCAGGGAATACCGGATTGCCCTTGAGGTTGGGCAGTGAGTTATCAGTTCTGTGGATCCCCTTTTTCACCAGNAGCATTATCTTTGCCGGGTTTTTCTTTTNTCCCTAACTTGAAGCACCGTAGGGCCGAGGAGATAAAAAGGCCGAGATGCAAAAAGGTGGGCAGGGCTGCAGATACTCCCATAATCAGGCCAAAGTATATATTTTTAGCATTTTCCCGCCCGGTTGGGTCCTGAATTGCCTGAATTGCCCGATTGGTATACTTGGTTCCCCGGTCGGCCAGTTCTTCGGGTGCGGTGTCCCACAAACTGATCATCCATCCTCCGAATGTAAAAACAAACAGCACCCAGAAGGTTGCCAGTACTGCGATTACCAAGTCGAGGGACAGGTGGAAGATGTACTCGGAAGTTTTGGCGGAGGCAAGAGCCCGCCTGATTATCCAGATAGTCACGAANAAGGAAAGGCTATCAAAAAGAGCTCCCAATATGCCAACTGGAACTTGCAATCTTATATAATGGGATGCCTCATGGGTCATCATATAATGGGGGAATGCAGTGAAAATCGCCCACCAGTAGCAGGAGACATTCAAAAAAATGAAAAAAACAAACAGAATCGGAAAAAAGATTTTGATGGATCCACGCTTGCGCTCATAGAGGTCGAGAACTTGGTGCAATGCATCACGCCANAGCTTTATTATCCCTTCCATATCACTGCAATAATTCCACCTGGTCACAGATTCAATGCAGATCTGCTTGATTGGACAAGACAAAGCCTAGTAAAAGGAAGACAGTGAATCAATTATACCCAAGAANAAATTTTCAGATACAGCGCTTTGTTATGCTTGTGTTTTTGGTTTTATGGNTGATGGGATATGGNCGGAATTGCTGGGCAAATAAAGGTAAAATGGAAGGCATTCTTTCCTCCAAAGGGGATAGCTGGATTGAAGTATTGGACGATCGGGATTTTTTGCACCGCTTTATTCCACAATGGAGTGGTGAAGGTCCAGCAAATGGGGGAGCGTTTGATCGCAAAACGATTGCACTTATAGATGANTTGGCTGTTGGAAACCGGGTGATGGTTAAATGGGTACATGATGGCCACCTTCGGTTGCTTGATGCCGAGATATTAGTTCCCAAATATGAGGAGGGTACTTTTATNGGTTATCTTTTAAAAACCGGNAAAAGATGGATAGATGTGCAAAATATCGAAGAGGGAAAACCCTGGCGTTTTTATTTACCTTGGGTAGGTGGGTATCCCAGTGAGGGTGGTGGGTATGACCGGCGAATTCTCAGAGATTTAGAAAACCACAANCCTACGGATCCAATCAGGTTTTCCTGGAAGTATCGTTCCCGCCCGACTGTGGTTTCTGTATTCGAAGAAGTGGTTGATTCAATTACTCCTTTCTGGGTAGGAAAGAAACTCCCCCCACCAAGACAGATCCGGGCTTTACCAAAGACCCAGGAAACTGAGCTTTCCGATGGAGCTGAACAACCGCCAGTCAGTCCCTTTGATATGGCTGCCCCAAAAACTGAAAATACTTCAGAGCAAGTCAGCCCAAATCCAGCGGTCAATCCATTCGAACAAACCGGTAGTAACGGCACAGGGGGCAATCCTTTTGACAATGTCCAGCCGCCTGCACCACAGAAGACAGATGCCCAAGTCAATCCGTTTGAAAATATGCCACTTCCCCAGCAAAGTCCCTTCGAATTGCTGAATAAAGATTAGGGACTTAAAACTTACAGCTGGCTTGGCAGAAATATGGCGGGATCTTTGGAATCTTCCCGNATAATCAGGTTGAGNCCCGAGGAAATGGACCACACCGAAGTCGTGGCATCCCCTGCATCCCAGGACCGGTGAATCCTTTTCCTTTTTTGCAGTATTCTTTGTTCCAAATCCAAGCTGTCCTTGCGGGAGATACTACTCCATAAAATGTCCCTGATCTCACCTTTATTATTGAGGGCAATGATTTCGACAGCAGGAATTTTACCGTTTATGGCAGGCAGGATTGAATTGTTGGATAAATCGGAAGAGAGAACAACATCCTTTGCTTTTTTAACGGCCTGGTCCCGGTAGGATTCAAAGTTTGGATCATATCGGTCGGGCAAAATATTTCCCCGGTTATCACGCACCGCAAGTTCAGTAATCTCAGATGACCAGACGGGTGCGATTTTTCCTCCCCGGTGATCAATGCAGTACACTTTAGCCGGCAAGTTCTGGGGGTTTCGATAGGCGGGGATTTCAGAGATTGCCAGATAGCATTCGTCAATTGCTTTAGACAGTCCGTATGCGTTTGGCTCATGGACTGTTTCCAGAGGTTTGTCATCAGGTAAATAAACAATGAGCCCCCCGGTTCTNGGGTAGTAGCATACCTGGTTGCCAATAAGTCTGCCCTTCTCATCAAATCGGCCCTCTTCCTCAAGTAAATCCTCCCTGGATAAACCGGTCTGCCCGCGAGGGTGGTAGTAGGTCCGGTAAGGNCCCACCGGAATCCCTTTGGAAAAAGTTGCCTCCAGTCTGATGTTACTCGTCACCGGAATGTCCCCAACCTCTAAGCCTTCCTCTCTTGTTTTTTCAAAGTAACGAAAAACTTCTGCATTAGTTAAAGAATAGTAAAGGGAAAGATTGCCCTCTAGTTCATCCTCAAAATAATTTTTTTGATAGAGTATCTCACCCGCTCTTCCNTAGGATGTAAAGGTGCCTTCGCGTTTTCCTTTTTCAAAGGACCCGGTCAATTTTTTTAAGCCGTTTGGCTGCCAAAAGAAGAACGAACCGTGCCGAAGACCGTCCACTATGCCGATTTCAAATTTCTTCTGACCACTGGGATAATTCTCGGTAACCCTTGCAAACTTCCATCGACCGACTGGGTCATCATTTCCCGCCGAGTACAACCTTACAACTCCATTTTTATCTTTGCGGTATTCCAGTTTTTCAGTGGTTACTATTTCCTCCTTGGAACAACCAGGAAGGAANAGAAGGGNCCAGGAAAACAAGCATACAGAGTATGAAGAAATCTGTTTTTTATATAGTGGCACTAAGTGTAATTACCTTTTCTTCAAAACAATGGGCAATGGCAAATTTAGTCAGCCCGCTCCCTGACCTGCTCCGCAATTTCCATCACATCTTTGGCTGGCACGGTGATTACACCAGATGGTTTGCCACTTTCTTTGCGAAATGCAGTGATGCCAATCCATATTCCGGATTTGTCAAAAACAGGGGTTCCTGGGGTGACATTTTCCACTACAAAATAATCTCTCGGCTTATCGATGACCGCATTTACCCAGCCTCGTTGCAGGATAGATTTACGATAGAGGTTTCGGCCCAGTTTCCCCAAGGACACGACTTCGTCGAGGGCTTGTATGGTTGGAATATTGGCCGGGTCGAATTGCACATTCTGAAAAGACAAAGAATTATCAGANNCTGAATCCTTTGTCTGTGGTCGAATAAAAGCGAGGTCCAAGTCTGCATCCTTGAGTAAAAAATCGGCCTCGATCTCGGAACCATCCGGTCGGAGGATTAACACCTCGGTGTAGTTTACATTAATATCCCCTGGTGTGCGCATCCTCGAAAGAATAGTGTCAGTCGGATCAACTTGGTTTAAGGAAAGGACAATNAGTCCATCCTGTGCCAGCACTGTGCCAAGGGCTTCAAGTTTTCTTTCGGATGGGGGNAAACTCCGTCCGCCTGCACTTACTTCAATCCGGACAGTCACGGAGACCCATGTCACGCAATCGGATTTTTTTTGGAGAAGGTTTCTCCAAATTGAAACCGTGCTTGGTGGGGATCCGCCATACCCTGCGACCCCCCCAACCATCGCCAATAGCAAAAAAAACAAAGAAAGTTTTGAGAAGTATTTCATGAAGGATCCCATTCCGGTTCGAGCTCTAAGAAAAGGGTGTGAATTCCCCGCTTTACAAAAAAGATGATCTGTTCGGGCTTTTCCCGGTTAATCTCAGTCATGAAATCTTTCAATTCCTTAATGTTGAGTATTGGGTGATGATTTACTTCTAAGAGGATATCTCCCTGNCGTAAACCCGCCAAGGCCGCCCATCCGGCCGACTCAATATTATCGACCANCACCCCATGCTCTTCTGGGGGGATTCTTAAAAATACCCGATCGGCAAAGGATAGTTCCCTGACCGTATATTCAAGTTCTTTATCCTCAAACTCTGGCAGTTCATTTGCCGGGGTGGGCCGTTTCTCAAGAGTGGCGTTGATATCTTGCGTTTTTCCATCCCTCCAAATTTCAAAAGTTACCTTCGAATCAATACGATATTGTTTGATCATATTTCCAAAAACTTCCACATCTTCGGGCCGGTAAGCCTGTATGAGTTGTCCATCGATCCGGAAAATCAAATCCCCAGCGAGCAGACCTGCTTTGTTGGCAGGTGTGTCCGGGAAAACTTGGGATATCCGTATACCCCTACTTGTTTTTTCCAGTCCCAGTGCATCCGCTAAATCATTGGTCAATACCTGGGTGCTTACCCCCAGCCATGGTTTCCATGCTTCNAGCGGTCTTTTTTCTTCCGCTTCNGGACCAATCTTGATTACGGATAAATAATTNGCCAAATTTCTCTCNAAACGAACCAGCACGGGAACAGGCATTGTTTTTCCCTCGGTTAATTCTTCCGAGATGGAAATGAGGTCATCAATTTTGNCAATCTTTCTCCCATTTATTTCTGTGATTACATCGTTTTTAATCAGGCGTGGTTTTGCACTAAATGAAGGTCCTCCCTGAGCAACTGTATGTACCTGCACTCCATACTTGCTCTCCCTCCTGGCCTCCAGTGAGGAAAGTAGGGTGAAGTTGCGTACGGTAAGACCCCAGCTCTTAACTTCTTTTTCNGGTNGATATGCGGGTTCCCGTTTCTCGGTGATGATGCACCAGTTTGTCTCCCTGTTTTCTCNATATCCGGAAATATTAACTTCTTTGCCNGGAGGAATTGCAGAAATAATTTGGTGAAAAGGAGGCAGGTCTTCCGGGATTTTTGCCTCCACTTTTTNTCCGGCAAACCNGGTGATGATATCGCCGGGCAGCATCCCAACTAACTGGGCAGGTGATCCATCAATCACTCCGGATACTAAAATGCCAGCTCTTGTTCCTGTTAAGTACGGTTGACATTCCAACCCTGTCCACGAGCGTTCAATGTATCCCTTTTCTGCAAGCTCTGCGGCAACCTGCTTGGCAAGATTGGCNGGTATAGCNCCGCCCAGACTTGCAATGGCAACTTCATTAATACCAATAATTTCTCCCTTTTCATTTACCAGGGGTCCCCCGCTGTTGCCCGGGAAAATAACCGCATCATGACCAAGCCACCTGACCAACTCTCCCACATTTTCTCCATCCAGTCGAAAGGTNGAGGACNGATTTGATATCAGNGCAAGGTTGGAAATAATTCCCCGGGTTACTGATTGGGATAACCCGGCCGGACTACCCATAGCAAAGCAGGGGTCGCCGACAACGACCAGGTCNGAGTCTCCGAAGACTGCAGTTTGTATAGGGGGTGCCTTTTTCGGGCGATCACCCAGCCTCAGTCTTAATACGGCAAGGTCTGTCATGGCATCTGCACCCAGTAAATCTGCTGCGATCTCCTCCCCGTCATAAAATCGACAAGTCAGTCTGGTTGCTTTTCCTGCGACATGGTGATTGGTCACCACCAGACCAGTGTCGTCAATGATCACACCACTGCCGGTGGATCCGGACTTTAACATTCTTCCGTTCGAACCTCTTTCGGAAACAACTTCAATCCGGACGATCGCACGGTAAACAGAATTTACCCTTTCATTTATCTCAAATTCTTCGCTGCCAAATAATTTCAGGGCGGAGAAAAAGAAAAATGCTGGAAAGAGAAAAGGTTTTGTAAACTGAGCCATTTACTTAGTATTGCGTTACCAAAATCAATTTGTGTTAATAATTCGAGCAGGGTTCTTACAAAAGAGGTTCTTGCCCTTCGCCTCAACTAAAGGCAAGAATCAAACCCAGTTTACCGCAATGAATGAAGAAGAAAAGAGAACGGAAATATTGACTCCTGGGCTCTCCAAACTGCTGGGGGTGACCATCTTCATAGGATGTCTGTTTGTTCTGGTTGTTTTGGCTATGTGGACTGTCCAGTTTTTTGGGAATTTTCTTAGTTATTTTTCTTCCGTACTCTGGCCCCTGGCCATTGCCTCAGTTTTGGCAATTCTGTTGTTTCCCTTTGTTAANTGGATTGAGCAGAGGGCCGGNCTAAGCCGGAATTTTTCTATTTTATTTCTTTATCTTCTGATCTTAGGTGCNTGTTCGCTTGCCACATGGTCCTTGGGGGGAGAGTTGATCAGGCAATCGCGCGAACTTGCGACTGCTTCCATTGATTGGCCGGAACGAATTGAGGAGAAAATTAGGACTTCAGTAAGTCCCGAAACTTGGAAGGCGGTATCCCAAAAAGTCTTGCAATTTAAGGGGGAATGGAAGCGGGTGCTTGAACATCTTGCCCATGGAATGCCGGAACTGTCGAAAGGTTCGGCCCGGGCCCTGCAGGATGCATGGGCGGGGATTGGTTCCTTCTTTTCCCTGTTTGCTTGCCTGGCGATTGTGCCGGTTTATTTATTTTATTTTCTTGGGTCCAAAGAGGACCACTTAGGCAATCTTGCCGGGCAATTGAACTTCCTGAACCAAGAAATTCGTCAGGATTTGCTCTACCTGATCCGGCAGTTTAAAGAAATCCTGGAGGGGTTTTTCCGGGGACAACTAATCATCGGTCTAATGATGGGATTGGGGTATGCGGTCGGATTTAGCTTTTCTGGATTAAAGTTTGGAATCACCCTTGGTTTGTTTTTTGGAATTCTTAATATCGTGCCTTTTTTGGGTACGATTCTCGGAATCCTCTCCGTCTTTGCCGTTTCCTATCTGCAAACGGGAGGGATTTTGGATAGTGGGCAATGGCATGTGTTGTGGGGATGTGTCATCACCTTTGCGAGTGTTCAGGTGCTGGAAAGTTACTGGCTTAGTCCCAAAGTAATGGGAGACCGTACTGGTTTGCACCCAGTGATAATTATTGCCTCGGTTTTTTTCTGGGGAACCGCATTGGATGGCATACTGGGGATGATCCTGGGAATACCTTTATCGGCATTTTTGATTGTTTTTTGGCGTTTGCTCCGCAGGAAATATTTGGTCTCCTAATTGTTGCGCACACATTATTTTCCAGTCTAAGCTAGTTGCTTGTGGTATGTGCGCAAGAAAACCTTGTAAGGACACTCCCCATTAGAGATGAATAAAGTCCCACCTCTTACCCTTGGCTAACAAAGACACAGATTTTGTTCACCTTCATGTTCATTCAGACTACAGTCTGCTGGACGGGTGTTGCCGGATGGACCGGTTGATGGAACGGGCGGCGGAGTTAGGCATGTCTGCGATGGCTCTGACCGATCACGGCAATCTTTTTGGTGCGGTTTCGTTTGTGAAACAGGCGGAAAAGCACGGTATTAAACCGATCATTGGATGCGAANGTTACCTGGTAACGGATCACAAAAATGATGAACGCCCAGGCAGAGAGAATCATAAGTCTTACCACCTCGGTCTCCTCGCCAAAAATTTTCAGGGGTACCAAAATTTGTGCAAGGTGGTTTCAGATGCTCATGTCGATGGGTTTTATTACCGACCCCGAACGGATCTGGAGACTCTGGCGGAGCATGCGGATGGATTGATCGGTTTTACCGGATGTATGCAGGGCTGGATTCCCCAATTGATATTGCGCGGGCATTACAAGGAGGCTGAAACTGCCATGGGGCAAATGGTGGATTTGTTTGGCAAAGAAAATTATTTTGTGGAACTTCATAATCATGGCATCGAGGAACAGGCTCAGTTAGTTCCCGAATTGATTAAATTAGCCAAAAAATTTGATCTCAAAACCGTCGCTTCCAATGATGTACACTATGTCAAGGGGGAAGACTGGGCTCCACATGATGCTCTTTTGTGCATACAAACCGGTTCAAAGTTGGACGATGCCAATCGTATGCGTTACGATGCCAGGGAATTCTACCTCAAATCACGGGAGGAAATGGAAGCACTCTTTCGCGAGGTTCCTGAGTCAATTACCAACACATTCGCAGTGGCTGAAATGTGCGAGGTAAAATTGCCCTTCGGAGAAAATAATTATCCAGTCTTTACCATGCCCCCGGAGATAAGAACCGAGGTGAAGGACAATGTGCAATACCTCAAGAATCTTTGCGTGGAAGGACTGCAAACAAGATATGAAGTTGCATACCAGGAGGAGGGTGACCGGGAACCGGGAGAATCCTTGGTTAATGAGCTAAGCGTGCGATTGGACTACGAACTCGGGGTGATCGGGAAGACCGGNTTCAATGATTATTTCCTCATTGTTGCAGATTTTATGAACTGGGCCCGTGCAAATGGTGTTCCGGTCGGTCCGGGCAGAGGTTCAGGTGCGGGTTGTCTCGTGGCCTATGTTTTGGGGATTACCGATATTGATCCGCTCAGGTTTGGTCTTCTTTTTGAACGTTTTTTAAACCCTGAACGGGTATCTCCGCCCGATTTTGATATCGATTTCTGCATGCGCCGCAGGGGAGAAGTTATTGAGTATGTCCGGGAAAAATATGGGAGGGATTGTGTTGCCAATATTATAACTTTTGGGACTTTTGGGGCAAAAATGGTCATTCGAGACATTGCCCGGGTTCGCGACCTTCCCTATGCCGAGGCTGACAAATTGGCCAAGATGATTCCCGATGATCTAAATATTTCCCTCAAGGATGCTTTGGTGAAGAGTCCCGAACTTTCTGCAGAGTACGAGAAAAATCCTGTGGCCAAACAAATTATCGATACTGGCCAGATTATTGAGGGCATGGTGCGTAACTCGGGTACGCATGCAGCCGGGGTAATTATTGCTGACCGGCCACTTAAAGAGTTGGTTCCTCTGACCACTCAGGACGGGATTCTGACCACGCAATACCCCAAGGATCCAGTGGAGGATCTGGGGTTGTTGAAAATGGACTTTCTTGGTCTGAAAACCTTGACCGTTATATCGGAAGCCGAATCGCATATCCGAAAAAAGAAAGGCCTCGAAGATTTTCGTGTGACAAATGTTTCCCTGGAAGATGAGGCAACCTTTGTTTTGCTCAATGATGCCCGAACCATCGGGGTCTTTCAATTGGAGTCGGAGGGCATGCGCAGGCTGTGCCGTCAAATGACCATATCCACTGTTGATGAGATCATTGCATTGATTGCCCTCTACCGTCCTGGGCCGATGGATTGGATACCTGACTATATCAAAGGAAAAGAAGACCCTTCCACCATCGAGTTTCCCCATCCTTTGCTGGAGGATGTTTGTGCCGAAACCTATGGAGTGATGGTCTATCAGGAGCAAGTTATGGAAGCTGCTCGCCGGGTAGCTGGATATACCCTCGGAGGTGCAGATATTCTCCGCCGTGCCATGGGTAAGAAAAAGCCCGAGGAGATGGCAAAACAGCGAGAGATTTTTGTCAAGGGAGCCAAGGAGGTAAATGCAATAGGTACTAAAAAAGCAAACGATATTTTTAATATTTTNGAAAAGTTTGCCGGGTATGGATTTAATAAATCACACTCGGCTGCCTACGGGATTATTAGTTATCAGACCGCTTATCTAAAAGCCAATCATCCGGTTGATTTTATGGCAGGTGTTCTTGCCTGTGAGTTGGGAAACTCCGAGAAACTGGCTCATTTCTTGGGCGAATGTCAGGAGATGGGTATCTCGGTACTTGGCCCGGATGTGAATAAATCAGGTGAAAACTTCACTCCTTTTGANGGTGTGGGCGAAGAACTTGGCTCGATCCGGTTTGGTCTGTCTGCAGTTAAGGGGGTGGGGGATGTTGCGGGTAAATGCATCGTGGAGGAACGTTTGCGCAATGGGGANTTTGCTGACTTTAGTGATTTAGTCGAACGGGTGGATGGAAAAGCTGTCAATAAACGGGTGCTTGAGAGTCTGATCAAAACTGGTGGTTTTGATGCCTTNCATTCGAACCGNGCCGCTCTTCTTGCCGACCTCGATCGGGCGATGGGAGAAGCCCAGTTAAGGCGCAAAGACCGTGAGGCAGGTCAGGCGAACCTATTTGATATGATGGGCGATACGGAGGAAGAGCAGAAGTCTGCACCCGGAGAAAATTTCGGGCCCAATCAAAACAAGTCCGTTCCAGAGATGGACAACCTGGAGAAATTAAAATTCGAAAAAGAACTTCTTGGCTTTTTTCTTTCCGGTCATCCCGTTGACACTCTTTTGGGATTGGGACCTCTGGTAGACACATTGAGGCATGAGGAGCTGGCAGATCTTACNGAAAGAAGATCATTCCGTCTGTGTGGCGTGGTTTCAGAAGTTGAAAGAAGATATACCAAAAAGGATTCCAAACCCTGGGCAAGATTTAACCTTTTGGCCAAAGAAAAGGACCTGTCATTACCGATGTTTCCGGAGGCCTACTCGAGATACGGGGAACGATTAGCAGAAGGCGAACTTATGGTGGTTACCGGGGTTGCTTCGGTCAAGGACGGGGAAACAAGGCTGACCGTTGAGAAAATTGAAACCATAGACCAATCGCTTTCCCAGATAATTGAGGAATCAACCTGGTTGATTGATCCGACCAATGAGGACGCCGATAAATTTCTTACAGATCTCCATCTTGAGAGCGAAAAAGGGAGGGGGCGATCCCGAGTGAGTGTTGCTTTTGCGCAGGATGGAGAAGAAGACGGTATGGTTGTGCAAATGGATGAAAGGTTTCGCCTGCGACTCGGCCTTAATGATTTTTCGAATTGGAGGAAGCGAACCTGTGTTTTGGGAGTGCGGGTAAAAGTGGCCGAACCTGATCCGCCTCCCGAGCGAAAATACGGTCGTGCACAATAGCATGGCTTCCGGCTTGACGAATTTTGCTGGCAATATACGATAAGCCTTTTGTCAAAAATTATGTCTATCGAAATTAAGCTACGCAAAGGTGAACCAATGGATCGTGCGATTCGTCGTCTCAAGAAGACTTTGGACCGCGAGGGAGTCATTCGTGATGTGCGTGCCAAGCGCTACTTCGAAAAACCTTCAGATAAGAAGCGAAAAGCACGCAAGGTGGCAGCGTTTACTCAGATGTTGCGCACCCGTTACGAAAAGATGTAATTTTTGCGGGAGTATCCCGCCTTTTTAATCTCGTCATTGATGAGATAACTTCCTAGCAATAATTGGCAATGTCTCAATTAGCCAAAAGAAGTACTGTCAGTCTGCGCAGGGAATGGCGTTTGTTTGACCGTGATCATGCCAAACCGGAGACATTTCTAAAACTTTGCGAGAGAATGATTGAAGTGGGCGAATTTTTGCTTGCTCACGATGTCGCCCGTGCCGGACTCTCAACCTATTCAAACCATAAAGCCCTCGCCCAAAGAGCGGCNCATGCACTTTGCAAAGCTGGTTCTCCCCTGACCGCCACTCATATACTGGAGGAACTGGTGTCAACTGGAGTGAACGATGTTGAGACCCAAAGTCTTTTGGCGAGTGCCTATAAGGATTTGTGCGAAAACACCACGGATAATGCCAAAAAACAAGATTATGCAGATTTGGCAATTGCCCGGTACGAACAGGCTTACCTGGGGAGAAAATCAGAGGATTCCGGGAAGGAAAACCTGGATAATTTGTACTACCCATGCATCAATATCGCATTTATGCATTTCGTTTGCATGAATTATGAGAAGGCTCGTGAATATGCCACAACTGCATCGGAAATGTGCTTTTCCATTCTTGAAAAAGATGAATCCAATTATTGGGCCAGGGCAACACAGGCAGAATCATTCCTCCTGCTGGGCAGAATAGATGAAGCCCTTGACGCATATTCATTGGCGGTGGAATTGGCGGATGCCAAGCCCGCCTATGTCGCAAGTACCCGCAAGCAAGCCTTACAAATTAGCTCCCTGTACGAAGACCAGAGTATTCGTCAAAGAATCTGCAGTGCTTTTCCCACCCTTGGAATTGTGGCTTGTTCGGGGCACTTGATTGATACTCCCGGTAAGAGCCGCCGTTTTCCTCAGGAGGCAGAATTGATTGTGCGGGCGAAAATTGAGGAAAAGCTTGATTTTATGGGTGCCACATGCGGGTACAGTTCTGCGGCTTGTGGAACCGATATTATTTTTCTTGAAGCCATGGCCGAGCGAGGTGGAGAGACTCATGTTTTTCTTCCTTTTGCTAAAGAAGAGTTTATCCATACGAGCGTNGAGAGGGGCGGGGGCGACTGGGTGGCAAGGTTTGAGAAAGTTTTGGATGATGCAACCTCAGTGCACTATGTAACCAATGAAGGGTATTACGGGGATGATGGTTTGTTTTCCTTCTGCAACGATGTAATGCTTGGATTTGCTGCGATGCGCAGTCGGGGCCTGGATGAAGTTCCCAACCTTCTTCTTTTTTGGGATGGGCAAAAAGGCAAGGAAGGGGGAACGGCGGAGGTCGCTCAGTCGTGGAAAGAAACTTTCCAGGCACCCACAATCATCAATTCAGATGAAGTGCTGGAACTACTTGATCAAATCGATGAACCCCCCATACCCAAGGGGGATACCAAGCCGATATTTGTCAAAAGTTTCGGAGATACGGTTACAGCCCTGCGCTCTGTAAAAACCATGTTATTTGCCGATGTTGAAGCATTTACACGGGTAAAAGAAGAACTGACTGCCCAGTTTGTGGAGGTTTTTCATGGAGGAGTGGCCAAGATGATGAAGGAGTTAAATTGTAAGCCAGAATTCGTGAACAGCTGGGGAGATAGCTTCTTTGCCGTATTTGAGGATTTAAATGATGCACTGAGACTGGCNATGAATATGAGGGACTTTTTCGGAAATGGAAACTGGCCCGAACTGTCGGCAAGTGGAAACCTGGATGTTCGTATTTCTATGCATGCCGGGCCAGTCTATGAGGAGTTTGACCCTTTGCTCAAAAAGCCAAACTTTTTTGGTCGTCATGTGAACCAAGCAGCACGGATTGAACCAATTGTTTTGCCCGGATCTGTCTTTGTCTCGGAGACGGTGGCTGCCTTGATTTCCTATCGGTATGGGGATTTCGATTTCGAATATGCGGGAAATCTTGAACTTGCCAAAGATTTTGGTGCTTACCCGGTTTATATTTTACAAAGGAAAGGATATTAATCCAGATCCATGCAAAGTTCTTCGCAAGCAATAGGTATATCAGCTCCATTTGACGCTTATTCCGGTGAGGGTCCCTATACTTTTGTAAGTTATGCCCATGCAGACAAAGTTGTGGTTTTTGACGCGATGCGACAGCTTCACGACCAAGGGGCAAATATTTGGTACGACGAGGGAATCAAGCCAGCGGGAGAATGGGTGGAGGAAATTGCTCATGCGATCAAGGCATCCTCCCTGTTTTTGGTCTTCATATCCCCACGTTCGGTGGACTCAAGGTATGTTAAAAGCGAGGTCGGTTATGCCTTGAGTGAAAACAAGGAGGTTCTGACNGTTTTTGTGGAAGAAACGACCTTGCCTGCTGGTCTTTCCCTTTGCTTGCAGCAGTTTCAGTCCGTCTTTTTGCAGGATGGTAACTGGAAGGAAAAAGCACTGGAGACTATCTTTGAAAAAATGGATGCTCCGGTTTCCTTTAATCCTGAACTGGTGGACAATGGAGAGGAAGTTGTCGATCACGGGAAAATCCTCTGGGAATTGTGGGAAAAATCCAGAGAGCGACAATTAGCAAGGTGGAGCGTGCCCCGTGCGGTAAAAAGAAATAAAAAAGCGAAAAAATATTCTGAGGATTCTTCACTCTCTTTAAAAGGGAAAACCNATATCACTGGCATTGGCAGAGTGCCAGGTTCAACCCGTCATCCTTTCGCAACAAAAGTTGCGGTAAGTTCAGATAAAGGCCATGCTCAATGTGCTGGAGATTTATACGAAGATCCAAATGCGGGGAATTTTTCCTGGATTCCTGCAGGAGAAATATCGCTCAAAGTTCCATACTCTGAGGAAACCAAATTAGTTCGTGTAAAAAACGGTTTTTGGATGGCGAGATTACTCATCACCCAGGAATTGTACTTAAAAGTCATGGGGAATAATCCCAGTTTTTATGATCCTAGCATAAATGAAAATGTACAAAATTACCCTGTAAATAATGTGTCATGGCTGGATGCGGTTTCCTTTTGTAAAGCTTTGACCATTTTAAGCATGACTCAGGGGGGATTGCCGGAGAATTATGAGTTCCGCCTGCCCACAGAGGTGGAGTGGGAATATTCCTGCCGGGCAGGCAGTCTTACCGANTATTATTTTGGTGACCATGCNCATGAATTACAGGAACATGGATGGTTCCGGGGAAATAGCCAAAAACGACTCCATCCCGTTGGTCTGAAGAAATCGAACCCATGGGGGCTCTATGATATGTATGGAAATGTCCGTGAATGGGTGGGCAATTCTTTTGCCAATACTTTACTCAATGATAGTGAACAGGATGAATTTCGTATAAGCCGGGGAGGTGCGTATATGAAACATGCTGCGGAGTGCCAGTCATCATCCCGGTCNACAAATTCCCTCAATCATAGGTTTCGCAACCTTGGATTCCGCCCAGTTCTAGCAAGAGTCCCATCCTGACTCGCCGAAGTTTTCCGATAGGGGAATTTCCGTTGTCAGTGGGGGGGTAATTTGTCATGATTAACCTTTTGAAATGAGCGAGCAGGATAATATGAAAACAACCAAGCAGGAAGTGCTTGACGGAAGCGATCAAGTGGCGGTCCGCCAGGCTAAGTTGCAAGGATTACGTGATTCTGGTAACGATCCTTTTGGGGCAAATTGGGAGCAGTCCCATGTTTCCCAGCAGGCAGTGGAGCTTTTGTCAGGTGAAGAGGAAATTGGCCCGGAAGTGTCTGTGGCTGGGCGCATCGTGGCATTTCGATTAATGGGCAAGGCTGCCTTTCTCAAGTTGCTCGACCGCGAGGGCCGTATCCAGGCATATGTCCGCCGGGATGAAATCGGGGATNAGGAATATGCTGCCTTCAAAAAATTAGATCTGGGAGATTTTATTGGAGTGCGTGGGCCTCTTTTTCGCACCAAAACTGGAGAAGTTACGGTTCGGGCGAAAGAATACCGCCTGGTTTCCAAGTCCTTGCGCCCATTACCAGAAAAATGGCATGGGCTAAGCGATAACGATCAGATNTATCGCCAGCGCTATTTGGACCTGGTGGTCAATGATGAGTCCCGTGAACGTTTTAAAACACGCAGTCGTATCATACGCGAAATCCGTGAGTTTATGTGGGGTAGGGATTTTATCGAAGTCGAAACCCCNATGCTTCAATCNGTTTCTGGCGGNGCGGCTGCTCGTCCCTTTCGTACGCATTTTAATGCCCTGGATTGTGATTTTAATTTACGAATTGCCTTGGAGCTTCATCTAAAGCGGATGCTCGTGGGTGGTTTTGACCGGGTGTTTGAAGTGGGCCGGGTATTCCGAAATGAGGGACTTTCCCGGCGTCATAATCCAGAATTTACCATGCTTGAGGCCTACCAGGCATATTCTGATTACCGGGGAATGATGGAACTTACGCGCTCCCTCATTCAGCAGGTTGCGGACCGGGCACTTGGATGCTTGCAGGTTGAGCGTCCCGATGGAGAAGTGATCGACCTGTCCGGTACTTGGCGGGAGGCAAAATACAAGGATCTGATCATTGATGCAGTTGGACGAGAGGACTGGTTTGATCTGCCCAAGTCTGAAAAGTTGCAAAAGACCAAAGAGATGGGAATAGAGGTGGATCCTGAACTTGAAGACTTTGAGGTGACGAATGATGTCTTTGAAAAAATGATCGAGCACACGCTTGTACAGCCTACTTTTGTAACTCATATTCCAAAGGAACTCTGCCCGCTTGCCAAGATCACAAAGTCTGATCCTTCCACCATAGATGTATTTGAGCTTTGTATAAACGGACAGGAGATTGCCCCTGCATATTCCGAGCAAAACGATCCTGCAGTACAACGGGATGCCTTTCTTCGTCAAGTGGGCGAAGAGACCCAGGAATTGGATGACGATTTTCTGCTCGCACTTGAACACGGTATGCCACCGGCTGGAGGCATGGGAATGGGAATTGACAGGTTGGTCATTTTTCTGACCAAGGCGGCCAATATTCGAGACACTATTTTGTTTCCCACCTTGCGCCCGCTTTGATCCGCAACTAGAAGTTTCCGCACAGGAAACAATGAGGGATCGCAAAGAAAGAGGAGTTGTTATAGTTAAGCCAGTTTGGTGGAGGCAGGCTTGTTTTACTTTGTTCCTTGTGGTGGTTTCGGGTTTCTTTGCCGTGGTCAATCGATTCGGACCAGAAGTTAGTTGGGGGGGCACAATTGTCATGAGTATATTCAGTCTGCTTAGTATGCTTGATCAAGTTTTTGAATGGTCTCGTTTAAAGATTGATCACCAGGGATTCTCCTTGCGTGGATGGTTCCGAAACCAAAAGTTCAAGCACCATGAGATTGAGGATTTTGAGATTCTTGAATTTGCAGGAAAAAGGTTACTCGTGGTAAAATTGAATGACCATGCGAGGGGAATTAGGAATTTACCAAGTCAACCAGTCCCGTTTCCCTGTAGTTTTGGGCAACCAATCGAAGAGGTGCTTGAAATACTGAGGTCCAAGATTGACCGTACTCCCAGGCCAAGGAAATAAAGTAAGCACATTCATTTAAATAGGTTAACGAATGGCCGGTTTGCTCACTAAATATTTTATCCGATGCAACCAGTAAATTCAATTGCCACAATATGCACTTTAATTTGCTTGTTTCTGTCTGGGTGCAAAGCCTGGAAAAATGGAAGTATTTTTGAAAAGGAGGATAATTTTTCCAATCTGCGAACTTATGAGGATGATTTTGGTTCCCGGATCGAAGTTTTTATAGAACTTGCGGAGTCCGAACTTGTGGAAAATTATAAGCGTAAGAAGTACCTGATGATTCGTGAGGCTCAACCCAGGCAGGTACTTCATCCACGCAAAGACCTTAGCCTGCGTGAACTAATTCATTCTGCCCACGCGGACCAAAACATTACCAACGCCCAAAAAATTGCTTATTTGAAAAAATGTGACCAAATTTATGAACTTTGGGAAAAGCACTGGCGATCTGCTGATCTTAAAGCCAGGCAGTTAGGTTTTGAAAGATAATCAGGCAGTTTGTTCTTTTCTGGAACCAAACAAAGAGAAAAAAGCAGGCAAGTAGGCAATTCCAATTATTGCAACCTGTGAACCAATAAATGCCATCAGGGGCACGAAGGCTTTATCCATAAATCCATAGGAGTGTAATCCTACTCCAAGCATATTGGTTCCAAACCAGGACCATGCCGTAACCACATTCCCAAAAATTGCCAGTGCGGACAATCCACGAACCTTGGCAATGCCGGCCCAACGAGCGTGCAGAAGTATTGCATTCCATATCACAATGAGTAGTGCACCGTTTTCCTTAGCATCCCAACCCCAGAACCGGCCCCATGACTGGTCGGCCCAGATGCCACCCAGAACCGTGCCAACCAAGCTAAAAAACAGGGAAAAGCATGTAATTCCGAAAATCATCGAAACCATGGTTTTGTCCAGTTCCTTTCCCTTTCTTGATGATTTGGAAAGTAAGCGGAAAAGCATGGCGAAAACATAGGCAATCCCCAAAAAACCCGCTAAAAAGGTGGTTGAATACCCAATGGTTATGGTAACTACATGCGTAGCCAGCCAGAAATTTGAATCGAGCACTGCCCGCATCATTTCCATGGTATCGCCCGATGGATTGAGGGAAGAATCTATGCTTAGGTTGTGAGCGACTATCAAACCACCAAATCCAATCAGCGAGCCCATGGCCGAAGCGATACCAAGCCGGAGAAATTTCTCCGTCAGGAAACAAAGCAGAACTGCACCCCAACTAATAAAGAGTGCTGATGAATAGAGGTTGGTCACTGGGGGCCTTCCCTCAATGTACATTCTTCCGGCCAATCCAAAGGTATGGGCAATAAGGACCAAACCGGTGAGCATGTATGCACAATTGAGCAGGGTGTTAGATGCTCCAATTTTGTCTTTCTCTGACTTGCTGTATACAGATACAAGCCATGATGCGGAAGCAATCAGGAAAACCCATAGATAACCGATCGAACTCCGGTAAAAGGGCTCGTACCCATTGTAGGTTTTTTCAAATGCTATGGTAGAGGTATCGGTTGGGGCACGTTGCTGAACCAATGAACGAATTTGGTCAACCGTCCGATTGAAAGTGGTTGCATCATTATCCCTGTAGGCCACTTCCAAAGTTTCGTAGTGTTCGATAATCGGATCGATGCCCTTTCTCAGTTTTACCGCCTCTGCATACTGGGCCGCAAAGAGTGCGGTAGGGTCCATCTTCAGGTTTTGCCTTATGCTGGTAATTTTCTCGTCTACTTCATTGTCCGGAGTTGCCACAAGTGATTGAACTGTGGATATAAATCGGGCCGGTTCAATTTCTGCTTTTTGCTTGGAGTCGAGAGGCTCGGTTCCTACCAAAGATTCACCGATTTTTCTCCATTTTCCTCCCGGTTCTCCCGGTTCGGGAGGGAGTGGGAAAAATTCTGCGAATAAATTATAACGGGCATAGTAGTCAATGAAGTACATAAGCGGACCAAGCACTTCGCTGTTTCCCATCTTGATTCCTGCCGGATTTGCTGAAATTTCATCCGTGAGTAACCTGAATCTACGGTACTCTGAGGTACGGGAGGAATCAACTTCGGGGTTGTAAAAAAGAGGCTCCAGTTTGCTGTGATCATGAACCGAGGAAGACGGGGCATGTGGGGGTGGCGTAAGGGTGGTCTTGAGGTTGCGGTAAAGAACAAGGCCGTGGTAAAGCTCGATGATATTTTGGTGATAATAATTCCGGAATTCCCGCTCTATTTTGCTGGCATCCTGAGCACTTTTCTCAATCTCTTCCACATAGGGCTCAATGTCATTGTAGGAATAGTACTTTCCATCATTTACCAACTTTTTACCAATGACCCCCAGCACTTGATCATGGTCGATCAAAAAGGTTTTCAATTTATCGGCTTGTTCCGGGGCAAATAAAACATCGGCCAGCCAATGAACTGCAGGTACTTTGTTACCGTTTTCATCAAGTGCAGTTCGTTTACTGCGTAAGACAAGCAGGGTATTGCGGGCTACGCTGTCGATCGGTTTAACCCGGCCTCCACGAAGTACGGGTATGCGGGAAAAAGCATCTAAGTTGATAATTTCTTCACTTGATATTTTTTCTCCCTTGAAAAAGTCAAAGATCGAGAGACTGGTGTATCGGTTGGGGAAAAATACAAAATAAACACCTGTAAGAATCAGGACAATGCTGAGAATGCGCAGCCGGATTGGTTTCTTTTTTTCTGTCATGCAATCGATCCTTTGCTGGCCACATTCTTGTTGAGGAAGCGGGCGAGATGAAAACTGAACTGCCAGAGCAGTCCAAGGGACACGAGAATACAGGCAATGTAGGGCACCAACCAGCTTGGGTTCCGTACCACTTGGAAGACCGTGTAATCCGCGGCCTTATTCATCTGGTACTGGTAAAAGGTCTTACCCTCATGACGCAGGGGAGTGTTCATATAGACAAGTGCTCGCCTGTTCTGATCCCCTTCGGTTTTTAGAATAATTTCACTTTCAAAATTAAAGGGTATTTCCGTACCTTGGTAAAATTCATTGGCGATCCCCAGCAGTTCGATGGAGTAGGGCAGATACTCTCTTTCTGGTCTCAGAGTTGCTCCCCATAACCTGCCATCCTGCCGGATTGGTTGAAAGGCAAGATCTCCCATTTTTGGGTTTATTTGTGACCACCAATGGTTTCCTGCTGGATGTGAAATGGCTGCCCATGTGCCCATGCTTTGGGCACCGTCTAACAGTTCGAATACCACATAACCAAAGTTCATCCCCTCACTGCTGAAATCTTCAGGCTTGGGATTGATTTGCAGGTTGGTGGATTTTATGACCCCGCGGTTTACGCCAGCTGATGTCCCTTTGAGCATATGGGCGGGCGGCAAGGAACTGAATTCACAGTTTGGACCAAAATCCAGCACTTTTACCTTGAAGGGCAAATCCTTGGAATAATGTGTGCCTCCATTTTCGAGTAATGCCTGGGGCAGGGCGACCACATGCTCGGAGTCCGGGTTGGTCACATCAATAAAGGCTAATTCAACCCCATGGAAGCGTTCCAAATAATTTTTGGACTCTCCCTTATTGATTTGCATTCGTGATTCCTCCTGCATTGCCTGGGTGGCAAGTTGTCCGATCAGGAGCATGATAATTCCCAGATGTATCAACTGGATACCCATTTTTTTTCCTGTCCATTGGAAACGGGTAATAAAAGCTGCAACCAGATTGATTATGAGCAAGCCGCCCAGTAAATATCCACCGGGTATAGGAATGGGCAGAGGGTTGAGGAATTCTCCGCCCCAAAATTGCAGTGGATAGTTCCACATACCATAAATTGATTCAAAGAATTCCGCCTGCGCTCCTCGTATTCCAATCCGTACCTGTTCAAGAGTAGCAACAAAAATAAGAACCATGGAAAGGCTGAGTAAGGTTAGGGTGATCCGAAGATCAGCCAGTGGAATCAACCAGGCAAATTTTTTGCGGCGCTGACTAAGCGATGAGGGACTCTTTTTCATTTCTGACATCGTAACAAATGCAAATTAGTGGTCGCCCAGGCAAAAGGAGTCAATCAACCCCAGGAAATTTTCTTTTTCCGCACGGGCAAGGCCAACATCCCCCATGAGTTTGAGAAACCAAGATCTGCCTTCATGGAAAACGATGGCGGCATAAAGGGCTTGTTTGTCTGATTCCGCAATCACCAATTTCGCAGGTTTATCATCGATCGTTCGGTCCGACAAATATTCAGAGAGACCAGCCTCATCGGTTGGTTCAATTCCCACCTGACCGAGCCAACGGTTTACATTGGCCAATACACCACCTACCTGTCCTGGAAAGGTGGTAATGGAAAAATCGAGTGATTCGCCAGCTTGATTGGAAACTGCATAGTTTCCGATTCTCATTTGAGTGGATGGTTTTCGTTCCCAATGGCCGGGGGTTTCCCATGTTGGTTGCTTTGCAGAATCAGGGGACTGGGCAGGTGGCAAACTTGGTGCGATTGCTCTGACAGGTACTTTGCCTGCCCGGAGAGTGGTCGATTGCAAAAAAGTGTAAAAATTATCTAACTGTTGGTTAATTAGCTCACGGTCTGCGATGAAGGGAAATAACCATGTCTGTGCTTTTTGGCGGTGCATGGCCAGCAGTGCATTTCTGGAAGATGGTTCATCTCCTGATTTGTCTTCGAGGCGAACAATTTCGAATGATCGTTCGCCCAGTTTTTTCTTTTCGATCAGGGAATGCACGCCTGTTTTATTGTAGTCGGTATGTCCAAGCTCGCGGCCAAACATATTAACGATGCTGGTAATTTCTACTGAATCACGAAAGGGCATTACCCCAATCCTTCCCCGTGGACCATTATCGGTTTTGACATGAAAGGAACCGGCCATCATTCCTCCCATTCCCGGATTTTCGCCCCATTGCTCGGGTAATTCCCATGCTACAACTGGTCCTTCGAAATGATTGGGTGCGGTGTAGGAACGAATCTCAGTATCCTCCCCGCAGGAAAAGAGAATGCCGAAACAAGCAAGACGGGTAAGTTTGCTTGTTTTAATAAAAGGACAAAGTGTTCGAAACATTAAATTACAGGATATAACAGGTGGGGGTACACGCAACCCGAAGAGGGCGGCTTTTAGGCATTACATTTAAAGAGGACGACATCACCGTCCGAAAAAATGTATTCTTTTCCTTCCAGTCTCAACTTTCCTGCATCACGGGCGGCAGCCATGCTTCCTGCCTCGATCAAGTCTTTGTAGGATACAACTTCTGCTTTGATAAATTTTTTCTCAAAATCGGTATGGATGACTCCTGCACACTGGGGTGCGTTCATTCCCTTGCGGAATGTCCATGCCCGTGCCTCCTTTTCACCAGCGGTCAGGAAACTTGCCAGTCCGAGGAGGTCATAGGTTGCTTGAATCAGGGAGCTTACCCCCGAGTCTGCTACTCCCATAGCTTCTAGGTATTCCCGTGCCTCCTCATCTTCCAGTTCCGATAATTCCTCCTCCATTTTGGCTGAAATGGCACAACATGCAGCATCCTGTTGTGTGGCCGCCCACTGCTTAAATGCGGTAAAGAGTGCATTGCAGTTGGGATCGGCGATTTCCTCCTCTTTTAAATTACAGGCATAAAGCATCGGTTTGGAGCTTAGGAGATGAAAGGTTTTCAATCTTTCTTTTTCCTCCTCATCCATGGTCAAAAGATTGGCCGGCTTTCCTTCATCCAGGTGAGGGATCAGTTTTTCGAGCAGGGAAACATTGGCAGCAGCATCTTTATCCTGGCCCCGTGCCTTTTTGAGGTTTTTTTGTAACTGACTGGTCACGGATTCAGCATCGGCGAGGATAAGTTCAGTCATGATTACCTCAGCATCGGCTATCGGGTCTACCCTGCCCATGTTGTGGATCACATCTTCGTCCTCAAAGCATCGGACCACATGAACAATTGCATCCACCTCCCTCACATTGGCGAGGAATTTATTGCCCAATCCTTCCCCCTTGCTTGCTCCTGCTACCAGTCCAGCTATGTCTACCATTTCAATGGCTGCGGGGATCAGGGTGGTCGTGTTGACCAACTTGGCCAATGGGGTAAGACGGGCGTCTGGGACTTGTACCACTCCCACATTTGGATCGATGGTACAGAATGGATAGTTGGCCGCCTCCGCCTTGCGGGTCTTGGTCAGGGCATTAAAAAGTGTGCTTTTGCCCACATTGGGCAGTCCTACGATTCCAGCTTGGAGCATAATAAAAGTTTAAAAAGGCTCAACTATGTCTGATTGAGTAATAGCGGTCAACAAGTATGGCGCCCTTTCCCATTGACGATCCAATCCTAATTATTAATTTGGTGAGTTCCTTTTGTGGCGATAGTAGCTCAGTTGGTTAGAGCACTGGTTTGTGGTACCAGGGGTCGCCGGTTCGAATCCGGTCTGTCGCCCCACTTTTTTTAAACAGTAAAAGTGGTTTTT
>NYYP01000009.1 GCA_002686835.1 Opitutia bacterium | reverse complement strand
ATCAGGGCCGCCCGGGTGGGGGCACAAAATGGATCCACATGGAAATCTGTGAACCGCACACTTTGGTCGTGCATTCGGTCCAGGTTGGGTGTGCGTACGATGGGATGTCCATGACAGCCAAGATCGGACCAGCCCTGATCATCGGTCATCACGATAATGACATTCAGTTTGTCCGTCGTAGACGCTGCATAGATATGCCCAATACCCAGGACGGGCAAAAATATGAAAACCCGGATCAGTAGCCGGTTATAATATCTGGATCGTCTCAACTTGATTTACCAATAAGAACTTCAAGTACAGGATCCTTCCATTTCAGGGGTGCTCCTGTTTCGTCTTTTCCTCCAATTTCGAGAAATACTTTTCCATGCCCGACCTGGTCCGATTTTTCCTTCAGTTTGATCCCGAACATGCCGTGGTGGATGCCATGCCCAATATTTTTCGAGGGCAGGCTAATATCGCTGCGGTAGTTCATATAGATTGGTGGATCATCCTTGGTCAGATGATAGTAACCGGAGAATTCCTTGTAGAGAGGTTCGAACTTTGAATAATTTTTCAGGGCATCCTCAATGGTTTGAGCACCCACGGATTTATAGGTCATGGAATGGAAAACATTTTTCCCAATCCATGGTTCGATCAACTTGGGATCGATCGCAGTCTGGGCACCCCTGACAAAGATTCCCTGCACCCGGGTGGACTCCCGTTCCACTGGATCTTTTGAATTCGGATTGGCCAGATCATCATGACAGGCCAGCCAGACGGAGGTACAACCACCGGCACTGCTCCCGGTGAGCATGACCCTGTTTTTATCGATGTTCCACTCCTTTGATTTGCTGCGGATAAACTGGATCGCACGGGCGGCATCATGCACAGGGGTTGGCAAAATAGCAGTGCCCAGTAGACGGTACCCCACACTGGCTACCGAGATACCATGGGTAAGACATTTTTCAATTTCGGATGCGGAGATTTTATCCTTACCACCGCCGCTCCATCCACCACCATGGATAAATACCATGATGGGTCGTGCACCTTTTCCTTCGGCCTGCCATAAATCAATCTTGGTCCGCCCGTATTCCGCATAGGGGACATCCGCAATGGTGGGTGCGGGACGTTTCGTTTCTTTGGCGTAACTACTGATCCAAATACAGGAAAGAAGTACAATAAGAAGGGTTCTTACTTTCATTTAAATGTGGGCTGTTTGGTAAGAGGATGAATCTTTGTCACAAAAAAAAGTGGGGCAACTTTTTTTGTGCAATTAGGCACAAATATTAAAGTGAGATTAGTTCCAGATTTCTCCCTTGGTGAGCAGTCCATCCCCGTTCTTGTCGAGTTCAGTAAAATGGGGCTTTATATCTTTGAGAAACTCGGAAAAAGATATAATTCCGTTCCCGTCCTGATCCAAGTAGTGAAAGAGCGGATCGGCATGTAATTCTTTTTGGCTGAGGTTTCCATTTTGATCGGTATCGGAATCATCATACCTGGTTTTCCAGTAGGCATCGAACTCGGCCACATTTACCTGCCGGTCCTTGTTCTTATCCATCATCCGGCATAGATAATCAAAACAGGGTTGGTCTTTGCTTTTTTCGGGCTTGCCTGGTTGCAAGCCCAATGCCCGGGTCATCACTGAAGTGCTCACCGCAAGCCCACCTGCCCGCAAGGGGTGGACCGTATCAGGCATACAGAAAAGAAAATGCCCGGGATCTTTCTTCAGTAATTGGTTCCATGCAGGGCCATGGTCGATCAGTTGAAAGCCCCGCTCTTTTGCCACTTCCCGGTAATTGTCATCATAGGCGGGCAGGTTGGGCCTTCTCCCGCGACCATTTCCAAACACCGGGTTCATCACCATGGGGATGATTTCACAGGCTGGATTTTTTTCGAGGATACGGTCAATCATCTGGTTTAAATTGTTGCGGGCATGTTCGAGAGACATTCTCCGGCCGCCGACTGCATCATTGATGGAAAATTCTATAAACACACAATCCGGTCTGTGTCTTAAAACTTTTTCCTGCAGGTTTTCCATTCCCCATTCCGAATTCGCTCCTCCCTGGGCCCCATTGATCAGATTGACCTGTCCGGGAAACTGCTGGTTGAAAACAGTACGCAACTGATCCACCCATGCTCCCACCTTGGTCAGGCTGGTGCCATATGCCACCACCGTATGCCTGCTTCCCTTTTTTAAGCAGTCGATCAGTCGGGTCCTTTTTGCCTCATTCATAAGATTGGGAGCATGTACCGGGTCGCCCACCTCGCGGATAAGTTTTCGCAACCGTGCGCTCATTTCTTCGCGCAATTCTTTATGCTTTGGCTTGTGATAGAGGTTGTTCATCTCCTCCGGATCCTTGACCAGATCGAATAGTTCCCACTGGTATTTTCGAGTCATGCCCGGATAGTGAATCAGCTTGTGGGTGTCGGTCCTTATACCGATCATTTCCGGCAGAGTGCTTCCATGCTTGTAAAAATGATAGTACGATTCATCCCGCACTTTTTCCTGACTGTTTTCGAGAATGCCCTTGAGGGAATGCCCCTGAATATCGTCGGGGATGGTCAGTCCGGCATAGTCGAGCAGGGTGGGGGCGAGGTCGATATGATTGACCATCGAATTGTGTATTTGCCCAGGTTTGATTTTTCCGGGAAATCTGACAAGCAGGGGCTGGTGCATGGGGTTCTCATACATCCATTGCTTGTTGTAAAAACCATGCTCACCCAGGGAAAATCCCTGGTCGGATGTATAGACCACCAGGGTGTCTTCGCTTAGTCCACTTTCATCGAGGTACCGCAGTACCCGACCCACATTATCATCCACGGATTTTACCAGACGGTAATATCCCTTGATGTAGTGCTGGTACATTTTACGGGTCAGTTCATTTCTCGAGATATTGGGATTTTCCTTTTCAATTTGCTCACGCACTTTTTTGAACGATGGATGAAGAATAATCCGGTTGTTGCGCATAATTTCGGCAATTGCTTCCGGAGTGCGCCCCTTATAATCGTCAAGTAAAGTTGGTGGTTCCGGGATGGTCACATCCTTGAGGAAATCCTCATATTCGGTGGGAGGAGTATACGGTTCATGGGGAGGCTTTGGATGGAGCAATAAACAGAATGGTTTGTTGGGATTTCTTTTACCTTTGAGCCAGTTAATCGCCTCGGTGGTGATGACATCATTGTTATATCCTTTGATGATACGGCCACCCTGCAGTGCTTCCCTTTGTGTTTTTGGGCTCCAGTCGATCCAGGTGTGGTGGGGCTCAAACACATTGGGGTTCCACGGTTTGCCCTGCATTTTTTGAACACAGAAATAATCAAAACCGGTGGGTCGGGAGAGCAGGTGCCACTTGCCAAACAGGGTGGTTTCGTATCCTGCCTTTTGCAGAAGCTTGGGGAAGGTTTGCTGGTTGCCATCGAAGCGTTGGTTGAGGTGCGTAACCCCATTGCGGTGTGAGTATTTCCCGGTGAGCGCGGCCGCCCGGGCAGGAGTACAGAAAGAGTTTGGAGTGAGGGCATGTTCGAAGCGCATCCCTTCCTTGGCGATCCGGTCGAGGGCAGGGGTCTGGATATCTTTGTTTCCATAACAGCTCAGGGCCTGCTTGGCATGATCATCGGAAAAGATCAGCAAAATGTTGGGCTTCTTTGCTTCGGTTTCGTTCAAAGTGATCAGTCCAATGATGGAGAGAATCAATTTAAGATTAGGTAGGAAGGGGTGTTTCATCAGATTTATTTCAACTTTCTGTTTTGATTAAAGGCTTGGTAGATCTTGAAAAATTCTTCGCTCCGTTTCTCATTTTTTTCAGCGATGTTGGATTGCTCGCCCGGGTCTGTTTTCAGGTCATACAGTTCATACTCCTCTGGAATGGTCTTTTCAAAAGGGGTGGTTCTGCCAGGGTGTATCCATTTCCAGTCATCCACCCGCAGGGCATTCAATCGGTGTATCATTGGTGGGCGGGGAAGTCTTTTTTCCGGTTCATACAGGGCGGTTAAAAAACTGTGACTGTCCAACGCACTGGGGAATTCTTTCTCCAAATTTACTTTTAACAACTCTGCAAAGGTGGCAAAGAAATCAGTGAAATTGATGGTGGATTCAGAGGTGGTACCTGCTGCCAGTTTGCCGAGCCACTTCGCAATAAAGGGCACCCGGTGTCCACCCTCATAACGGAATGCTTTCATGCTCCGGAATTTTCCGGAGGACATATGTCCATCCTGTTTCATCATTTTGTAAGCGACCGGGCCAACTCCATTATCGCTGGTAAAGAAGAGCAGGGTATTTTGATCGAGCCCAGTCTTTTTGAGGGCATCATTAATCTGGCCGACTACCCAGTCCAGTTGCATCAAGAAATCTCCGTAGGCTCCGAGTCCGCTCTTGCCCACAAACTTTTTCATTGGTGCCCAGGGTTGGTGGGGGATAGGAGAGGCATAATATAAAAAGAAGGGTCTTTCAGATTTTTTATTTGCATGATCGTTGATGATTTTTACTGCCCGTTTCACCAATGTGGGACTGGCTTGCTCAACCGAAAAACCGGGGGCAGTTTTGGTTTTCACAGTCATGCTTTCCCCTTTGATGTTAAATTTTGGATAAGTAAAGGGTTCGGTTGGTTCACCAGTGAAGCGATTGTTTTCGATCCAGGTCATCGGATTGGAACCGGCGGAGGAATGAATTCCGAAAAAAGTATCGAATCCCCGGTCAACGGGTCCACCGGGTAGCGGCTGGTCTGTCCACTTGTTTTTCTTCTGGTTTGGATAGTCAAAACCGAGGTGCCATTTTCCGACCATATGGGTGTGATATCCCCGGGAACGAAATAAATCTCCCAGTGTTTCCTCCTCCTCATTAATGATGGCTTTACCCCGGGCGAGCAGGGTATTGAGAACTCCGGTTCGGGCAGGATTGATCCCGGTAAGCAGGCCATAACGCGAAGGCGTGCAGGTTCCACTTGCCGCGTGGGCATCGGTAAAACGAATCCCTTCTCTGGCCAATTGGTTAAGGTTGGGTGTGCTGATCTTGGAGTCTGGGTTGAAGGCTTCGCAGTCCCCATAGCCCAGATCATCGGCAAGAATGATTACCACATTGGGATTTTTGCCCCATGCGGATATCAGACAGATTAAAAAAAATATAAAGCCGAAGACGAACTTTGGAATCATAGATGCAGTTTTACTACTCTGATTGGTATACATCGATCTCCCCGAAGAAAGTCGGTCCATTTACTTCAAGCAGGAGGTAGCGGTACTTTCCGATTTCCCCCTTGGAAGCAAAGATCGAACAGGCCTGTTGGGAGGGTCGGTTGTCCAGTTTTTTGACATGAAAGAACTGCTCACTGTTTACCCGGGCAATCCGTACCCATCCACTCTTCGCTGCAGGTTTCTCCAGGCTGGGGAGTTCTCTGTCCGGCCAGCCAAAGAGGGTGAACTTTTGCTGGGCCCTGTCATTGTGCTCAGGAATACGGTTATGCTGGTGCCAGGAATAGGAATTAATTTTCTCAATGGAAATCGCTTTTCCCAGATCGATCAGCAGGCTGCCATTTTTTACACCGTTCTCAAAAAAAACAGATTCCTTGGGTGAGTCCTGGCTGGTTTGTCCACTCCCATCGAGAATGAACTTTGGATTGACCGTCCAGTTTGGTCGCGATCTGAGGAGACCCCTGCCCACACTGGCCGAAGCAAAGCCCTGGGATATGTCCGCATAGTCCTGATTGCTTGGGGGTACAATGGTGGGAAACCGGAAATCCTTGGATTCATCCCCCGATTCGATCCGGGTAAGAATTTTTCGGTCTCCCGGTTCCACCAGCATGGTCTGCCCCGCCCCAAGTAACTGGTGCTGGTGGTCATGTTCCACAATCAGGTTTACTTCTCCGTCCGATACCTCCAGTCGGCTAAGCCCATCCGGGGCAACCGATGCTGAAAATGCGGTGCCCAGATCCTCAAAAGTTGAGGTGGGGGAGCGTACCATAAATCCCTGGGATTCAGGGGAGTCGGCTACGACATCAATTGATCCCATGGTCAGAAATGTTTCCTTATCCGAAATTGTTTCAATAATGCAGGGGCCGGTAAGTTCCATACGGGCACCGTTATGATAGAGTAGTTCCACCTTGCCTGAGGAAATTTCGATCCTTTGCCCCATAGTCACGGGATCTCCGGAAAGCGGGATTTTTACCTGATTTGTCCACCGGCAATTTTCAATTTTTCCAAAATGGGCAACTTCCTGCCTTTTCTTATCTGTCCATGGATGGTTTAGGAGCTGGGCAAGCAGTAAAAAGCCCAGGGCAATCACTGCGGCAATCGCCCAACTTATCTGGGGCTTTTTCTTTTCCGGTTCATAATCGAGTAGGGTGCCCGAATCATTGACCACTCCGGCTAGGGATGCATCAATCCGGGCATAGTGTAGAAAGTCTTCCCTCAATTGGGGGTCGGCGAGCATTCTCTTTTCCAGTTCTGCCATCTCCTCAGGGGTGGCATCGCCATCGAGATATCGCCGCGTCAGTTCGAGATCATGCTCCGCAGATTTCATGCCCAGCCTTCCTCTGTCTTCAGGGTGTTTTGCACACAGTTTGCCAGGGCCATTCTTGCCCGGTGCAGAACTTTGTAAACCGACATTGCTGAACGTCCCTCCCGTTTGGCAATCTCGTTGATTTTGATTTGGTCGGAATAGGCTTCGCTCACCAGTGCCCTTTGTTTTTCTGGCAGTTTATTCAGGCACTTTTTTAATGCCTTGATTTCGTCCATCTTTTGCTCGGAAAGTTTTTCTGCCTCGCCTGCGAGTTGTATAATTAGCTCTTCGCTGAATATATGGCGGTCCCGGGCTTTGTCCCTTCGATAGGAAAGTACTTCAAACCGGGCCACCCCAAAGGCCCACTTACGGAAGTTTTTTGGATCATCTAGTTGATCGAACTTTTTCCACAGGATCGCTGCGGTGTTCTGCATCACCTCCCGGGCATCCTCCAAAGTGGGCAGGAGAGAACGTACATACCCGCGCAAGGATTCCTCGTTATCTACATATAGCCTGAGGAATTGGTTATGCTGCTTTCTCTCGGGGTGGTTCATACCTCCCCATACACTCCATTAATTCAGAATCTTTGCCGATGATAATTATCGCCAATCTGGCAAAGCTGGGTTTTCACTCTTCTTTTTTTTGTTTCCTCCAGCGCTCGTTGACTTTGAGCTTCGGGAAGTATTCATCGGGCAGTGGTCTTGGTAGTTTTTGGGGTAAGTTGATTGCCTCATTATAATCCAGCCACCTTCTTACTGCCCTCACGCTCATAGGTTTATAGTTTCCCTTCCTATATAAATAGCCTGAACTTATCTAGTAGTTTGTGGAACAGTTCCCCTGAAAAGGGTATATGGCGAGCATCTTAACTTAAAAGGCTCGGGGGTTGGGTATCCTAAGTTGGTTTGATTAGGGCCAATACTTCATGCTTGGCTACCATTTCCTTGGTTGTGTCCGGAAAAGTATAGGTTCTGAGCTCACCACTGTTAATTAATTTACGGATGATTGTAGGCGATGAGTAGCCAAGAAGATGTGCAGCTCTAGTAAAGTTGATGTATTCACGGGTAAGCTTGGTATCAGGCTGGTTGTCTTTCATCAAAGTTTTATCGGGNTTGTNCTATGAGAATGGGCGGATGAAACTTAAAGTTATAATTCATATTTCCGGGGNCTGCCTGGCTTTCTTTTGCACTTAGCCTTGCTCAAACTATCTTTATTTTTTTCGCTTAAATCCTTCTTTTTCTTGGATTCGACCAATTTACTTACATCGCTCAAGAGAACGCGTTTCCTGGTGGTGTTGGGGAGGTCATATATCGTGATGACGCCGCGCTCAGCGAGGTGTATGACTGATTGGTAGTTATTAAAGCCCAATATTTCTGTGGCATCAACCAATGAGACATATCGATCAATCGACTCAAAGTTAAAGCGTGAAACCGTGGTCAGGTTGTTCTGTTTCAAGACGCATGACGAAGCTGGGGAAGTGCAAGAGCACACACTTCCGACTTGAGCACACGGGGTTTTTCCACACCTGGTATTTTGAACGCTTGTAAGTGCCCATCTCTTACCAGTTGGCTGATACGGTTGTGGTTGCCCGATCCGAGTAACCCTGCCGCGTCTGCAAAGGTTAAAAAATGCTGCTTTGGGAGGGCCGAACTTTGGGTGGTATTCTCTTGATTNATATTTATCATGATGNGAGAAGCGAATTGTTAATTAATCCAAAAAAATAGTGATAGAAATATTTGTGCCAGTTANATAGTTTGTCGGGCATTTGTTAGAAAATTTTACTTTTAGGAAATTGGGTTGTCGGTATGGATACTCACGAATTTATTTTCTTGGTTTTGCAAGATTCATGACATCGTGGTACCGAAAACGAAGTCTTTTACTTCCTGGAACCTGGAGAGGGACTAACAAATTTTGGTCCACTAAATTTTTTACCATTCTGTAATCTTTGTATCCGAGCACCTTAGTTGCCTGAGTCATAGTCAGCAGGTAGTCGGGATGCTCGCTGAAATGACTAATTGGTACTTCCATCTATTCCTCCTTTTATTTTTCCCAGAAGTTNAAGGCACTCGGATTTGAGGAAATATTTTTTGCCAGTCACTGCTAAAGTGTANTCNTGTAACCTCTTGGTTTTNACAAGGTGAAGGATGGANTTATGGTTCTTATAACCAAATAACTTCATAGCTTCTNTAGTGGAGAGATACATAAATTATTTTATCTTTCTGCGTTATAATTATATAGTTCCTGTTTATTGTAATATAGTACAATTAAGGGAAAAGTGAGTCAACTAATATTTTGTTAATTGGGTATTTGAAAAAGGGGGGGAGTAGATGTTGCCAAATTAGACGATTCTAAGCCTTTATCGGCAATCTGTTTAACTAAATTTTCTGCAAATACCAAGCGGTTATGAGCGAGGCTTTGCCTGTACTTTAAGGTCTCGAAAAGGCCGATTACACAGANCCACTTGGTGAAATCTTCATCAGATCCACGAAATTCACTGAATTTTTTCCANCCGGTGATGTAAACATTTTGCACGATCTCAGAAAGGTTATTATAATAGTTGACTTGAGCCCTGATATAGGCTCGAAAAACCGGTTCACTTTTGGCGTGCCGTTTCAAAAAATCTGAGTGTTTATCCTGGTGTTTGTTTTTCAAAGTAATAAAGCTTTACATAAATATACAACGAATTAGTGGCATTTCTTACGCCTAAAAGTAAAAAAAAGTTATCCTATAATACGTTTTTTATCCTTTTTTATGAAGGATATTATTTACGTAAGAGACTTGTTACCAGTTGTATAGGTTAGGATTCACTGGTTTTAAAAAATTTAAAAAAAAATATGAATGATTTTGCTAAATCTTAATATGATTAAGTTAAGAAAGCTGCAAAAAAATAAAAAAAAAGTAATAAATTCTACCTTAAAAAAGGATTTGATGTTTTAGGAGGGATCAACCCGATGAAACAATTTTGTGAACTTAATCTTTTCGAGATAAGCCGACCACATAATCAAGCAGGGAGGCAAACTCTTTGATCGAGAAATTGTGCATCAGACCAGCCGGCATCATTGAATTAGTCATTTTAGTGCGTTCTTTAATTTCTGCCTTGGCAATTTGGTGCTCCTGACTGGCCATGTCACGCATGATTAACTGGTCGGTGGTTTCGGAGGTGACAAAGCCCATCACTGCTTGTCCATCGTTGAGTATAACCAGGTAAGTGGCAAATCCCTGAGCAATCGATTTGCCGGGGTTAAGAATGGCTTCCGCCAGTTCATTTCGTGGGTAAATCGCGGCAATGTTGCCAAGGTAGGGACCTTTCTGAGGTTCATCCTCACTCACAGTATGGCAGGAATTACAGGCCGCTTTGGTAAAAATGGCTTCTCCGTGGGCAGCCACTCCCTTGGTGCTGTTGACCATTGCAAGTGCCTCTTCGACCGATAGGGTGGAAACTTTGGGTGTGGCATCGACTTCATTGGGATCAATTTTGAAATGACGCAGGGCTCGAGCGGCAGCAGCACGCACCGCATTGTCCTTGTCTGTGGTGGCTTGGATAATTTGTTCGTCGTAGTTGCGGTTCTTTAAATCCACCGCCGCATTGATCAGGATGACCCGACGGGCAGGGTCCGCCCAGTCGGCATCGATTAGATCCTTGGAACTCGCTTTGGCCTCGGCATTGGCATTGGATCGGCCGGTAATTTCCATTAACCCAGCGTAAGCCCAAAAAGTTGTTCTGGCTTTAGGCTCACCTTTGGCAATTTCTGCCAGCTCTGCCTGATAGGCGTCTATGCGAGCATTGTTCTTGAGGTACAAATCTTTTGCAGGGCGCAAGGCGGTCCAGTTGCCCATTGCTTCGATTGCCACAATACTATCAATGATCGAGCCGAGATACTGTGGGTTTTTTCCATTGAGCAAACATTTTACGATGTTGGTAAGATCGCTCCCTCTCATTTTCTCCTTGGCTGGAACGGCGGCCAAAACATCGAGCCCGTTGGCGGGGGGATCATTAAGACCAGATAGCTGGGCAGATAAAACCGGGATTAAACTGGAATCATACTTGGCGGATTCGATCAGGGAGTTCAAAGTCTCGTTGTCCTGAATGCGGTTACTGCCAAGCAGGGCAAGGTATTCCCCGACTTCATCTTTGGGCAATTTCCACAGTGCATTGCGAAGAGCTTTGAGGATGCGGTCTGATTGTTCCCAGGTTACCATTTCATAATACGGTCCGCGGGTGTCGGGACGGCCACCCCAGTGTTTACGATCCCATGCTTTTTCCTGGTGGTGTAGACGGGCGAGAATTTCAAAAGAGGGACGGAATAGCTTATTCTTTTTATCCTTGAGATTTTCAAGCATGGCATCGATCACCTCTTTTTTGTGGATACGCATTAAAGCAAGCGATGCTCCGCGGATTTGCGGGGTGCTGGAGTTGGCATTTTGGAAAATTGCCAGTGCAGACTCATGAGCACCGAGCTGAGCAAGCCCGCGGTAAGCCACATGGGCGAGGGTGGCGTCGGAGTGTCCAAGACTCTTGGCAATCGAAGGAGCCACTTCCATCAGTCCCTGCCGGGTAGCTGCAACAATGGCCTCTAGGCGGGTACGCGGATCGGAACTATTAGCACCAGCTGCCAATAAATCAGCCGGAGCGGTGCCGGGCTTGCCTGCGGTGCGAAGGTCAAGTCCCATATCACCGAGTGCACGCATCACAAAGGGAGCAAGAGTCGCATCCTCTGCAAAGGGTCGGAGATGATCAATTACCTGACTGGATTCTTTGGAGGAAATTCCCCGCTGTGATAGGGTGTAGAGGGCAAGAACACGTGAGCGGGTTTCCTTGGAGGAATCAGCCAAGAATTCCCTGAGTAAGCCCGTGGTCTCGGAAGAATATTTACGCCGCAGTAGCACCCGCTGGGCAGCAAGGGCACGAACCTGGCTTTCACCTTCGAACAGATCTATGAGTTCCTGGTCCGTCAGCTTGGAAAACTCAGGAAGTTCTTCCGGATCATAACCTTTCGGACGGGTCTGCACCACATAGCCGTGTTCGGGACCTGCCCAATTGAAACTGGAGGGGCCCTTCCAACTGGCCTGGTAGACCCGGCTCATCCCGTCCACATCTGCATCAGTGGGGCGGGGAACCTGGATAAAGCGCCTGGGTGCTTTGGTCTCCTTGAAACCCGCACCAGTTCTTTCCACAGTGTGGTGCCAGAGGCCTGCGGTTCCCCAGTCGCAGGTCATGGGTGCATGGTTCCATTCATCCGGAAAGCCAGGTTCGTGGAGGTACATACCACCACAGCCAGACCCTCCGCCGTAGTCGGCAAGAGGAGCAATAATTTCGTCCGGAAAGTTTAAATAGAGGCGTGGGTAGCCATGGTCGTCCAATCCGCTGAAGTGATGGAAGCGCACATTCCAGCCGCCGCCATCGTTGGTGTTGTCCCGGCCGAAAAGATCGAGAAGGGGACTGGTTGGGACAGCCAGAATATTACGGGTGCCATAGGAGAACAGTTCTATCCCGGAGCCGTCCGGGCGTACGCGGACCACTCCGCCCCCACGAACCTGAAGTTTGCGACCATCACTGCCGGTGGCTTCCATAAAGCCGAAGTCACCGGTGGAAATATAAATCCATCCATCCACGCCAAGATCAAGCCCATTGGTGGTATGGTCGGCCGGACGTTCATTGAAATCAAAGGCAATATTATCGACCAGTCTACGGTTTTCTTCAGATACGCCATCGCCATCGCGATCGTAGTAAACCGAAAGGTGGGGCGGGTGGAGAACATAGAGACGGTCTTCGTCCCAGAGTAGACCACGGGGAGAATCAATGGAGGGAATGAATTCGGTGACCTCGTCTGCCCGGCCATCATCGTCGGTATCACGCAGTCGGAGGACACGCCCGCGATCTTTGTCGCGCCCTAGTGATCCGCACCCGTCGCTGGATACATAGAGATCACCCCCCGGGGATGCGGCCACATAAACTGGATAATTGGCTGATTGCCAGGGGGCAAACAGGGTGAGTTCAAATCCTTCAGGCACCTTTACTTGCTTGAGAATATTGGCCTCTTCCTCAGCACTAAGTGTAACAATGCTTGGTTTAATATTACCGGACTTGGCGTAAGGGTCAGCAAGGAGCGTTTGATTGATCGTCGTGCTTAACAAAATGCATGATAGTAGAACAGATGGTTTTAGAGACATGAAACGCATGGGATTATTTTTATAAATGATTAGCTAATGGGCAACCCCGCAACAGATTGAAAAATTGACCTATATACCCAGTGCCTTGGCAATTGTTTTGGCCACCTGATTGCCAAGGACAGAGGAGCCCTGAGATGTGTAGTGCACATCTCCGGGTTTTCGAAAAAAGGAGGGTTTTAAGGATGAGCTTAATTTGTGAAGGTCGTTTATCTGCACACCGTGCACTCTCATAATTTTTTCTGCAATCTGGTTGTACTTGATCTCATTTCCGGCAATCCGGCCGGGTTCTCCCTCCGGCACTTTGGTGGTAGACGCCCAGATTAGTTTGGCACCGGTCTTTTTTAAGCGTAAGACCAGTTCCTCCAAATTTTTCTCATACAGACTAGGAGGTACGGATTGTTTGCCGTTTACCTTGTCCCGGTTGCCCACACTTTTTATCTCTGGGTTGCGGTAGCAAAGATCATGCAGGCCCCAGTTGAAGTGGATCAAATCCCACTTGGTATCCCCAAGCCAAGTGTCCAGTGCATCCAAGCCACGATTGGTATCTCCACAGTTTGCTTTTGCCCGGGTGACAAAAGCCCGGTTCTGCAGGGAATGAATGACATCCTGAGTGTAGCCAACGGAAATGGAGTCGCCGATAATGAAGACCCTGGGCAGGTTTTTATCACTGGTTTTACTTTCAGCATGCAGGCCTCTTTTGTCTTTTGCGGGGGTGTAAAAAGTTGCCTGATTGGCAACTCCCTCGTAATGGCGGTTGAGAGTGGGCATGAGAGATCCGGAGGTGGCGATCCACTGGTCGAATTTCTTCTTCATCTGCTTGACCAGGCCGATTCTCTTGGGTGCTAGATTGATCTTTTCTGCCCGGTCGTTGGCAAGGTTGTACAATTCGGTGGAAGAATCCTCATATTTAATAACCAGTTTGTAATCCCCCATACGAATGGCACCAGATGGGCCCATACTGTTGATGTGGTGGTAGTGGGGATAATGAAAATAGAGGGCTTCACGGCCAAGATTTTGTTTTTCTTTGTTGAGTAAGGGCTTGAGAGATACACCGTCCACATGCTGCTTGGGTTCGAGTGGCAGACCGGCAAGGTCGAGCAGAGTGGGGTAAAAATCGTTGCTGATCACAGGCTCGGAAATAGTGCGGCCACTTTTAACAAGGCCAGGATAATCCATGATCAAGGGAACGCGGATTCCCCCTTCATAGACCCATGCCTTACCCGCTTTGTTGGGGAGGATGGAGGTGACGGAACCTTGGCTGCTTCCAGTGGAAAGACCGCCATTGTCGGAAAAGAAAAGAATAATGGTGTTGTCTCTCAGGTTCAGCCGGTCGAGGGTGGCAAGAACCCGGCCAATGTTTTCATCAAGGCTTTCCAACATTGCGGCATAGGTTGGGTTATCCTGCCGGGAATCAGCAAAGCTTTGGTGGACGGGCATGCCAGGAGGTGCGTTTCTGTCCAGCCCCATTGACTTTGCTTTTTGCTGGTATTTTTTTAGTTTCTCAGGCTTGGCACCGAGGGGTGTGTGCACGGTGTAAAACCAGAAATTCAAAAAGAAGGGACTGTTCTTTTGGTTTTCAATAAATTCGATTGCATGGTCGGTGAGGACATCGGTCAGGTAATCGCCCGGCTTACCATCCGCCAGTCCTGGGACATTTGTGCTTGGGTGCTGTTTACTCTTGTAGGGAAAAAGAAAAGATCCTGGTTGGCCCATTTTATGGCCTGCCACATTGAGATCGAAACCATGGTTTTCGGGGTAGTGCTCAGTGCCTTTCTGGTGGTGGGCCTGCAGGTGCCATTTGCCAATATGGGCTGTGTTGTAACCGTGTTTCTTGAACGCTTCCGCCACAGTGAGGTCTTTGGCTGGCATATTGCCTTTCACAGCGGGTGGTTCGAGGAGATACTTAGGCCCACGGGCACCTGAACTGCCACTGTGGTTGGTTAACCCGATCCGACTGGGATATTTGCCGGTGAGCACGCTGGCTCGGGTGGGGGAGCAGACTGGATTGGCAGCATAGGCGTTGTCAAAAAAGGCTCCCTGCTTGGCCAGCATATCAAGGTTGGGGGTTTCGTAAAAGGTGCTCCCGGTAAGACTGAGATCAGTGTAGCCCAGATCATCGACCAGAAAAAGGATCACATTGGGTTTATCCTCCCTTGCATAAGAAAACAGGGAAATAAAAAAGGAAAGAGAAAGGGCTATCCATCGGTACATAGCATAATTAATTGGTACAGCTCTGTGCTAAGTCGAGAAAATCCAAGCCAATCTGGGTATTAATTTGATTAGCAAGCGGGTTAGTTTTGGCGTAAATCGACAGAATAAAGACGCAATATTTGTGTTTAATTGTAGTATGTCGGCTATTAGTTATTTCTTATTCAATGATGCATAAGCTTTCTATTTTTATGGTCCTGTGTGTGTGCGTATTGAGCATCCAACCGATCCATGCTGTTAATCTCAACGATAACGAGCTCTACAAAACCTACTGCTCGGCCTGTCATGGTGCCAAGGGCGAGGGTGGAGTGGAAGGCACGGCTCCCCCTTTGGTTAAGAGTGCCTGGGTAAAGGGTGAGCCTGACCGGGCGATCAAGATCGTACTTAATGGGGTGATGGGCAAAATGGATGTGGCTGGCAAAACATACAATCTGATGATGCCTCCGCAGGGTGCGGTGCTCAATGANCGCCAGATCGCCGGAATCTTAACCTTTGTCCGCGAAATGAATGGTCTTGCCAAAAGGGATGCCACCGTTGATCCAAAAACCGTTGCCAAATGGCGGGCCAAATACCAGGACAAGGAAACTTACTGGAAAACACAGGAATTACTGAAGGATCATCCACTGCCTTTTGAAGGAGGACTTCTGAAAAATCTCACCCGAAGTGCTTACACCGGAGAGTACAAGCAGATGCCAGATTTTAACGCACTCAAACCAGCAAAAGTCGAAAAGCAGCCGGACGGTGTGATTAGTTTGCGGGGATACAAAGGGGAGGAGCATTTCACCCTGGTTTGGGAGGGGTACCTTAAAATCAAACGGGAGGGCGAATTTCAGTTTTCCCTGGACTCGGATGATATCTCCCGCCTCTACATCAATGACAAAGAGGTGGTCGAGGTAAAGGGGTTGGGCCCGACCGGGCGGATGAAAACTGGTAAAGTTGACCTGCATCCCGGAGATATTAAACTGCGCCTTGAATATGTGGAGTATACCGGGCGTGAGGGCTTGATTCTTGGTATCAAAGGACCGGGTTTTGCCAAAAATACCTTTTTGAGCGAAGAAAAGTCAAAGTCTGCATCCCGTCCCAGGGTTTCCCCACACATGATTGGTCCAGATGGTGAAAAAGCGGTGCATTTCCGCAATTTTATCATGGGTGCCAGTTCGAGAAGCTTTGCGGTGGGATATCCCGGAGGAACCAACCTGGTGTTTGACCAGGAACTCTGCGGGTTGGCGATGCTGTGGGAGGGTGAGTTTATTAACGCCGCTCCTCGCTGGAATGCCAGAGGTAGAGTAAAATTACCCCCGATCGGACGTCCGCTCTACACCTTGCAAAATGGGAATTCTTTCCCCGGTCAGACCATGGCCTTCAAACAGATGGAAATGGATGAGAATTTGTATCCTACTTTTTGTTACCACAATCAAGAGTTCAAAATTAATGACAGACCCGATCCTATAAATAAGGGGCTACGGCGCACCTTGCAAATTGTGGCGAAGCAGGATGGGGTTCTAAAATTTTCACCACTTGGCCAATCAGTGGAGGGCCTGGAGGTAATTTCTGCTGAGGGGATTGCTCCCAATGGCCTTGTGTATGAGCTTCCTCTCAAGAGGGGAGCCAACCAATTCACTTTCGAATACCGCACGCTATGATACGTTCCTCTTTTTTATCCTTCGTATTCTTCCTCGCTTGTGTTTGTGCACTTGCAGATTACGAGGACCCTGAAATGTCTGCCTACTACACCCGGGAAGTTCTTCCCTTGCCGGCTGGTGAAGTTATGGAACCTGGATCCATTGCTCTGTTGCCGGATGACCGGGTGCTGGTGGGTACGCGGCGGGGCGAGCTATGGATCTGTGAGGGTGCCTATGGGGATGATCTCTCCAAGGTTACCTGGGAAAAATATTTCGACGGTATGCACGAGCCGCTGGGGATGTTCTGGAAAGAGGGGGCCTTGCACTACACAGACCGTGAACAGTATGGCCGTCTGATCGACCGAAATGGGGATAGTCAGCCCGATGTGGTGGAAACCATTTCTGCCCCGTGGGGAATCAATGGCAACTACCATGAATATGCATTTGGTACCACTCCGGACTCCAAGGGTAATGTTTATGTGACCCTCTGCCTGACCGGTTCCTTTAGTGCCCATTCCAACTGGCGCGGGTGGGTCTTAAAGATTGCACCTGATGGTTCCTGGTCGCCCTATGCATCCGGTGTGCGTTCGCCTGGGGGTATTGGTTACGATTCAGAGGGCAATATTTATTACACTGATAACCAGGGGGTCTGGAACGGTACTTCCTGCCTAAAACATGTGGTGGAAGGAAAGTTTACTGGCTGTCCTATCGGCAATGTGTTTTACAAAAATGCCCCGAATATGGGCCCGCAACCCAAGGATCCGGTGAGTGGAAGCCGCATAGTCAAAGAACGTGAATTAATACCCGAGCTTGTTCCTCCTGCCGTTCAGTTTCCCCATGGCGAGATCGGGCAGTCTCCCACCGCTGTCATTCCCGACCATACCCAAGGAAAATTCGGCCCTTTTGCCGGACAGGTACTGGTGGGCGAGCAGACGCACTCAGAAGTGCAGCGGGTCTATTTGGAAACGGTTAATGGGGTACGGCAGGGAGCGGTATGGGAATTTCTATCCGGATTTGGTGCCGGGATCGTCCCCATGCGTATGTCAGATGATGGTACTTTGTTTATTGGAGGAACCAACCGTGGTTGGGGCTCACGCGGAAAGAAATCCTTCACTGTGGAACGGGTAAGATGGAATGGTACGGTTCCTTTTGAGACCAAGACCATGGAGGCATTGCCCCATGGATTCCGACTCACATTTACCGAGCCCGCCGACATTGAAACATTGGCTAATTTAGAAAGTTATAAGGCCAGGGCATGGACCTATATTTATCAGCATAAATACGGCAGTCCGGAAGTGGACCATGTGGATGCCAATGTTACTTCTGCCCGGGTGGCACCGGATGGATTATCGGTGGACCTGACTGTCTCTCCGCTGACCAAGGGGCATATTCATCATCTCAGTGCCGCAGGGGTACGATCGAAAGAAGGTGAGGGGTTGTGGCACCCCGATGCCTACTACACGCTCAACGAGATACCTAACCCCTGAGCGAAGGAAAAAAAGGTTTTGAATTACAGGGGAGCCACCTCGACCACCAGTCCGTCCAACTCGTCGGTCAGTTCAATCTGGCAGCTCAGGCGGCTGCGGTCACATGCTTGAGACTCAAGGTCGAGTAGGTCCATTTCCGATTCGGTGGCACGGCCGGTTTTCTCAATCCAGTCGGAATGCACCCGCACATGACAAGTGGCACAGGAACAGCACCCACCACAGGCCCCCTCGATGCCAGGTACCTGGTTTTGCTGGGCGATCTCCATGACCGACCCCACTCCGTTTTCTTCGACGATTTCTTTTCCGTCAGGTGTGATGAAAGTAATTTTTGCCATGATTGATTCAGTTAAGCAGTCGGATGTGATTTGGCAACTTACATCCGCTCGGATTTTAAGTTGCCGCTATGAATGATTCCCCCGCAAATTAAATTTATCTCGATCGAAACCTCAAAACTCTGACAAACTAAATCCCTATGAAGCCCAATGCCCAGTTTAAACTCTCTGTGATGATGTTTTTCCAGTTTTTTGCCTGGGGTGCCTGGTTTGCCACCCTTGGGCAATGCCTCGGAGCCAATGGGCTGGCAGACTTTGGGGGTGGTGCTTATGGCAGTGCTCCCATTGGTGCGATCTTTGCCCCGTTGTTTCTTGGATTGATTGCCGACCGTTTCTTTCCTTCCCAGCAGGTGATGGGGGTATTGTTTCTTCTTGGTGGTGTACTTTTATTATTGGTTCCGGGGGTGGCTGAATCCGGAAACGGAGAAGCCATGGTCTGGATAATGACTGCCAATATGCTCTGTTACATGCCCACGCTGGGTTTGGGTAATTCCATTGCTTTCGCCAACCTCGACCGTTTGACCTTTCCCAAGGTTCGGGTCTGGGGAACGATTGGCTGGATTGCCGCAGGCCTGCTGGTTGGATTCCTCGGATGGTCCTCCAGTTTTGATATCTTTTATCTGGCTGGTGCCTCTTCTGTCATCCTTGGGTTATTCTCTTTCACTCTGCCCAATACTCCCCCGCCTGCCAAGGGAGAGCCAGTTAATATGCGTGCCTTGCTCATGTTTGATGCCCTGGCGATTTTGAAACGCCCGGCCTTTCTGGTTTTTCTTGCCTGCTCCTGTCTGATCTGCATTCCCTTGGCATATTACTACGGACTAACTTCGAATTACCTTAGTAATGCCGGTTTTGAGCAGGCTGCATCCACTATGACTCTGGGGCAGATGTCGGAAATTTTCTTTATGCTTCTGATTCCCTTTTTCTTCCGTAAACTGGGAGTGAAGTGGATGATTCTGGTGGGCATGCTCTCCTGGGTGGCCCGGTATCTACTCTTTGCCTACGGGGCATCCGAGCAAGTAATCTGGATGCTCTTGTTATCGGTTGCCCTGCATGGCATTTGTTACGATTTCTTTTTCGTTACTGGTTTTATGTACACCGATAAAGTTGCTCCGGAAAATATCCGTACTCAGGCACAGAGTTTACTCGTCTTTTTCACCCAGGGAATAGGAATGTACTTTGGTTATCAGGTTGCTTTTGGTCGTTTTGGTAAGGAGGTAACAGGTTACGGAAACTTAAACGAGGCCATATCTTCCGCCCGTACCATAGAGGAATTAGGCGTGCTTGAACAACTGGGCCGTATGTTTGCAGTAAGCATGCCTGAGGGACTGGATGCGACGATGCTCACCAATGTGATGAGCCAATGGAAAGAATTTTGGACCTATCCGGCATTTTTTGCAGGTGCTATCGCGGTGGTATTCTTTCTAACATTCTGGGATAAGGTATCGGTCGCCGAAGAGGAAGGTGGAGAATAATTTGGATCTCTTGGACAGGGAACTCATCCTTGTACGCCATGCCAAATCCAGCTGGGATGACGCATACCTGGATGACCACGAACGCCCACTTAATGAGCGGGGTTTACGCAATGCTCCGGAGATGGGTAAGCGAATGCAAGGCTGGGGCATTCGTCCCGAGGTTTGGATGAGCAGCACCGCTGTGCGGGCAATTAGCACTGCGGAGATTATTGCTAACCAGCTTGGTTTTCCAAACGACCAAATCAAACAAACCAAAGATCTTTACCATGCTAGTGCCACCGAGTTGCAGGAATTTATTGGTGGGTTGGATGATCAGTTTGGCACCGCCATACTGTTTGGTCACAATCCCGGAATGACCAGTCTTGCGGCCAANCTCTATGGCTTGCATATCGATAACATTCCCACCTGCGGGGTGGTTCGTCTACAATTCAGTGAAAATGATTGGCCGACGGTTTCCTCCACCAGTCCAGTCCGTGCTTATTTCGATTTTCCTAAAAATGAGTCGGGCACACCTTTGAGATTAGCATAGTTTTTGCTTTATCCGGAGTAACTCGTAAATAAGTAGTCCCGGAGTGAATTAGCCTCATTTTGGTTGATTTCCAGCAGTTTCCGGGTGACATCCCCAATTGATACCATCCCCAGCAATCGGGTATTTTGGAAAACAGGTAAATGCCTGATGCGATTCTTGGTCATTATGTGGAGAGTTTCCTGCAGAGTTAAACTAACATCGATCGAGGAAAAGTTTTTTGTCATAACCTCACTGACCAAAGTTTTTTTTGTGTTTAATCTTGGCGAGACGACTCGGTTTAATACATCACGCTCGGTAAAGATCCCAACATATTGATTTTTTGAAACCACCATTACTGAGCCAATCTTTTCCTTGTTCATTAATCTGACTGCAGTGATTACAGTATCCGAATCCTCTACAAAATAAACGCTCGAGCTTTTCTCATTCAGTATACTTTTTATAGTAATATTTTGTAAATCCATAATAAAACCTAGTGAAATAGTACTGAATATACAAATTTTATTTCAAAATATTATAACTTTACAGTTCTTCAGCATGCTTGTTACTTAATTTTTTACTCATTAAAATTGCTGAACCGATAAAAAATGTCCCAATTGTAAAACGGATTGTATCTTCGGCATCCATCGCCCTTGCTTCGCCAAATATAAAGAGGGAAAAAAGTACAGCGAGTGGAACCACGGCATTATTGAAGGCAGCTAAAGTTCCTGGGTTGCTCACCGAAGCTCCTTTGTTCCAAAGAAAGAATCCGAGTCCGGATGCCACACCGCCCAAATAAAGAATGGCTTTCCAATGTTCAGCTGATAATTCCACTGCCTGAAAATCGGTCAGTACCAGGCTGAAACAACCCACGCTAAAAACTCCGCCAAGGGAGAGTAGGGCAAAGACCGATCTGTCGGTAGCCTGTGGTTTTGCCCGCTTCCAGTCACGGTAAGCCACCTGGCCAAATGCGAAGGCAAGGCCGGCCGCCTGCATCAGTCCAAACCCTATCCAGATATCTCCACTGGGTATTGACTTTGCCTTAATACTGGCCGCTCCCAAAACCGAGAGAATCGCAACCCATAAATAGTGCTTGGAAAAGGTGCGTCTGCG
>NYYP01000008.1 GCA_002686835.1 Opitutia bacterium | reverse complement strand
ATCGGTGTATTCCTGACCATTTTGGTTCAGTCCTCCTCTGCTGCCATGGGTATCACCATCATTGTGGCGATCAATGGCTGGATTAATTTTGAGATCGCAGCTGCGATTGTACTTGGAGAAAATATCGGTACTACGGTGACTGCCTGGTTGGCATCCATTGGTGCCAATATCAATGCTAAGCGTGCGGCCCGTGCACACTTCATTTTTAATATTGCCGGGGTTTGCTGGATGCTTCTGCTCTTCTATCCCTTCATTGGAATGCTCGATAGCATTATGCCAGGAGCCATATATTTGGAGGATGTAACCCGTCAGGAGGCTGTAGCCTACATTGCAGACTCCGGAGAATTAAATGGCGAACCAACGGATGATCAAATCGCCAAGGCGAAGAAGAGTATCGTGGATCGTAATATACCACTCCACCTCTCCCTGTTTCATACCCTGTTTAACCTTACAAATATCTGCATGTTGATCGGATTTACACCCCATCTTGGCCGGCTTGTGGAAAGAATCGTTCAGCCCAAGGTAGAGGGTGGTACACCTAAGCCAGGGAGTTTGGCCTCCCTTCATTACGAAGGCTCAGGCGTACTTCCGAAGACCGGAGAACTCAACCTCGCCTTGGTTGAGGCGGAGATCAACCGCTTGGCGGCGATCAACCGTTATATGTTTGAAGGATTTGTGGAGGTATTCGAGAGCCCCAACGAGGATAAAGGAAAATTGATCCGCGAGCTTTCCGAACTGGAAGACAAATGTGACGAACTTGCTTTTGATATTACCCAGACTCTGATCCATTGCACTACCGAGAGCCTGGCGGGCGAGCGTGCCTTAAGGGTTGCTTCACTGCTTCGGGTAACTGCTGAGCTTGAGGATATTGGGGACTGCTGTAACCGTCTGGTACAACTCGCTCACCGGAAGTACCGCAAGAACCGTGAGTTACCAGAAGAGACATTGCGTGAAATCAAGGTATTCTCCGAGCAGATCATTGATTTCATGGAGCTTTATCAGACTAACCTTGTTAGTGAGAGCCAAGCTCCTGATCTCGAGAAAGCGGAAGCGATTGAGGACCGAATCGATGCATCCCGTAAGAAACTGCGTAAGAATGCAGTTAAGCGGATGAAGGAGACCGAAAACNTNAANGCNGANATGATCTATGTNGATATCTTAAACGAGATGGAACGTATCGGAAACGACGCCCTCAATGTGGTTCATGCTTTGAACCATCGGGTTTAAACAATTCTTCTAAATTTTAAAGAGGGCGGGCTCGATAGCGGGTCCGCCCTTTTTTTTCGATATTGTAAGGTATGATTTTCCTTGTTTGGTCTGGAATTCANTGATCCATTCAAAGGCTAGTCAAAACCTCAACCCTAAGTTCATAATGAAAACAAACCTCTTTGCCCTTTTTTTGATCTTCTCATTGCTTTCCAAAGTAGCCATTGCCGCTGATCCTATCGTGCTACTCAATCTTGAGAACGAGGATGAATACGGACCNTTTGAATTGGTAAATGGAGAAGTTATCGAGTTGGAAGGCTCGGAATACGAGGTATTGATCGAGGAGGAAAGCGAAGCGAGAAAGGCCCTTGTTTCCCGTTTAAAAACTACCATTATTGAAACCGTAAATTTCAGGGAGGCGAGTTTTGATAAGGTGATTGAGTTTGCACGTACTATCGGTAATGAACCCCTTAATATTGTAAGTATGTTGGGAGAGTTTGAAGAAGATGAGGTCATTACCCTCCAACTTCACAACATTCCAGCTTATGATTTCGTAAATTATGTAGCCGAGATAGGAGGCTTTGAAATTCGCATGGATGATTATGCGGTTGTCTTCTTCTGGCCGGACGAGTGGGAGGAATGGGACGAAGANGAGGAGGAAGATTGGGAAGAGGAAGANGACGAAGAATAATTCTTACTTAATTATTTACCTTTCTTCTTTGTTTTCCATTTCGCTCTTGCTGAATCGATCAATCTGACTGATTCATCCCGGCTCATGTATCCATAAAAAACCATCTTGCCTGGCTTCTTGTAGTTAAGAAACCACGATTTGAGAATTTCNAGAACNGCAGGCTTTTCNAGNAANANTTNTTCAATGGATTNTATGTGTCCAAANGTNCCANTNGGACTGACTCCAATAAATTTGATATCTTCTTCTTTTTTATCCTCAAAATTAAGGGCTCCAATAATTCTTACTTCTTTGAGTTCTCCTCTTTCCTTTGCTTCATCCAGATCGATCACATCGATGGGGTCACCGTCTCCTGCCAGCGTTTCTGGAATAAATCCATAATTTCCGGGGTAGGGCAGAAATTGAATAATTCTTTCTTTTCCATCCTTGTAATCTTTCTCCATTTCACCGGTTTTATCATTGAACTCCCATTTCTGCTTCGTGCCGGCAGGGATTTCGATCCGAAAGCTAAGAGTATCACCAATGCTTTGATCCGCTGTTGGCTTTTCTGAATCTGCCCAGCAGATGGTCATAGATATTACCGATACAACGAATGAAAGTTTATTCATGGCAGATTATAAAAATTCTTTAATCCAAATAAATCAACCCTGAGTAATAAAATTAAGAATCCCGGTGCTTTTGCAGTTAACAAAGGCTCATTTGCTTTTCATAGTGTTATTAAAATACTTTTTATTATGCGAATTTTCCGAATTTTAATTCTTCTTTGCCCTTCGCTAATCTTAGCCGAAGAGAAGGTGGACTTTAATACCCAGATCAAATCCATCCTCTCCAATAAGTGTATTGCCTGTCACGGGCCGGATGAGGAGCATCGAGAAGCAGGGCTAAGATTGGATACTTTTGCCGGTGCGACTGAAGACTTGGGGGGCTATGCCGCCTTGATCCCGGGGGATGCGGAGGATAGTGAAATGATCTTCCGGATGGGGCTCGATCCTGATGACGAGGAGATCATGCCTCCCGAGGGCAGGGGAGACCCGCTGACCGAAGAGGAAATCGAATTGTTCAGCAGATGGATCAATCAGGGAGGGGAGTATGACAAGCACTGGTCCTACAAAAAGCCGGTCCGTCCAGTTGTACCTACTGGCATTCATCCTGTGGATCATTTCGTTCAGGAACGNTTAAAGCAGGAAGGACTGAAGCCTTCCAATCCTGCTGATAAGCGAACCATTATTCGCCGGGTCTTTCTCGATTTGATTGGCCTTCCTCCCACACCTGCGGAAGTGGATGCATTTGTTCAAAGCCAAGACCCCAATGCCTATGATCAATTGATTGATGATTTGCTCGCCCGTCCCGCATTCGGAGAGCACTGGGCGAGAATGTGGCTCGATCTTGCCCGTTATGCAGACTCCGCAGGATATGCTGATGATGTGCCCCGTACCATCTGGGCATATCGGGATTATGTGATCCGTGCGTTGAACGAGAATGTGCCCTTTGATCAGTTTACCATCGATCAGTTGGCAGGGGATTTACTTCCTAATCCTACGGATGACCAATTAATTGCCACCGCCTTTCACCGCAATACCCAGACAAACAATGAGGGTGGAACCAATGATGAGGAGTTTCGTAATGTTGCGGTAGTCGACCGAGTAAACACCACCTTTGCCACCTGGATGGGAACCACCATGGCTTGTGCCCAGTGTCATACCCATAAGTATGACCCAATCACTCATGAGGAATATTTTCAGGTTTTTGACATCNTTAACCAAACCGAGGATTCGGATAAAAAGGATGAGCGTCCGGTCTACTCCATTTTTTCTGACCATCAGAAAAAGAGACAATCGGACTTGAAGAAAAAGATATCCGAATTGGAGAGATCCCTCAAACCATCTACTGAGAATGAGCTCCTGCTGGCAGAACTGAAAAAATGGGAAGTTGAGCAAAAGCAAACCAAGTGGGATGCCTTGGTTCCCAATAAAGGAACCGCACAATCAGGTGCAGACTTAAACATCTCTGAGGACGGAACCGTTTTTGTATCGGGTGCTAAAAAGCCCCTGGAAGAATATGAACTCTCCGCTGTTTCATCGCTTGATAAAATCACTGCCGTTAGAATTGATCTTCTTAAGGACGGCCGGCTACCCCACAACGGCCCAAGCCGCATACACAACATGGTTCTCAATGAACTGGTTCTCAATTCCTTTGGTGATGCGGCAGAGAAAGGCAGTGCCAAGCGTGGTCGTTTTGTGCGTTTGGAACTGCCCGGTAAGCATAAACTTTTACATATCGCAGAAGTGCAGGCTTTTGTGGGGGATGAAAATGTTGCTCTTAAAGGCAAGGCCACCCAGAGCTCGACCGACTATGGCGGGGATGCCAGATTGGCGATCGATGGAAATGTGGATGGAAATTACAATTCCAAGAGTGTTACCCATACTGCTAACTCGGATGANGAGCCCTGGCTGGAGATTGATTTAGGCANGGAGTNTGACCTTACGAAAATTGCCGTTTGGAACCGTACCGACAATAAACTGTATGCCCGGCTGGATGGGTTCCGCCTACAGGTATTGGACGAAGAGAGGATAATTCTCTGGGAGAAGACTTATGACAAGGCTCCCCAGAGAGAGGCTATTGAATCATTGGACGGGGCCACCACTGCCCGCTTTGCCGGAGCCACNGCCAGNTATGANCAAAATAATTTCACAGTGNNTGAAGCGATTGATGGGAAGCAGGGNCAGGAATCCGGTTGGGCAATCGCTGGCGGGCAGGGTAGAGACCACTACGCAATATTTGAGCTTAAGGATCCATTGCCCGGTGGAGTGCTCAATTTCCGCCTCGTTCAGAATTATCCCAACCATGCAATTGGCAAGTTCCGTTTGTCCGTAACCAATGCGAAAAATCCAGCCTCAGCCTTTTCCAAGTCTCTCACCTCGATTCTGGATAAGCCTACCGAAATGAGATCTCCGCAGGAACAGAAACAATTGTTGGATTATTTTGTCAAGCAAGGGCCAGCCACCCAGCGAATCAGGGAACAGATTGCATCCCTTCGCAATCAGCTAAATCAGATCAAGCCATCTGCCACCGTGCCCATGATGAAGGAAGTCGTGGATGCCAATAGACGGGAATCGTACATCCATTTGCGAGGGTCCTACCTGAGCAAGGGGCCAACGGTACATGCTGGGTTTCCCTCTGCCTTAGCTCCCAAGCTCAAAAATATTGATACCCCTAACAGGCTCGATCTTGCGAAATGGTTAATTCAGGACGATAATCCTTTAACTCCTCGTGTAACCGCCAATCGTTTCTGGGAAAAAATATTTGGAATTGGACTGGTAGCCACCAGTGAAGAGTTTGGTGCTCAGGGAGAGTTGCCCAGCCATCCAAAACTTCTCGATTGGTTGGCTACTGAAATCGTGGCGATGGATTGGGATGTGAAAGCATTTCTCAAATTGTTGGTTACCTCGAATACCTACCGTCAGAATTCACATGTTACCGATGAGATGGCAGCGATGGATCCGAATAATCGCTTACTTGCCCGTGGGCCCCGCCTGCGTTTGTCTGCCGAAATGGTGCGCGATCAGGCACTTGCAGTTGCAGGCTTGCTTAGTCCAAAAATGTATGGTCCACCTGTGAAACCGCCACAGCCCAATATGGGCCTCAAGGCAGCCTTTGGTAGTGGGATCGATTGGAAAACGAGCAAGGGAGAAGACCGCTACCGTCGTGGCATTTACACCACCTGGCGCCGCTCCAACCCCTACCCATCCATGGCTACATTTGATGCTCCGAACCGGGAAGTATGTACCGTCCGTCGTGACCGAACCAATACTCCCCTGCAGGCATTGGTAACTTTAAACGACCCTGTCTATGTGGAANCGGCTCAGTCCCTTGCCCGTACCATGCAGACTAAGGGTAATAGTCCTGCCGAGCAATTAGAGAAAGGCTTCGAGATTTGCCTTTCCCGTAATCCAAGCCAACAGGAACTTGATCGCTTGGTTGCTCTTTATGAGGAAGTTCGAAGCGATTATTCCAAAGACCTGGAACTTGCCCGCAAGATGGCCACCGATCCAATCGGGCCCGCTCCAAAAAATTCCAACCTTGCTGACCTTGCGGCTTTAACTGTTGCAGGAAACATCATGCTCAACCTCGATGAAATGATGATGAAGCGATGAAAAGAGTGAGGAGTGAAGAGTGAAGAATGAAGAATGAAAGTGATACTCCCAAAAATGATCTTAAAAAAAGAAGCGTTGAATTTGCGAAAAGAATCATTTTTCTATGCCAAAAACTCGAACAAAACTCTGGCATTGCCAAAACAATTTCAAATCAGCTTTTACGCTCGGGTACATCAATTGGTGCAAATATTGAGGAAGCACATGGGAGCCAGTCCAAGCCAGATTTTACGGCCAAAATGTACATTTCATGTAAAGAAGCCAGAGAAACGAATTATTGGCTTCGTTTGTTAATTGAAACAGAAATGATCCCCGAAAAACAACTTGCTGTTCTCCTGGATGAGTCCAACCAACTGATTGCCATTCTTACTTCGATCGTCAAAAAATCTTCCCAGCCCTCCCCACAATAATTTCACTTCTCTCTCTTCCATTTTCACTCTTCACATCTCATGAATCCAATACTAGAAAAAATTCAACTTAATACCCGCAGGCACTTTTTGAAGAATTGTGGGGTAGGCCTGGGCATGGGGGCCTTGGCTCAACTTCTTTCCCCGCAGGCATTCGGATTGTCCGCTCCGCAAAATCCTTTGCTTCCCCGTGCTCCCCATTTCTCGCCCAAGGCAAAGAGGGTGATTTATTTGCACCTGACTGGTTCTCCTCCTCATCTCGATATGTGGGACTACAAACCTGAGTTGAACAAACGCACCGATCAGGAATGCCCAGACGAATTTGTAAAGGGTAAAATGTTCGCTTTCACCTCGGGAACACCGAAGCTTATGGGTTCGCCCCGAACCTTTAAACAATATGGTAAATCGGGCATGTGGATGTCCGATGCCATTCCGCACTTGCATGAAGTGGCGGATGATCTCTGCGTGATTAATTCAATGCACACCACCCAGTTTAATCATGCGCCTGCTGAACTTTTTGTGCATACGGGCTTTCAGCAACCCGGCCGTCCATCCTTCGGTGCATGGACCACTTATGGCTTGGGNTCCGAAAACCAGGACCTNCCTGGNTATGTGGTTTTAATTTCCAGTGGTACNCAGCCCAATGGGGGGAAGAACTCATACAGTGCCGGGTTTATTCCATCGGTGTATCAGGGTGTACAGTGCCGCTCCAAGGGAGATCCGGTGCTTTATGTATCCGACCCTCCGGGGATGACCCGCGGGTTACGCCGTTCCAGTCTGGATGCTCTGCGGGATTTGAACCAACAGGCGGCAGATAAGTTTGCCCACCCAGAAACCCTGACCCGTATCGCTCAATACGAACTGGCTTACCGAATGCAGGCATCGGTGCCTGAAGTCATGGATATCAATAAGGAATCCAAAGAGACCATGGAAGCCTATGGAGCGAAACCGGGAGAGGCCAGTTTTGCCAACAATTGTCTGCTTGCCCGCAGATTAGCCGAAAAAGGTGTGCGTTTTGTGCAGTTGTTTGACTGGGGCTGGGATTTTCACGGAACGGGGGAAAACACATCCATCAACAAACCGGGTGGTCTGGAAAAGAAATGCGCCACCATGGATAAACCAATAGCCGCCCTGATCAAAGATTTGAAACAGCGTGGATTGTTTGACGATACCTTGGTCATTATCGGTGGCGAGTTTGGCCGTACGCCTTTCCGCGAGGGGCGCACATCCAAAGGGCAGTTGCTTGGGCGCGATCATTATCCGGATTGCTTCACCATGATCATGGCAGGAGGCGGAGTAAAGAGTGGTCATGTCCATGGAGCATCCGATGAGCTTGGCTTCAATATCGCCAAGGATCCCGTACATGTGCATGACCTTCAGGCCACTTGGATGCATCTGCTCGGGTTTGATCATGAACAACTGACTTACCGTTTTCAGGGACGGGACTACCGATTGACCGATGTGCATGGGCATGTGGTCAAGGACCTGATTGCCTAGCTCCTAAATTCAACTGCCATTTGGCAGGTTTTTATCATTTGTATGTTTGGCTGATTGAAATAAGTTTGTGGGTGTAATGAAACGCACCTTTTTGAATTTATTTTTGATCAACCTTATTACCGGCATCTGTGCGGTCGCATTGTCAGCTCAACCGGTGGTAAGTGGCTTGAAATTAGCAGACCCAGAGTTGGAGATCACCCTGTGGGCAGATTCTCCCTTACTGGCAAACCCCACCAACTTTGATGTCGATGCATCAGGGCGGATTTGGGTTACGGAGGGGGTTAATTATCGAAGAAGCAAAACCAGGGGTGGTGGAGATCAGGTGGTGGTGCTTGAGGATACAGACCTGGATGGAGTAGCAGATAAATCCACTGTTTTTGTGCAGGATCCGTATTTGGTCGCACCGATGGGAATAGGAGTGATCGGTAATCAAATCTATGTCTCCCAGACTCCTGACATCATTCGATACACCGATGTAAACCGGAATTTGGTCTTTGATGAAGGGGATACCCGGGAGGTTTTCCTCACTGGTTTTATTGGCAGTAATCACGATCACTCCACCCACTCGGTGATTGGGGGGCCTGATGGTAAGCTCTACTTCAATCAGGGAAATTGCGGGGCCAAAATTACCGACGGGGATGGTAAAACATTTTATGTGGGTAGTTTTTACTACAATAAAGGTGGACCCCAAGTGGGTTGGAATTTCAACCCCACCACATTTGCGGGTAAGCAAAGCGATGATGGGCATGTGTGGGTATCCGGGTTTACCGGGCGGATCGATACCGATGGCACGGGTATGGAAATCGTCGGGCATGGATACCGCAACAGCTACGAACAAATCCTCACATCCTTCGGGGACTTATTTCAAAATGACAACGATGACCCTCCCGCCTGTCGGACCAGCTTTGTGCCGGAGGGGGCCTTTTTTGGGTTTTGTTCGGAGGATGGTAAATTTGGCTGGTCGGCCGACCGCATCGCTGGCCAGACCACTGCGGAAGCAGAGTGGCGTACCCATCTGCCAGGTACCTTCCCTCCGGGCGATGTTTACGGCAGCGGTTCTCCCACCGGCATAACTTATTATGAGAATGGATCTTTACCAAAGCATTATCAGGGATCTTTGTTTTCCTGTGAGCCAGCAAAGAGGCAAATCTTCCGTTATGTGCCCAAGGCAGAGGGTGCAGGGTACCAATTAGAACGGGAAGTTTTTCTGCACCGCCATGGAGCTGACCGGATGGCAGGTGCGTTTTCAGATATTTTGGTATCCACCGATGGTGTACTTTATGTGGCCGACTGGTACGATCCTATGGTGGGTGGGCATGGTGCCGCGGATCGTGAGCATATTGGTAAGATCTACCGGATCGCTCCCAAGGGCTTTAAGCCTGCTCGTGCGAAGCTGAACACTGCCGGAGATATGCTGGCCAGCCCCGCTCATAATGTACGCTTTCACGGATTTCAGCAGTTTAAGAAACAGGGCTCATCTGCATTGTCTGAGGTTAAGCAATTATTGAATCATTCCAACCCATGGCTTGCCGCCCGTGCGATCTGGCTACTTCCCTATCTTGGGGAAGAAGGCATTGCAGAATTACGAAAGGTTCCCCAGTCCCATGCGGGCAAGGATTACCGTTACCGGGCAGCTGCACTACGGAGTGCTCTGCGTTTTGATAAGCACGGTTTGGGCTGGTCCATGATCGAGCAATTACAGAACGATCCATCCGCTCATGTCCGCCGGGTCATCCTCACACATTTAAGAGATTTTTCCTATGAGAAGAAAAAGGAGGTATTACTAAGCCTCGTTTTGGCTGGTCCCTTGGCAGACCGTACCTATGTGGAAGCCGTTGGGCTGGCTGCTGATGGTTGCGAAGATCAGCTCTGGGCTGATTATTCCAGTCACCTAAAAATTGCCGGAGCGAAGGATTGGGACCATGCTACCCACCAGCTTGTCTGGCGCCTTCATGGAGATTCAATAATTCCAGATATGGTGGCCCGTATGCTTATGCCTGAGGTTTCAACAGAAGATCGCAGGGAATTGGTTGCTTCGCTCGCAATGAATCGCTCTCGTCCTGCCTACGAAGGAATGAAGCGGGTCTACTTGGAAGTAGGTAACGATGAGGTCAAAGACTTGGCCAAACAGTTTTTGGTCAAGAGTGTGGTTCACCGCTGGAAGGATTTCCCAGTGCGTGAGTTTTTGATTGAGCAGGGTGTTATTGATGCCAAGCCAAAGCCCCTGGTTCAGGTGCCCAAATTGCGTACCGATGTGGGTAATCTGAAGGTGGAAAATGTAGCCAAGCTGTCAGGCGATGCTGAGAAAGGAAAATTATCTGCTGCCCGTTGTTATAGTTGNCATCAGTTTGATGNCATTGGTGTGGAGTTTGGTCCCAATTTAAAAGGATGGGGAGAGAACCGCTCTGCCCACGAGATTGCCACCGCTATTATCCATCCATCTGCAGGGATTGCTCATGGGTATGAATCGCATGAGGTGACTCTTGAGCCCAAGGGGGATGAGAGAAAAGGTTTTTGGAGAATTAATGGAATCATTACTTCGGAGAGTGATCCACTGACCATTCACAGTCAGGGTGGATTGGTGCAAAAAGTTCCCAGCCATGAGATCCATTACATCCAGCCAAACAATATTTCCCTGATGCTTTCGGCTCACCAAATGGGGATGACCGAACAGGATGTGGCGGACATTGTTGCCTTTCTGAAGAACTACTGANCAGAGAAATAATCGATGAAGAAAAAGATGATTCTTCAGAGGTTATGGTATTTATTGTGTTGGATTGCCCTGATGCAGTTGGGTTTCGTTAGTACTTATGCCAGTGAGGTTGTAAGAAAAAATTATAAGATCGGGATTGCTCCATCCCATATCACTACCTCTCCAAATTCATTGCTAAAGAATACTTCAGAGTGGGCACTTGTTGCCAAACAAATTGACTTCTACAAGTATTACGGAGTTCAGTTAACGGGTTTATCTCAGTTTACCTCTATAGATCCCCAGATGTTAGTTGCTTTTGCAAAGAAAGAAAAGATCAGCCTAGGGTGTGAGTTTGGAGACTTTCATCTGTCAAAAAATATGACTGAGAGAGTGTTGCAATCGGCATTCAAGCAGTTGGATCNCGTCTTCCACAATGGAGGCACGGTCGACTCCTTGCATCTGGATGGTCCCATTCGCAGGATGTTGAAGGGAGTCCATGGTCACCCCCATGCCTTGTCATTGGGTGAGATTTCTTCCCTTTTGGTCAAATTTTGGAAGAAAATAAAGTTAAGGTATCCTAACATTCGAATCGGTTTAGTCACCAATCTGCCCAACTGGGATTATACCAAAGAGCTACACGGATGGAACGGTCATTATACCGATCGTTCGGGNCTGACTTACCTGCATGCACTGGAAGAAGTTCATTCAGCTCTTTTGGAAGCCGGTCAAAAAATTGCCTTTCTCGAGATTGATTATCCCTACAATTATTACAGAGAGGTCAGGACAAGGCAGGGAGATGCGGTGCTTAACAATGCTGCTAAACTTTCCCATATTGAAAATTGGTGCCTAAATAACGGAATACAATTCCACTTAGTGGTTAATGCCGAGCCCAGGAAAGCTGGGGGCAAAGGATTTTATGACCTAACCTGTGAGTATGTTCAAAGACTGCATCAGGATAAGATATATCCCGATTCCTTTATTTTTCAGTCCTGGTACAAGCAACCAGATGAACATCTACCGGAAACAAAAAAATATACTTTCATGAACACCGCTCGGGATGCGATTCATTCGGTTCATCAGCTTTACCCAAAGTAATTAAGCAAGACGAATGATTCATTTTTTGGACTTTTCCGAATAGAAACAAATTTAAGCAATGAAGGATTTTTCTGATTTTGTACTGGAAGTTACCAAAGCTCAAGGCATTGGACAGATAAGTGAAATCCAGAGCCTGTGGAGCGGATACGGCAGCATCAAACGATTGCAATTAAAGGGAGCAGGAGCTCCCAGTTTGATTGTAAAACTGGTCAGTCCTCCAAGTTCGGCGGATCATCCCCGTGGGTGGAATACCTCAATTTCCCACCAGCGGAAGCTAAAATCCTATCAGGTGGAATCGAACTGGTATGGACAAACAGCGATGGATGGTTCCTGGGGAGATGCACGCATTCCTCAATGCTATGGGGTTCATCAGGATGGGGAGCAGGTTTTGCTGGTACTGGAAGATTTGGACGCTGCTGGATTTTCGGAAAGAAGAAGTTTTGTAAATGAATCGCAGTGGAAAAGTTGTGTCCGCTGGCTGGCTCAGTTTCATGCGGCAGGTATGGATGTGAATCCACAGGGCTTATGGGAAACAGGAACCTATTGGCACCTGGAGACCAGGCCGGATGAACTGGAAGGTTTGGATGATTTAGAATTAAAAAAAGCAGCCCATGCGATTGATCAAAAGTTAAAGAGTGCAAAATTTCAGACCCTGGTTCATGGGGATGCCAAGCTGGCAAACTTTTGTTTCCAGCCAGACGGGGATGAAGTGGCTGCGGTCGATTTTCAATACATTGGGCGAGGATGCGGAATGAAGGACCTTGCTTATTTTGTGGGAAGTTGCTTTCGCAATGAGGAAGCGGAAGCCCGGGAGGAGGAAGCCTTGGATTGTTACTTTCAATTTTTCGCTGAAGCGATAAAGAGTTGTGTGTCTGAAGNGTCTNCCAAAGAGGTGGAGGCAGAGTGGCGTCCGCTCTACCGGGTGGCNTGGGCTGATTTCCACCGGTTTATGAAAGGCTGGAGCCCCGGGCACTGGAAGCTTAGCGATTACAGCGAGCGGGTTACCCGATCGGTAATTGAGGATCTGAATGGGTAAAGCAATTACTCACTTTTTAACCCCAGTATTGCTAGTTTGACACCCAATAAATTATTCAAAGGATTGTCATAAATGTTCGAAATAATTCTTGAAGTTGGTCTCTTTGCTTATTACGCACCAAGATTGGATGACCGAATTGAAGTAACCAAAAGCAAAAGCTGGCCGGTTACATTGTCCTAAGTAATGAAGGAGGCACTCCTCAAGGAGTTTTGCCAAGTTGCAGTGGATGCTGCTAGAGTGGCAGGTGAGATTATTCAGACTTATGCGAATAGGGAGATCGTAGTTTCTCATAAGAAGGGTGGGGACACTCTGGCTTCTCAGGTGGTCACAGAAGTGGACCGGATGGCAGAGGAGGCCGTTGTTGCTACCATCAAGCCCATTTCCGAAAAGCATGATCTTGCCATTCTTACGGAGGAAACCCCGGATGATGGCTCAAGGTTTGAGAAGGACTATTTTTGGTCGATTGATCCTATGGATGGCACTCTTGCCTTTGTGGAAAAGAAACCGGGCTATGCCGTATCGATTGGTCTGGTAGACCGGCAGGGTAGCCCTCTGCTCGGAGTGGTGTATGATCCCAGCTTGGATATCATCTGGCAGGCAGCAAGAGGCCTTGGAGTTTTTCGTAACGGAGAGACCTGGGAACAAAGCCTGCAATCGGATATGCTAACCTTTGCTTATGACCGAAGTTTTGAGACCCATCCAAAATTTTCTGAATCCATCGACTTACTGGAATCGTATGCTCAAACAAATGGGCTTAGAGGTGTAGTTGCTAGTCAGCATGGAGGTTCGGTCCTTAACGCCTGCCACTCTTTAGAAAATAGTCCGGGTTGCCATTTCAAGTTCCCTAAGTCGGGGGATGGTGGTGGGAGTTTGTGGGATTATGCTGCCACTGCCTGTATTTTTGAGGAAGCAGGAGCGATCGTCACAGATATGTTTGGCAACCCACTGGATTTAAATCGTGTAGATTCCACCTTTATGAACCACCGGGGAGTGCTGTATACGACCGATGCTTCACTGGCTTCGAAAATCAGGGAACTTAATTTCACCAATGGATAAATTCTCGATCCAAAATATCTTCTGGGATGTGGATGGAGTATTGGCTGATCTCAACTATGCCTATTATCATTTCCTTAAAGGTCATTCCAATTACCGCGATCAATACAAAGACCTAATCTGGGAACAATTGCCTGAAGTCCTCCCCATTGTTCCCGAATATGGTGCTCTTGAATTAAAGACCCATCCAGAACATGGAGAGCAGATGGATCGAGATTTTTGTGCCGACCAGTCCTTTTTCCGGAACCGTCCACTTTATCCGGGAGTGATTGAAACACTCAAGGAACTGAATGAGCTTGGTTATCGCCAGTTCACAATGTCCGCTACTTTTGATGTGGAAAAGAAGAAGGCCTACCTGGAGGACATTCTCGCTCCCGTCACCGACTTTCTCACCATTGAATGTGTAGAGCACGGGAAGTTCATGCAGGACACGGCCAAGAAGAACAGCCTGCTGGCCTGCTATCAAAAATACGACTTACTGNCAGAAGAGACGATCCTGGTGGATGACCGCATATACAACCTCCATGCAGCGATCGATTCTGGAGCTCATCCCATTCGGATGCGTTGTGAATTTACCTCGGATCTTCCACCTGAACTATCGTGGATTCCTGAATTTCAAAATATTCAGGTTTTTAAGGAATGGCTTATAAAGCATTAATTTTAACAGCCAATGAACCAAGGTAAATAGGATTGGAAATCTTTTGCCCGAAACACATTGGGAGCAGACTTATCCGTAACTATGGCCCAACACTATATTTAGGTCGCAAGATAAGTTCATGGTGATATCAGGGCAGTTTAGGCCTTAGTTTCTTCTTACTTGAATCGAGTGCATACTGGGCACCTTCTTCATCGAGTTGAGCAATCATCTGCTTGATCATGGTTTTGAGTTTGTTTGGCTTTTGCTTAGCAAGATTGGTTGTTTCGTAAGGATCACTCGCCAGATCGTACAACTCATAGAGAGGAAGNGTTCTTTTACCTNTTNTAGTCTTNTACCGGTAGATCAATTTCCAGTCTCCTTTCCGATAGGTGGTGAAGTATGAACTTCGGTGGTTGTGTGGAAAGTGACAGAGGAAATGATCCGGNCGGTCNGGNTTGNTTTTNCCCTGNAATTGTGGAATCAGGCTAACGCCATCGATGGTGTGATTGGAAGGGTTTTTCGTTCCGGTGGTATCGAGTATGGTGGCATAAATATCCATCACTGTTCCGATCTGCTGGTGATGCACTGCGTTTTGCGAGATGGAAAAGGAATTCGCTTTCCCCGGCTTTGCCCAGCTGGCGATAAATGGAACACGCAAACCCCCCTCATAGCAGGTTCCTTTCTTTCCACGAAGGGGAGCTGAACTGAAGTACCCGTAGGTATCGCCCAAGGGTGCATCCGATCCATTGTCGCCGACAAAAAGAATCAGGGTATTTTCCGCCTCTCCTTTTGNTGACAAGTGATNCATGAGGTCGCCCAGCGACTTATCCATTCCTTCNATCAGAGTGGCGAAGGAATTGGCCGGTNTGGATTTGCCNGAGTCCTTGTAGTTCTTCTCAAACCGTGGGTCGGTCTGAAAGGGGCTATGGGCGGCATAGTGGGACATGTAGAGAAAGAAGGGTGCTTCTTTTTGTAAGGATTGATNGATGGCAGANATNGCCTCACGGGTGATCGCTTCCGATAAAAAGACATCGGAGTTATGATATTTTTCCAATCCGGGAATAGCCCTTTTTTTTCGCTTGGGATCGAGGTTGCCGTATCCATCCTCCCCCAAATAGCTACCGGGAGCACCAAAGGCACAACCGGCAATGTTTACATCGAAGCCAAGGTTCTTTGGGTCCGATCCTTCATATTCAGTGGGAGCAAAATGGGCCTTGCCGGAAAAGATCGTATGGTACCCATTCTTTTTGAGGAGGGCGGGCAGGGTGATGTCTCTGCTCGTCAGTCCTTTCCAGTCCCAACCTGCGGGTCCCTGATTTTTGGATTCCGGGTTAATCCATTGGGTAACCCGGTGCCTCGCAGAGTTCTGACCGGTCATCAGCGACACCCGGGTAGGGGAACAAACGGACTGGGCATAGAACTGGGAAAATCTCACCCCCTGTTTCGCCAGACGCTCCATGTTTGGGGTGCGGTAAAATTCGTTGAGAGGATGCTTCTGGGGCNTNCCCTCTTTGTCCACCAGCATGGGTACTGATGTGTCCATCAGTCCCATATCGTCGACGAGGAAAAGAATGATGTTGGGCTTATTCGATTCGTTCTGGCCGAAAAGGTGGAGCGAATAAAGCAAGTAGGTTAGCAGGGTAATAGTTCGCATAAGTATTGGTGGGATTTCCTTTAGAGTCCGGTTGCAGATTTTGCGGCCTGGGCATTAAATAATGGTTTATTTGCTTTGTCCCAAAAAGGATTTGGTATGTGAGAATCTCTCATCATTTGTTCAATTTTACTGACAATGGCTGGATGATTCTTGGCGACATTTTTTAACTCACCCTGATCGGTTGAGAGATCATAGAGTTCGATCTTTAATCCTTTTCGGGTATCGAGCACCACCCCTTTCCACTTATCGTAGCGGACGGCACAATTAGGCTTATTACTTTCATACAATTCCCAGTAAAGATGGGAGTGTTTTTTTTGAGCTTCAGGCTTACCCAGTAGAGTGGGNAGCATGGATATACCATCCGTTTCTCCTTTGATGGGTTCACCGGACAGTTCGGATAGGGTGGGTAAAACATCCCAAAAAGCGGAGATGTGATCACTCACTGTGCCCGCTGGAACTTTATTTGGCCAATAGGCAATNTGGGGGGAGCGCACACCCCCATCATACATACTTCTTTTCTTCCCTTTTAATTCTCCTGAGGTTTTGAAGAAATCCAATGTTCCTCCTCGGCCATGCGCACCGTTGTCGGAGTTGAACAGGATGAGTGTTTCTTCCGCAATACCAAGTTTTTCAAGGAGCCTTTTTAACTGGCCAATATCACGNTCCATACGTGTGACCATTGCCGCCTGAATTTTCATTTTTTCGGGCCAGTCTTTTTCCTCATACTGACCAAGGTCAGGCACTTGCCATTTTACATGTGGAATGGTGTAGGCCAGGTAGAGAAAGAACGGTTTAGCCTGATGCTTATTTACGAACTTAAAGGCTTCTTGGGTAAGCAGATCATGGCTGTAATCATTTTGCTTCCCGTTGGCATTATCGAGCATAACCTTTTTATCATTTTTCCAGAGGTATTCGGGGTAGTACTCATGGGCCTGCCTTTGATCGGTGTAGCCGTAGAAATAATCAAATCCTTGTTTATTTGGGTTGCCCGAATTATGGAAACCACCAAGACCCCACTTTCCAATGCAGGCAGTAGTGTAGCCTGCCCGTTTCATGAGTTTACCGATGGTCTCGGAACTAGCTGGGAGAGGAGTTTGTCCTACTGGATAGCCTGGGCTATTCGCTCGGATGTAGGCATGTCCCGGATGCTTGCCGGTTACGAGAGAGGCCCGGGATGGNGCACAGACTGCATTGCCACAGTAATGGTCNGTAAATCGCATTCCCCTTGCGGCAAGGAAATCAAGCTCGGGTGTTTTGATCATCTTTTGCCCATTATAGCCAACTTCACCATACCCAAGGTCGTCCGCTAATATGTAAATCACATTAGGCTTAGTATTTTTTGCGAANATACTACCCCCGATAAGGGTATAAAGAAGAGAGGCTACAAGAATCTTTTTCATGCAATCGATAAGAACGCTTCCTGCTGGCAATGGCAAGGAAGNGGTCAGTTACAATAAAAAATAAATCACACCAGTTACCACACCTGCCCCGATAAGATTTAGAACAAACCCCTCTCCCGCCATTCGCTTGACACTGATTTTCCCAGTACCAAAAACCACCGCATTNGGAATTGTGGCGACGGGGAGCATNAAGGCACAACTGGCACTNAGGGCGGCGGGAATGAGCAGAAGTTTTGGGTCGAGNTCAGCGGCGATAGCAGCNGCTCCCAGGATTGGCATCAACAGCGAAGTGGTTGCCGTATTAGACGTCATCTCGGTNAGGAAGGTGACCAGTAAACAAATGCNCAGGAGTANGAAAATAGTGGGTAGGTTTTCCAAGCCCGAAAGCCCATCAGCAATCGAGGCACTGAGGCCAGACTGTTTGAATGCTTCTCCCAGGCAAAGACCGGCACCGACCAAAATGAGCATGCCCCAAGGGATCTGATTTGCTGTTTTCCAGTCGAGAAGTTTTTCTCCCTTATTTTCTCCACTGGGCAGACAGAAAAGAAGTAGGACCGCGATAAAAGCCACACTGGCATCATTGGCCTGTGGTAGATCGAGCCAGGTNTTCCAGCCACCGAAGGGTTCGGATCGTGTGATCCATNCGAGTGCAGTCAGTGCAAAGATAATAAGGGTACGAGCTTCAGCCTGGGTCCATTGGCCGGTGTTGGGTAGAGCTACTTGTGAACCATTTCTGCTTAGACTTCTGCCTACCCATAGCCAAATNACCACCACCATAAGAATAGATACCGGCATTCCGAAGTTCATCCATTGAGCAAAGGACATTTCCTCAAAACCAAGATCTCGGTACGCCCCGATCATGACCAAATTGGGCGGAGTTCCTATGGGAGTCGCAATTCCCCCAACATTTGCGGAATAAGCGATTCCAAGAAGGAGNGGAATNGTNANNCGCTTGTCNTCGGATCCCTGTATCACAGCCAGAGCGATCGGTAGCATCATAAGGGTTGTNGCNGTATTNGANATCCACATGGANAGGAGGGCGGTGGCCAGCATGAATCCAAGCAGGAGNAACTTGTCTCCCTTGGGGCAGGCNTGNACCAGCAGNAGAGCAATCCTNCGATGAGCCCCNCTTTTTTCCATCGCTTTNGANAGAAGAAATCCACCGAGNAGGAGAAGCACNAGTGGATGNCCATATTTCTGGGCAACCTGTAAAGGCGTAAGTANNCCGACCAATGGAAGNAGNGCTAANGGAATGAGGGAGGCAACGGGTATNGGGATANCNTCAAAGATCCACCACAGGGCGGTCCACAAAGCAATACCAAGGGTGAGGCAAGCGGGTCCTGATAACCCTCCGAATTCATTGGCTGCCCAACCCGCCAAAAAAGAAATGAAAGGGGCTAGCCAGATAAGTTGTTCCTGAAAAACAGATTTCTCTTTGGCGGCATTCATGGTTTTACCGCCGGGAAAGGAATTCCTTCAGCAAACTGCTTCAGGAAGCAGGTGCCATCGATACAAAATGAAGAGCCAGGTAACCCGGTATTTCCAGAATCAGTAANACGATGGCGGTCTTGCCNAGNACGGTTTTNCGGCTNAGNACNGCAGTGACAGTNGATACAGCAAGAAGNGGGAACCANGCAAAGACTCCAAAGGGNATGGCACCNATTACACATCCCCAGCTAAGCACCGCAGTNGCAAGGGCAATNATNCCANGNTTCTNGGTNTTTTGATNTTNTTNTTCTTCACTCATATTTATTTGGGCTGGGNGTTATAGGANCAGTCTNTTCAGTTCAATGTGTGACTGNCGNNTNCACATTTATANAATTTCGTGCGATAGAATGTTTTAGAATGCANGTGCCAAAGATGCGTAATTTACAACAAGATAGCCGGGGGCTAACAAAACTAATAATGCCATGGTCATCTTACTTAATATATTTTTCAAACTAAGCATTGCGGCGATAGTAGACACGGGGAGTAAATAGATGAATTCAAAGGGAATGGCACCGAGTACGCATAACCAACATAATCCGGCAGTGGTAATGGCGATGATTCCAAGTATCTCAGTCTTTTTATTCTTTTTTTCTTCGTTCATATTGAGTTGGGCTGGGCGTTGAAAAAAATCATTCCGCCTACTATTCGCTAAGTCAACTCATCAAAGCGTTCAAGATGAGCTATTAAAAAGGTAGGTAGATTCTTTTTAAATAGGCTTGGGCGACCAAATAGGCAGTTCACCCTTCTGGATTCGTGCCTGGTATCTTTTCTGCAGAGGGAAATTTCCCTTTTTAATCTGTTCTTTGCCATCGTTTACCTGATAGGGGCCGAGAGTATCCCACCAGGCATCATACTGTTTTTTCAATTTCGCCATTACTTCAGGTTTGGAAGCCGCCAGGTTATTGGTTTGCCCGGGGTCGTTTTCGATATCGTATAAATATTTATTGTCGATCCAACGCCACTTAGGAGAGCGGGCAGCACCATTTAGGTAGCGGTGTTTTTCCATCGCCGCAAAGTCCCAGATCTTATCATTCCATCTGCCCCGGTGAAAGAAGAGTGTACGGTCTTTCCATTTGGCTTTTGGGTTTTGCAGCAAAGGAAGGAGAGAGCGACCCGCGGGAGGTAATTTACTCTTGGGGATCTTGGCCCCGGCAAGTTGGCATATGGTGCGGTAGAAATCGATGTGGGCGGTGAGTGCATCAATATCGACTCCTTCCTTAAGTTTACCTTTCCAGTGCCAGAAGCTGGGCACCCGGGTGCCTCCTTCATGTACGGTGGCCTTGGCACCTTTCATTCCGCAGTTAAAGGAGTTGAACTTTTGCCCATTTTGGACTCCGACTGATCCCGCCATCCCATTGTCAGTCATAAAAATAACCAGGGTGTTTTCCAGTTGGTTCCACTCTTTGAGCTTGGCCATGGTCAGCCCAATATTGTCATCAATATTTTCAATCATGCCAAAGCGCCCGGCTGAGTTTTCACTGTATCCATCGTCCAGAAATCTTCTTTTGTATTTTTCTGGTGCAATCATTGGACCGTGGGGAGCATTGAGGGATATGTAGGCAAAGTAGGGTTCCTTCGCTTCTATCCTGTCCTTCATCCAGGCCAGCCCCGCATGGAAAAATAGATCCGTACAGAATCCTTTGGTTTTTACAATCTCCCCGTTGTGCAGAAGGACATTATCGAAGTAGCATTCTTCTTCGTTTACGGGGAAATCTCCCCACCCGGTTTGTCCGATGCCTCCAGCACCATGGATCAGCATTTCATCAAATCCACGGACGTTAGGCAGGTACTCATTGGCATCTCCCAGGTGCCATTTTCCAAAAATTCCCGTTTTATAGCCTGCTTTTTGTAATGCCTGCGGAAAAGTGACCACATCGAGAGCCAAGTGATCCCGGTGGCGGATAGTATGAGAAATGCCCACCTCAAAGGGAGAACGGCCGCTCATCAGGGCACCGCGGGTGGGAGAGCAGGTTGGGCTGACATGAAAGTCGTCAAACCGTGTGCTCTTTGCCCAGAGGGCGTCGAGGTGGGGGGTGCGGATGCGGTCATTGCCCATGCAGGAGAGATCTCCTTTACCCTGATCATCAGTCAAGATGAAGAGAATATTGGGGCGGCTGCCTGCAAGTTTCAGAGGTTGAGCTGCGTGAAGAACTCCGGTCAACAACGAACTGAGGGTAATGAATAAAAGGGCTGTAGTTTTCATATGTCTCGATCTTGTATGATTGAGGTTGGGGGATCAAAGAAAACTTTGCTCCAAACTCTAAATTATCATTTCAGGCAGCGTGCCTTAATGCATCCACCGGATCCATCCGCGAGGCTTTGCGTGCCGGATACAGGCCAAAGATAATCCCGGTGGCGACCGCGATCGTAAAGACCAGGGGGAGTGACCATGGCACAACCACTGGGTTCATATTTTGCATGGCAGTGGGCAGACTTTCATAAAGAGTGGGAGAGATTTCCTCGATCATCCCCAACAAACTGTTATAAGCGGGGGCACAAAGTAACCCTGCAACGATTCCGGCCAGCCCACCGGCACCGGTAAGCACAGTGGTTTCCACAAGGAATTGAAGTACAATATCCCTTTTGTTTGCCCCGATTGCCCGGCGGATTCCAATCTCCCGGGTTCTTTCGGTGACCGTGGCCAGCATGATATTCATGATTCCCACACCTCCCACAAAAAGGGAGATTCCGGCAACCAGGCCCATCAGGGCAACGAAAGTCATTTTTGCCCGTTCTGCCTGTTGCATCAGTTCGAAGGGAACGGTGACCTGAAAGTCTTCAATTCCATGATCGCGGATCAACATATCCCGAATCATTTGGGCGACGGAAAAGAGCTTGGTTTGATCATCAATGGTCAAGGTAAGTTTGGAGATCAAGTGGCTGCCATCATAGCCCTTGTAATAGAAATCGAATATTTTTGCCCAGTGCGTCTCCAGAGGCAGGTAAATGTTATCATTGAACAATTCCTTGAAGCCAAGTTTGCCATCGTCCTTGAGGGCACTTCTTGGGGCGACCTCCCCAATTACGGTAAATAAATTTCCTTCGATGTTTACCGTACGCCCGATTGAGTCTCCAAAGGGAAAAAGCTTTTTGGCAAGACCGGATGCTAGTACACAGACTTCAGCTTTGTCCCGGTTGTCTTCCTCGGAGATGAACCTTCCCTTGCTGATCTTCAGTTTGTGCAGATCGCGGTAGTTGGGCAAGCAACCAAGAAACTCTGCCTTTTTCCTGTCATGTTCGGTGGAAGCATACCTTCTTGAAAGTTCCCGGGTTGGATAAGCTGCGGAGAGGGAGGGCACAGTATCCACAATCTTGCGGTAGTCATTTTCAGTCAGTCCCCAGGAGATGAAGTAGTCCCGTTTCTGAGATCTGTCCTGCTGGGAAGGTTTTTGACTTGAAACAATCAGGTTGTTTGCCCCGAGTTCCATAATTTCCAGTTCTGCCTGTTCGGCAATGCCCTCGCCAATGGCGAGGAGCCAGATCACGCTGACCACGCCAATGAAAACCCCCAATCCAGTGAGAATGGAACGAAGAGGGTGGGTGAGCATACTTTGCAATGCACTTTTGGTAAGATTAGCAAGCGAGTTGCTCCAGTGACCGGAGACAGTCTTTTGACAGCGCTCCTCTTTTATTTGATGGCGATTAATGAATGGCTCTTTGGAGCGCTCATCGGAAGTAATTTGCCCATCATTCATGCGGATAACCCGGCGGGCACGGGCTGCCACCTCTTCCTCATGGGTTACCAATACGATGGTTTTTCCCTGCTGGTTTAAGTCTTCGAGCAAGTCCAGGATTTCCTCCGTTGTTTTGGAGTCGAGGTTCCCGGTTGGTTCATCGGCCAGAATGAATGCGGGATCGTTGGCAAGGGAGCGGGCAATGCCCACCCTTTGCTGTTGCCCCCCAGAAAGTTGCAGTGGCTTGTGGTTCAATCGGTCACCCAGTCCCACTAGCTCTGCCATTTGTTGTGCCTTACTCGCATCGAGTCTGGATGTATTGTCGTAGCTTGCGGGTAGCGAGATATTCTCCAGCACATCCAGGTAGGGAATCAGGTTGTAGGATTGAAAAATAAACCCAATTTGCTGGGCTCGCAGTTTGGACAGCTCATCATCATTGAGACTACCTACCGGATGCCCGGCCAGTTCATAATTGCCTTCGGTTGGTTGATCGAGGCATCCGAGCAGGTTGAGCAGGGTACTCTTACCTGAACCTGATGGGCCCATAATTGCGAGGTAGTCTCCCTGTGGTACCTCGATGGAAATTCTATTGAGGGCAACAACCCGCTCCTCACCCATCTGATAAACCTTGGTCAGGTCAGAGGTAGAGAAGGCAGGTTTCATGTAAATTGGAGCGGCCAGTATCGGATCGCCCGAAGCAGTTTAGTTGAGTGCTGGCTCTTTTTGTTCGCTGGGTTCGAAATTTTCCCTGAAGGGGTCGGGGTTGATTACCACAGACTCGCCTTCCTGCAGACCCGATTTTACCACTGCATGTGACATGTTATTTGGCCCAAGAAGAATTTCACGAAGTTCAATTTCCTGTTCTTCTCCAGCAATCAAACAATAAGCCTGACCATTTTTACGGAAAACTGCGGGTAGTGGAATCTGCAGGGCATTTTCGATAAGTTCAGAAAGAATGGTGACCTTCGCAGTCATGCCAGTACGTAAACCTTTAGGGGCATCGTTGATGATTATCTTGGTGCCGTATTCTTTAATATGAGCACGGTAGCGATCCCAAGCTGGCCAGGGGTAATCGCTTACCGATTGCACAGAACCTTCCAGTTCAACATCACGGATCGCATCAATGGTGATCCGGCATTTCATCCCTGCTTTTACCTGCTCCACACGGCTCTCATTAATTTTCGCCTGTACCAGCAAGCGGGAGGTGTCGGGGAGTCGGATAATGGTCTGGTTTTCCCGTACCTGCTCCCCTTCAGCAATAACCACTCCCTTATTTTTGTTATTGGCATAGGTTACCTCGCCATCTGCGGGTGAGAGAATGGTGCATTTCTCGATCTGCTCCACAATCTCCTTTTCCTGGGCGAGTTCAAGATCGTTGGAGTTTTTGGCGGATTCCAAACGGGCTTGGGCAGTGAGAATGGAAGCATTTAAATCGTTGACCTTGGCCGCCCGTGCATGTGTGCGAAGAACATCGAGTTTGGTCTGTGCGAGGTCGAGNTCCTTGGCCGCTTTTTCAACCGCGAATTGATCCGCCTCCAATTGTGCTTCGGAAACATAGCCTTTGGCTGCCAGTTTCTTACTGTATTCCAAATATTCCTCGGCACGCCTGAGGTTTTCCTTGGCCACGAACTCGGTACTTTCCAATTGTTCTTCTTTTTCCCGGTAGGATCCGGATAGGTATTCCTCGAGGGCAAGTTTCGCCGCCTCCACATCCGCCTCAGCCTTGACCAAGGCTGCATTTGCCTGGTGCACGGATATGCGCTGTTTGAGGAGATCTTTCTGTAGACTGGCATCATCCAGTTTAGCCAAAAAATCCCCTTTTTTGACCATCGTACCTTCTGGAACAATTTTTAAAATATTAACACTGGATGAACCACGGCTCCGGACTTCACTTTTGATCTCAATGTTTTCTGCACTTTCCACTTCACCAGGTTCGGTGATTTCAAGCTTGAAGAGATGGACTTTCACTTCTTCCAGGAGTGGACTTACCTCAGATGTGTTGGTTTCTTCATCTAGACTTAACCACCAGGCGAGAGATATTACACAGGCACCAGCCAAACTGAAGATGGTTTTACTGGATGCAAAACCCCGGCTTTTAGTGGCTGGATAGATCATTCGGTAATATATTATTCAATAGTAATTGAAGAGCAAGTTAGGACACTTGATCTTGGGATAAAATGTTGGTTTGTGCTGATTTTTATAGTTCTTCCCAGACACCGTTTTGATTGAGTTCTAATTGGCCTAGGTCATAGACATAGCGCATCCGCATGGCTTCATAACCAATCCATACATCCAGGAAGTTATTACTTGCCTCGAGCAGATCATTAAGAGCATTGACTAAATCCCTGGCAGTGGTGGCTCCGAACTGTGCACTTTTCCCAGGCTTGGGAGGTTCATCAAGTCGCAAGCGGGCAAGGTCGACCTGGGCAATGGCTCCACGGACTGCTGCCCGGTTCAATTCAAAGTTCAATTCGTAGAGATTGGATAGACGGAAGTGCTCACGGAACGCCCGGAGCAGGGTATCCTCAAAAGCAAGATAAGACCGGCGGTATTGTTGGTAACGGATAAGAGCTTCTTTGTAGCGGTTGCGTTCCCGCACCTTTGCAAGGGGGGTATCCAATTCAAGTCCCACACTCCAGATGCTCTCATCGGATTTAAATTGCCCTGCCGTCATTGAATCTGAGCCCAGGTCTCCGGACAATACTAGGTCGAGATCAGTTCTTAAATTATCCCTGGCCAGATCGGCTGCCCGCCAAACATCTACCAGTGCAGCCCGGTTGTTCTTGGCATCCATACGGTTATTGGATGCGGTCTTGGCATCCTGGGCGGGAGAGATTTCCGCTTTTTCCAAAACGATGGACTCCAGCCTGGCGGAAGCCTTGATCAGGGAAAGCTCAAGTAAGGTGCCGGAAAATTCATTCACGATAAAGGCAAGTTTGCCCCGGGCATTTTCGAGGTTTTGTTCGGATGTATTCTGTTTCCATTCCTTCATTTTATCCTCAAATCCGCTTAGGGATTTAAGCAAGGATTGGGCAGTGCTGTTCAAATCACGCCATAATTTATCAATATCCTGATCCCTGAAGGCGTCCAGGCTCATGCCAAGTTCTTGAAGGTCTGTCCGCTTCCGCAGGTTTTTGTATCCTTTTTTACGGGCAGGGATTGCTTGCTTAAAGGCTTCAAGATCATCCTCCAGTTGANGGAAACAATTTCTGGCTTTCGGTACAATGAGGTTGGCTTGGATGTGAAGACTGAAAAGTGATTCTAAATTTTGCGAGTTTTGAGGATCGCGAATCTGGGAGAGAATTAGGTTGGTTTGTTCCTGAACCTCTACAAGTAGTGGATCGGTGAAGCGGAAGTGCTCGATGTAATCATCAAGCACGGCAACCTCCAGGTTTGGGGGGAGTCCCAGGAAAATCTTGTATCCATCCATGCGGTTTTCAAAGGATGACTTGGCGGCAAGAAGGCGGCTCTGTCCGTTGTATAGTGCCTGCCTGGCCTGGTCCACCTGCAGGCGGTTGCCGATCCGTCCGGCTTCAAATGCAGCCTGAAGCTGGGAGAGACTATCGTTGAGTTTGGCGACATTGGCTTCCTGGTTGCGGATGCTCTGCATTTCCTGAATCAGTCCCAGAAACCCCGATACTCCGGTGGATGGAGGGGAGACGAGTGAAATGTTACTGACCCCGCCAACCCGGCCAGCTGGATTTGCCCCAATGGCAACATCAAGAAAAAAGCCCTGCCTGAATTGCTCGAGCCTGCGGGCATCCGCGAGCAGTGACCTTTCGCTTTGGGTAAGGCTTTCGAGGAAGATTCTTCGGCTGGCTCCCCTCAGCAAAGGTTGGGTGATAGAAAGGTTGGCAAGGGATCCACCCAGGGTAATATCCCCACTGCTTAAGTCCATGCTTAGGCGGTTGGCGAGGAAGGCTGTCCAGTTTGCACCGCTGTTGGCAAGACCCTTGAAGCCAGCCGAGCTTCTTACTTCCAAATCAGATGGGATATTCTTTCCTTTCCATTCGGTTTCTCCCCTAACCTTGGCAAAGGGCATAGGGCCCAGACGAAAACGCTCATAGGTGACATCGAGGGCGGATAAATAAAGTGCCTCCTTTTGTTTTTGAAAATCACGGGAGTGGAGCAAGGCAAGTTCCATCGATTTATTCAGGTCGAGCCGTAAAACTTCTCCTTCTTCCGAAGGTAGTGAGGTTCCCCAATCCTTATCTTCATAGTGGGCAGAAGCATTGCCATCGGCATAGGCACCGCTCTTTTGGATTCGCTCGGTTACCTTTCGGGAATCCTCATCGTCTTTGGGAGGAAGGGGTAATTCGGAATCGTTCCGGTAGGCCATTCTCGATGCTGGGCCTGGGGTCCATTCAAACCCTGGTGCATCCTGCAGAAGTTTGCGAACTTCCATGTCAGCTGTTTTAGGGTCTATTTTTTGGGCACAGGAAAAAGCCAGGCAGCAAAGAGTTAGGGCAACCATTGCCCGGAAGAAGTAACCTCGTTTACGGTTTCCTGTCATTAGATGAAATCTTGCTCAAAACCTTTGGGTAAATCAAAGAAAACCTCCTCTCTTTTGTAAAATAGATGAAAGAGTGATGGACGGGTCTTTAGAGAGGGAATGCCTCATGGATGACCCGGCACCGGGGTAAGGCATCCTTGATTCCTCTGGCACCACTTTCAGTAATTTGGGTGGCATACAGATGAAGTTCCCGAAGTTTGCTCATGTTAGAAAGGTCGCTTATGCAATCATCCGATATATTGAGATCATGCAACCAGAGTTTGGACAGTCTGGGGAGTCTTGAAATCATTTTGACTGTTTTATCGGTAACCCTTGTTTCTCCAAGATAAAGCCCTTCAAGCTTCGTCAGTTTTGCCAATTGATCAGCGGATGCATCTGTGACCGGGTTGCCCCGTAATCCCAGATAAGTCAGTTGTTTCATCTGACCAATATGAACCATTGCCTGATCAGTGATCCTACTCTGGCCCAGTGGCAGGAGTTTGATACTTTTCGACTGCGAAAGAATGCGGGCTCCTTTGTCTCCAATCTTAGTTTGGTAAAGGTTCAGCCACTCCAGCTTGGGTAGCTGAGCAAGAGTCGTAAGATCCTCTTCACTTAATTGGGTTCGCTCGAGACTAAGATCGGTAATTTCCTCATAGGATGAAAGAATGCTCAGTTCGCCGGGAAGAAACTTTGCTTCATTAAGATGAACTTCTACCAAAGCTCCTCTTTTGAAAAAAGTTTTGCCACCCCAGTTGGCTATTTTTTCCTGCAAGGCTTTGCTTTCGGCCAAGGAAACAAGAGGCAGGATCAGAAAAAGGATAACCCAGTAGTGGGTGAGGGAAGTGAATGATTCGGGCGAAGATTTCAAACCATGCGGGCGGCCAAGCGAACGGCAGCTTTCAAGCTGCTGGGNTCGGCTTTCCCCTGCCATGCGATATCCAGGGCGGTGCCGTGATCGACTGAGGTGCGGATAATGGGTAGACCGAGGGTGACATTGACCGCCTGATCAAAGGCCAGTGCCTTAACCGGAATCAGTGCCTGGTCGTGGTACATGCAAATGTAGGCATCCACGGATTCTCTTCTCATTTGCGTAAAGGCCGTGTCGGGGGGAAGGGGGCCGATGATGTCCGCGCCTTCACCGCGGGCTTTTTCAATGGCCGGCGCAATGATGGTTTCTTCCTCCCGGTTACCAAACAAGCCATTTTCACCGGCATGTGGATTCAGTCCACAAACTGCCAATCTGGATTCTTTCCCAAGTAGTTTTTGGTGAGCCTGCCGGGTCAGTGAAATGACCTCGTGAATACGATCAGTGGTCAGTAAGGAGGGTACATCATGGTAGCCCACATGCACGGTAACCAGGCTGCAACTGATCGTGTCGGAAATAAAGGCCATGCAGAAGTTTTCAGTTTTGGTACGCTCGGCAAAGATTTCGGTATGGCCGGGGTGGGTCACGCCAGCTGCCTGCATCGCTTCCTTGTTTGCCGGGCAGGTTACCACTGCATCCACCTTGCCAGCGAGGCAGGCATCAATCGCGGAGGTTACATACTCGTAGGTTGCCCGGCCGGTTTGCACATTGGCGGTACCGGGAACCAGATCATTCACATGGATCAGTCCAAGGTCGTGCACCGCAAGCTCGGTTGTACGAGCTATTTTATCTTCAGAAATTTGTTTAACCTGCAGAGGCTTGCTGGTTTGCTTAGCACAGGCTTGAAGAACCGAAAAATCACCAAATATGATGGGGGTACATAGTTGGGATATTTCAGGGTCCTGAAGGAGATCCAGGCAAACCTCAGGGCCGACCCCAGCCGGGTCTCCCATGGTAACAGCTATTCTTGGTTTGCTCACCTGATCTATCTTCCCAGTAGTTCGTCCTGAAAGTCGATGTTGTTTTATCGGTTCTCTTACTGGGTCTTCCACTTGAAATTGGCGAACACCACCTTGGTGATATCGGCTCCTTGTTGAGGGCGAAGTTCAATTTTCCCAACCTTTGACCAATCGCCAAGATTGGCACCATGGTCATTGCGGAGCTGGTCTGGATCGATCTTCATGGTCTGCCAGTCATTGGATGCAGTGATTTCAAGATTTGTTTTATGACGGCTGTCGGTTCTAAGGATCAGGTTCTGGGGTTGGGTGCAGTAAAACATGAATTCAAGGGAGGCACCCTTGGGAGCTTTCCATTTAGGGTCGGCAAATTGGGCACTGCTGGTTCCGTGATGTTTATTGATTGGCCGAAATCCCTCAATGCCTCCAACCCCTTCTGCGGGAGCGGCATCGCTCCAGAGGCTGGCACCACCGGGCAGTTCATAAGATCTTTTGTCGGTGGCAACCGCATTGCCGAGCTTGGATGGAATCACCGATTCAAAATCGGAGGAGATCACCGAATCATTTTGGTAATGAATATTGGCGTAGGAGAATAGATAGTCGTTCACATTCATCAACGGTAGTTTTGCAGTCCATTGGTTACCTTTCCGGATGGTATCCACATCTCTCCAAAAGCGGGCAATATTATTGGCGGTTTTAAGGCACTGATAGATCTGCACCTTTTTGATTTGTTCTGGATTCGCCGGGGTTAAGAGCAGTTCAGGTACTCCATCCTTATCCAGTTGAATCTTGGAGGTGGGCCGGGCTGGCCAGAAGTGCGGTTTGCCAAGCACATGCTTTTCCAGCCAGAGCTTGCAATCATTGCCCAGTTTCTCGGTGTTATGATGCCCCCGTGCCTGGATGGCGAAATCCCAGGGAACATCGACTTGAAAATTTTTGAAGGTGTCGCAACCACGCTCATGTCCACCATGGTGATCATTGGATCCGTTCAGCCACAGGCTGGCGGCCTGAATGTAAGGGGCATGGGCCTGCGGAGCCATCGCAGAAAGGTAGAGTTTTTGTCCCGGGCTTTGGGGAATATTTTTGGGCGGGTTATCAAACTTCCATACCCCACGGTCCCGGTAGTAATTGATCCATCCAATCCCAAAGTAAGCAACCACGGCTTTGACCCGCTTGTCCATGGCGAGGTTCCACATAATCGTTCCTCCGTAGGAATATCCCTTCGCACCAATCCGGGATGAATCCACTTCTTTTTGAGCAAGCAAATAGCTCAGAGCCCGGCGTTGGATTGCATTCCATAAATAATGGGAGGTTTGCTTCGGCTCGGTCAGTTGACTGCCATCTGGCATACGGTCATAAATCAGGGAGTAGCCCAGTTTTTTGGCATCCATATAACCGTGGCCCATTTCCTCGGGATACTTGGTGTAGTTTCCACGGTGGGATAAGCCTGAATAATCATGGGAAATTACGGCCCAGCCATCCTTTACATATTGCATGTCAATGGATGGCCCGCCCATCCAACCATGGGTGTTCATCAGTCCAGGTGCCTTTTTTGCCCCTTCTTTGACTGCATACTTGCAGAACACGCGAATTTCCACCCCATTGACATAAGCCGAAATGTAAGCGTGCTTCTCATAGATTCCATTCACGGTCTTTTCGTAAATGATTTTTTCTTGAAAATCACCCGCGTCCGGATCGAAGTCCTTCCATACTTCAGGCGGACTTGGTAAGCTTGCAAATGTAGGAGTTAGAAAAAGGAAGAAGCTAAAAAGAAGGTAATTAAGTGAGTGAAATTTCATAGAGTTTAGAATCAAAAGTAAAAAAAAACGCACATACTCTCCAATTCGCAACGACTATTGTAGCGGAATATGGGATTTTTAATTCAGGAAGATATTCTTAGCTTTTCTTGAATGTATCTATTTAATCGGTTCGCCAGAATCTAGTTTAGTCTTTAACGCGAGGACTTCGTCAAATTTGCCTGTATTAATTTCGAGGGGAAAAAAGTCGTGAACATCAGCACCGGGTACATCAACCCTTAAGTCGAGCATCCAAAAAATTTCATTGGGATCAGACTTTTTCCCATTAATGTATTCCTCATTTATTTTTATCCACCTCGTGCAGGAGCCTCTCCGTAGGTATTTTTCTGATAAGAGGTCCGGGAATTTAAAGTCGATGGTAAAAGTTTTTCGACTTCCAGTTGAATATTGGTTTTCAGACTCAACTTCGATCCTCTCTGTCCAAAGGTTAGGTTCCCCAAAAATTGCTCCGATCAAAGTTGCTCTCATCCTTTTGCTCACGAGTCTTCTTTTTGCAGTAAATAAGAATTCAATAACTAAGCGTCCATTGGATTCTTTGACGGCAACAATTTTAAATTTCCCTTTTTGCAAACCATACAGTTTCCAGCAAACGCCAATTACTGTAACGGGTATTAATACGATCAAGAACCTAGCCCCTTGTGCGACCCAATGGAACGGCTCAGTTATAAAATCCCAAAACTCCATATTTTTAATTTTTAAATTTCGAGATTTTTTCAGACCCCATACTTTAACCTAAGCGTGTGCCTGCCCGTTATGCAAAGGTCTTTTTCAAAGGGAATTCCCCGAAATTTGACCAAACAAAAACGCCGCATCTCTGCGGCGTTCTCGTTTTTTTAAAAACAAACTAAACTGAAACAAACTGACAAAAGTCATAAGGTAAGACGCAGTCTGTTTGAAAAACGTTCGAAAAAAGTTTCACTTTTTTTAAACTTTTTCCTGAATCCCAGTATATAAGCGGTTTGGAGGCATTGGAAATATACGGATTTTTATTCTCAATCTTAGCAAGTGAGTCTTGATGGGAGTGTGTCCTTGTTAGGTAAATCATCCTTATGCCTATGAAATTCAATTGTGTATGGGAAAGGATTCCTTCTGGATATTTTCTATGCACCTTAAAAAAACCATTATGTTGATTGGGATGGGGGTGGTTCTTGCGACTGCCTCGGCGTTTTCCCAAACCAAACCAAATGTGCTCTTGATTTCCATTGATGACCTCAATGACTGGGTTGGATGTATGGGTGGCCATCCGCAGGCGAAAACCCCCAACATTGATAGACTGGCAAAGATGGGCACCTTGTTTAGCAATGCCCATTGTCAGTCACCTGTGTGTAACCCCTCACGTGCGAGTATGATGACAGGCAGGTATCCTCACACCAGTGGGGTATACTTTCTTAGCCCAGACCTCAGGCTGGCTCCGGTTCTTAAAGACCTGAAAACATTGCCGGAGGTGTTTGCGGATCAAGGGTACAAGACCATGGCTGCCGGAAAGATTTTTCATGGAGGTGGAAATGCACGGTTCTTTCAGGACTATCTATCCACAGGAGGATTTGGGCCACTACCGAAAACTAAAATCTCTCAACTGCATGGTCATAAACTGTGGGACTGGGGAATTTTTCCCAGGGATAACAATGACGAGGTAATGCCCGATATCAAATGTGCCAAGTGGGCGGTGGGGAAATTACAGGAGAAACACCAGAAGCCCTTTTTTATGGGAGTGGGCTTTTATCGCCCCCATGTTCCGCTTTATGTCTCCAGGAAGTGGTTTGATCTACATCCCATGGATAAAATCAAATTACCAGTGGTGCAGCAGGGCGATACCGGTGACCTGAGCCAGTATGCGATTGATCTGACCAGTCTGAAGCATGTTGCCCCTACGCACCAATGGATTACGGAAGCGGGGCAGTGGGAGCATGCGGTCCAGTCCTACCTTGCATCGATTACTTTTGTGGACCATTGCCTGGGTCTCGTTCTCGATGCTTTGGAAAAAAGTGCTTATGCGGATAACACCATCGTGGTGCTTTTTTCGGATCACGGCTTCCACATGGGGGAAAAAGAACGCTGGGCCAAGCGCTCCCTGTGGGAGGATGGTACGCGGGTTCCATTGATCGTCGCGGCACCCGGTCAACAGGCAAACCAAAGAAGCACCCGTCCGGCTGAGTTACTCGATATTTTTCCCACCTTACTCGAACTCGCTGGGCTACCTGCTGATTCGGGGCAGGAGGGCCAAAGTCTGGTTCCGCTACTGGAATCACCCAATAAGGCATGGAATCACCCGGCGATTACCAGCTTCGGACTGGGGAACTATTCCATCCGTTCCACCCGATACCGCTATATTCAATACCTGGATGGTTCCCGGGAATTGTATGACCATTCCCAGGATCCACATGAATGGAACAACCTGAGTGCTGATCCTCAAATGCAAGTAGTGATGAAGGAGCATGCGGCGTTCATTCCTCTAAAGCAGTACCCAATATTGCCTGGTAAATCCACGGGGCATAATGCTTATGCGGCTGCAAATGCTGGCATTAAGTAGGATCGCTTCTTTTATGCTGTGAATTTGACCAAACAAAAACACCGCATTTCTGCGGTGTCTTTGGGCTTATGAAACACAAACTAAACTGAAACAAACTGACAAAAGTCATAAGGTAAGACGCAGCTAATTTGAAAAGCGTTCAAAAAAAATGAAAATATTTTTCATCTTTTTTACAAAAATACTGTAAAGCTCAGTATTTATCTGGGTTTCAGTGGGTAATAAAAAGTGAAAAAAGTATTTCAGAATATAACCGATGTCCAAAATCATTGGGGTGATTCACATTATTTCCACTCAGATCTGAGAAATTTTTCCGGGTTAATAGTTTTCCCCAGGGAGTAGTGATATCGGCAAGGATGACATTGGGCTGAATTAAGTTTTTCAAAGCTTCACGGAAGCTGGGAATTTTGGTGGGGTCTCTCCAGACTGGGTTATTGTTCATACCTGAAACAAAGATCAGATCCGCTTGAGGAATTTCCTTCTGCAAACGGGTGAGGATTTCGAGGTTTGTTTTTTGGAATTGTTCCGATGAAACGGGATCGTTCATCCCAAAAGCAATCACCACCAAATCAGGCTTTTCTGCGATCACCCGGTCCAGTTGTTTCAATCCCCACCCAGCGGTACGGCCCGCCACTCCCAGGTTGCTGAGGGAGACCTTCGCGGGAAATGCCTGATCGAGCAAGCGGGCAAACCCTTCGGCATAGGGTGGTTGGTTTCTGGGTGCCTGCGTCTTGGCAAATCCGGAGGCATTGTATCCCTCGGTGATACTGTCACCCAGTGTGACCACCTTAAAGGATTTGGATGTCTTTAATTTTTCGAGAGAGCGGGGTAGGGTATTTGAAACTGGTTTTACCAAGTCAGGCCACGATTGGTTGTGGGAATAACGGACCAGGGTTTGCAGGTCGTGAAAAAACCTGCCTTCACTGTGCAAGACACCACCGAGGCTTCTTGGCTTGCCAGGCCCAGGTCTCATCTCCTGCGGTGTCTTGGATGGAATTCTGGAATGAGCCGTTAGCCTGATTGTACGGCTGCCTTTTTCCCAGGTGTAATCTTTCCNNGCTTCGTACACAAAAGAGTCACCTGCCCGGGTAAGTACAGGCATGGAGGTTGGGGTGAAGAGGAGGCGGCCACTTCGGTTACCTTCCTCTCCAATAAAGAGGATGGGCTCATCCTCCATCTTCTCTGCCAGCCACAAGGGAGTGTGCTTAGCAACGTTATCCGCAAGTGCCACAAAGTTCAAAAGAAAGGCGATGCAGAAAAATGCTTTCATCAATTAAGAATCACCCAACGAATGAATGGTGTTTTGTATCTCACCGGCAATTTTACTACCGTTTACTCCAAGAAATTCATAGCGGATGGACATTTGCCAGCAGGGAGCGATCTCCGGGATTTCAATCCTCAGTGTCTTGCCATCTTCGGATAGGGAGGTGTCCTGAATCAGTCTGGTATGATCGATCTTTGCCTCGTATTCGGGCAGAAGCGTCTGGCCTGGTGGTAGGTCCTGGGCGTAAATAAAGAAAGGTACAAATAATAGAGCGATTATGATCTGCATGGAAGGACTAGATCACACTCAAAGAGAAAAGTTCAGGCAATCGTAAAGACTGACTTGACGGAAGGTTATCTGTAGAAGGCCCAGTTTATTTTGCCTGAATGCGGATTAAAATTTTGAGAGGGTTTTTATCTGACCAAATTTTTCAGACGGATGTCCTTGTATTCCACATGCATATCCTGCCTACCATGGAGTTGCAGGCCAAAGAACCCTTTGGTCCGGCCAGGGTCATTTTTCAATTCTGTGCTTACAATGCCATTGATACGAACAGAGACATCTTTGCCGACTGCATGAATTTCCAGATCCGTCCATTCTCCCGGCTGATACTTTCGTTCCTTGATTGCTTTCTGACCTGGCCTGGCTACCCATGCCCGCCCGCCCGTCTCATACAGGCCACCTGTATTCTGAGTGCGGTCGATTTCCGCCTGGAATCCGTAGGCTCGAATGGGGGAATTGCGGTTCTCGGCACGGAAGTAAAACCCGCTGTTTCCCTGCAATACACGAAACTTTACCCGAAGAAAAAAATCGGAATATTCTTTCTCAGAAAAGAGGATGCCATGCCGCTTGTCCGCTTTATGACTGGTTCCTAACAATACCCCATCTTTTACCTCCCATTTTCCGCCCGGAGATGCCTTCCAGCCCTTGAGGGTTTTGCCATCAAATAAGGAGATGAACCCACTCTCGGTTTCGCCAAAGCAAAACCAGGCAGTCAGCAAGAATAAACACAGGTGATATTTCACGGAGCAGCTTTTACGGTGAGAGTTCCCTGCATCATTCGCCAGTGTCCGGGGAAGGTACAAAGGTAGGGATAATCGCCTGGTTTTTCCGGTGCCTGAAAAGTGATTTCCTGAACCTCGTTGGGGGATAACAGTTTGGAAGCTACCAGGATCTTATCACTGTCGGGGATATAACCTTTGGAAAATCCGTCTGGTTGTGAAGCCATTTGATCAGCCAATGCACCAACTTCTTGTGCACTCCCTGGCTTTACCAGTAGCCAGTTATGCAGCATCACATCAGGGTTTGAAAAGATTAGTTTTACCTCGCTGCCGGCCTGTACTTCCAATTTTACGGGCGAAAATTTCAGTTCAGGGGCAGTTTGGATTCTTACAATGTTCCCCTCCTTGGCGAGTTGCTGATCGTACTCATTTCTCGCCTTTCTGAGGTCACTGACACTGGTGAGATAATTCACATTCGATAAGGATTCTCCGAGAAGATTGTAAAGGTATACCGGGGGCATTAATTTAGTCTTTTTCCTGTTTGGGAGGAATGAGATTTCGATGCAATTCAGACCCGGTTGTAACTCTACATTGATTTGTTGATCCCCACTCCAAAGGGAGCTTTGCCTGAATTCGAGAATGCCGTTCAAATAAACCTCCAGGCTCTTGTGATTGATTCCAATCGTTGCCGGTTGCTGGGTATCTGAATAAACGAAGGATTGGTAAAATCCGTCGCCTGGCAATTTGCTTTTATCTGCCTGGTACTCAACCGGGTCTGTCTTATTGGAATCTTTGTGCCAAAGCCAATGGACCAGTCTTGATTTCTGGGAAACTTCAAGCACGGGAACGCTTCTCCCCTTGAGAGGCTTGGTACCCATATCCAGGTATTTGAGGGAACCGTTGACATGGTTGTTCTTGGATGAAATTCCATCGAGGCAGAGTTCAATCTCAGGGTATTGCGGGCGTAAATGCGCGACTGCATCAATCACCTCAATCTGTACTCTCGGGTGAGGATCCCTGGCTAGAATGGTCAGCATTTGATGGGCCTGCGGGAGACGATCCGCCTGCAAGCGAATGGTCCTTGCAGCTGCACCGCGAAACATTGGAGAGCTGGATTTGGAAAGATGTTCGATCAGTCGAGGCCTAACTTCCTTAAACCCCTCGAGAACAAAGATGGCCTCGAGGGCAGCCTGATCGAAGTCGGGCGAGGTTTGATCCAAGGTTGCAAGCCACTTGTCGATTGCTTGGATCGCTTTTTTACCTGATCTCCGAATCTCGATTCTCGCATGATGCCGGACAAGGTTTTGAGGGTGCATCAACAGTGGGCACAATTTTGAGAGCGAGGTTCCCGCAATTTTTGGCCAATCTTTAACCAGTGGTTTTTGGGTATGTATCACTCTCCATATGCGCCCATAATCATGATCCCAGTGAGGGTCCCGCATCGGATGCTGGGCATGCCCGATGATGGGGCTGGAGAAATCGGAGATGTAAAGGGCACCATCCATCCCAAACTCAACATCTGTGGGTCGGAAGGCAGCATTAGGAGAACTCAGGATGGTCTCGTAACTTTTTTGCTTCATCATTCCACGATCGGAATCGAGTATGGTTAAGTTGACTGCATAGCGCCCGAGCAGGGATGCGGACACCAATCCATTCTGATATTTGTCCGGAAAGTTAGGGCTGGAAACAGACGCTGTGCCACAGCCTTTTCCATAACTGGTAATCCGTCCGTATGCATAGGGCATATATCCTCCAAGGGGTGTCCAAATAAGAGAGCTTCCGTCGTAGACATCCCCATCCCCATAGATCTGAAAAATATTTCCCCACCGGTCGAAAGTGACATTCCATGGATTGGGGGTGGTGTGTTGCCACTCGGTATTAATCCTGCCATTGGCTGGATTGAGCCGGTAGGTGGTGGAGTCAATCCCGCGGTGCACACCGAAAGGAGTTTCCAGCTGAGAGCGGTGAAAAACCCCATCGCTAAAGATAATGTCTCCATGAGGGTCGGTCGCGACCATGCCACCATGGTGCGAGTCGGAAACATCAATGCCCCGCAATAGTTCAAGGCGGGAATCCACCCGGTCATCTCCATCCTCATCTCTCATTAACCAGAGACGGGGTTGTTCAGATACGATTACCCCAAGGTGATGAAAGGCGATACCGTCCAAGGCGTCCAAGTTTTCCGCAAAGGTGGTGCATTTGTCCGCTTTACCATCACGATCGGTATCTTCGAGAATGATAATTTTATCAGGTGGAGACAGCCCCGGCACAGTATGGGGAAAAGAGGGCATGGTTGCTACCCAGAGCCTGCCCCGTGCATCAAAGGCAATCTGCACGGGATTGCGCAGTTCAGGGAAATCTTCCTCGGAGGCAAATAGGTTTACCTGATAACCTTCGGTCACATTAAATTCCGCCATTGCTTCCGAGGAGGGCTTAAGGATTCCGGTGCGTGGGCCATCATCCCGTCCTTTTCCCGGAGGCATGGGATCAAGGGATGGGGTTGCGAGGTCAGAAAAGGATAATTTCGGATTGGCTGCGATCTGGTGGAGCACATTTTCAGAAAGCTCGATCATGCGATGGTAGCGGGGCATTTCGCCGTCGTATTCAAAGGGCCTCGCCCGTACTCCAAAATAGACCACTGAATTTTTTGGGCGTACCACCTCGGCCACCCGTGCATGCTTCGCAGATGCCGCAAGCCTGACCTGCTCGAGGTGCTTCGGGCTGCTTTGCTTGGGCGGATTCACTTGGAGGAATGCAAGGATTTCGGAAGCAATTTTTTGAGCGATGAGGCGATGCCCCGCATCATTCAAATGAATTCCATTTTCAGTAATCAGCTTGGATGTTCTCTTAGTCAGGGTGAATAAATCGATAAAAAGAGCTTTTTGTTTTTGGGCGATTTCAGCAATTGCTTGGCTGTAAATCTCGAGGTGTTTGTTTACTTGTTCGGCCGGTTCCTGGGCAGCAGTTGGGGATAAGAGAATAAAGCGGCAACCCGGATGGGTCTTGGTCAGTTGCTTGAGGTGGGTTCGGTAACTTTGCTTGAATGCCGCGAGTCCTTCCGTACCGCTGAATGCTTCGTTCATTCCATAACCCAAAACAAGGAAATTGGCCGGCCACTTCTGGATGAGGTTTTTCATGTGCTTGGGGTAGCCCTCCAACCGCAAGCGGTTCCCCACTTCATCACCAGTCCAGGCAAGGCTGCGAATCTTCAGGCCCTGGTTAGCCATGGCAATCTGCATGCGGGCTTCCATTTCCCCATGTTCAAGCAAGCGTTCGACCATGGAGTTACCGTAGAAGAGCAGGGTGGTATTGTCCTTTGAACTTGGTGCGTTCTTGGTGTTCGCAAAAGAGGAGTGGCTACCAAGAACGGTAAGTCCAAGAAAAATGAAAAGAGCTGGCTTNAAGGTCATCATAAACAAAAAGAAATGAAGGGGATGTAAGCCCCTCGCATTAATTCTGTAAGAATCTCACGGATGATTGATCGGATGGACAAACCTATATTGTAGAATATTGCGTAAATAATCTGTTGAATTGCGTCAGGTAAGCGTGGGGTATTTGGTTTGGTTGAATACCAAAAAAACAGAAACTGTCTGAGGAAAGACAAGGATTGTATACACTTCGCCATTGATTGATTCGGAACAGGAGTTCAATTTCATGATATGCCTATTCAAAAATGTACCACTCTTTTTTCCTCAATCATGCTGCTTGCCTGTTCCTCGGTTTGGGCAAATTCAAATTTTTCCCGCCAAACCATTGATTTGGGCATGGTGGTCTCTGATATCGAGAAGTCCGTTTCCTTTTACAAACAAGTTGTTGGATTTGAGGAGGTCGATGGTTTCGAGGTAAAGGGATCTTTCCCTAAGGCAGTAGGATTGACCGATGGGGCACCTCTTGATGTACGCGTTCTGATTCTGGGTGAGGATGAATCGGCCACCAAGCTAAAGATGATGCAGGTGGATTCAAAAAAGCCCGCCCGTACCATCAACCAGCCCCATATTCATACACTTACCGGATTTTCCTACCTCACTATCTTTGTGGAAGATGTGGATTTGGTTATGACCAATGCCAAAAAGCATGGTCATGAGGCTTATGCCAAGAGCCCACAGATTCTCCCTAAGGGTTTCCCTCAGGATTTGTGTTTGTTGATGCTCAAGGATCCGGACGGTAACTTTGTCGAAATTGTCGGTCCAAACACAAAAGCACTTAAGAAAAAGAAATCGAAAAAATAAGACCATTCTTCAAGAAGATGGATCGCAGGCAGAGAATTATTCTGGGGATTGTCTTGGTCAATCTATCCATCTTTTTATTTTCTGCCATGTTGTTTACGGAGCAGGACTCCTACTCATGGACTGGAGAGATTAGCGAGATCTCAAAGTTTTTTCTGAAGCTAATTTCCCGGAAAGATTGGGGAGTGAGCTTAATGATCCTTTTTTGTACCAGCCTTTGTTCTAATGGGATTTATTTAATAAGCGTAAAATCAAAGAGCTGATCGATACTGGGTTTAAGCTCAAAAATTAAAATGCTTAAAGGTCTGCCTGCCTTTCGAATTTAATTTCAAGAAGCTTTCCTATGTGATTTGACATCACCAGAATACGTTCTAAGTATAGAACATGTTCTAAGTATTTTATATGACGAATGAGATCATTGGTAAAGAAGTTCAATCCATTGCTCCAGCTTTGGATAGGGCGATCGATATTATTGAGTTTCTCGGAAAAACCGGTGAGGCGGCTACTTTATCTCAAATAAGTCGAACACTAGATCTTCCTAAAAATTCAGTTTTTCGAATCACCCAGACTCTTTTATCCCGTGGATACCTGATCAGAAACAAAGAGATGGAGTTTTCTCTGTCCTCAAAATTTATCCGAATCGCTTCCCAGCAAGGTTCACGTATGAGCCTGCCTGAATTAGCAAACAGTGAAATGGAAAAACTCCGCAATCTTACCAAGGAAACCATTCAATTAGGNGTTCTTAANGGTAAAGAGGGCGTTATTATTCACCAAATTGAAGGACTGCAGCCTCTGAGGATCGTGGTGGATATTGGTTTGAGATTTCTTCTTTACTGTAATGCCCCCGGGAAGATGCTTCTTGCCCATATGCCTCTTCAACAAAGAAAAGAGGCGATTGAGTCGATGAAGTTAGAAAGGCTCACAGGTACCACCATTACGGACAAGCAGAAACTTAATCAGGAATGTGAAAGGATTATAGACAAAGGTTATTCCACGGATTTTGCGGAAGCGGATGAGGGTATTCATTGTATTGCCGGACCAATCTTTAATCCTGATTTAACTTTAGCTGGAACACTTTGGATAACGGGACCGGCGAAGCGATTGCCCAGAAATCAATTTTCTAAGTTTGGAGAAATGGTGAAAGAAGCGGGTCAGCAGATTTCCTTTTCCAAGAAGAATTATTCCTAATGATTTTCTGTAACAAACATTCTACAGGAGCGTTCCTGATACTATGGATTTTCGGTATCATTGGATTGGTTTATGCCAAAGCTGATTCAGATCCGATTCATCAACCTTATGAACTTTTCGAAAACTACTGTTTTGATTGTCATGATGATGAGGTGAAGAAAGGAAACCTCGATATGATCAGTTTGCTGGATGAGGGGACATTTGATGGTACTTTAATGTTTGAAAATCTGATCACCGGTAAAATGCCTCCCAGCAATAAATCGCAACCCGGCATAACCGAGAAAAAGCAAATGCTGGATTGGTTAAGTAAAAAACAAAAACCAGTCCATTCCGAGTCCTATCGCCGCACAAGTCGCCATGAATTTGTACATTCAGTAAATGATCTGCTAGGCATCGAATTGGATCTTAGCGATGAAATCGCAGAGGATCGGGGGACATATGATTTTGATACTGATCGGAGAATCAAAATAACCCCGCAGCTTTTATCTTCCTATTTTAATGTGGCCGAACAAATGTTGGAATTTGCCTTTCCACAGGATGGCTTTTACCCCGAGCAGATTTGGACAACCAATAAGGTAAGGGACAGTCACAAAACATACAATATTTACAACCGGAGGTATGAGGATGGCGTTCTGTTTTCGTGGACGCGGGCAAATAATGGAAACAGCTATTCCTTTTTTTATGATAACTTTGAACCACCTGTTGAAGGGTGGTATGACCTGACTTTTGATGCCAAGAAACTAGGTGCGTTTGACGAAGCGATCAGCGTTCAGGTTTTTGCGGGTAAATATTATTTTGCTGATGACCGCCCGGAACCACAGCGTTTAGTGGGGGTGATATCTTTAGAAAACCGGGAGGTTACCTCTCATAAGATTCGGGCCTTTCTAAAACCAGGCGAAAATGTTTCAGTTCATTGTTATTCCAAGCATAACTTTCGGCAGGTAAATGGGGATCAAGGAGCTTATATTAGGCAACTTAAGATCCGTGGCCCAGTAACGAATCGTTGNCCGCCTTTGTCCTACAAAAAAGTGTTTGAGGGATTGGAGCTCGATGTATCGCCGAGAATTCCCAGGAACAAAATAATTAATCAAAGTAGATTGATTGAAATTGGTGGCGATGTACTGGTGAGCAGCGAGCAAAAAGGCAGGGAGAAAGACAAGATGCTGGATGGGTCGAATCTGACTTTCTGGCACACCCAATATGAACCTACCTTGGCTAAGCCCCCGCATTATGTGATTCTGACCAACCCAAATAGATACGAGATTGAAGGGCTGGTCTATTCGACCTGGTCGGGTGGAAATGGAAACGGCCAGGTAGAGGCTTATGAAATTTATTATTCGCAAGATGCAAGGTCCTGGGATGGTCCGGTCACTAAGGGCGATCTGGAAATTAGGGTGGCCAATCAGCAAATCATTCATTTCCCGAATTCAACCCGTGCACCTTACATTAAATTTTTGATTACGGGAGCCCACTCATTGGATGGCAGATCCTTGGCTTCGGTTGGAAAGTTGGATGTATTGTCGCCCAACCAGACCGAAGTAAAAAGAGATCAGGTTGCCGTTGATGAGAGTTCATCTGAAGTCCTTAAACAGATCTTAAAGAAATTTGCGGAGCGGGCCTTTTCCTCCAGTTTAAGCGATGCAGAAATGGCTCCTTATTACCAGGCAAGTCTTAGCGCATTCGCCGATGGAGAAGGCTTTGTTGAAGCTTCCAAACATGGGCTGGAGGCAATCCTTTGCTCGCACCGTTTTCTGATGAGCCCGGGTGAGCACACCAATAACTCCTATGAACTGGCCGCTTCTTTGGCCCGGATTTTTTGGCTCTCTGTACCGGATGATTATTTACTGAATCTTTCCCGAAAAGATCAACTGGTACACATGGATATGGCAGAGCTTGTAACCCACATGTTGGCTGATGCCAGAAGTGAAAGGATGATTCATTCGATATGTCAGCAATGGTTGGAGCTGAGATCCTTTAATGAAGTGACTCCATCCTTAAAATTATACCCCAAGTATAATGATCTGCTAAACCATTACCTTCCTCAGGAAACAGAAGCTTATCTGGGCCACCTGATTCACCATAATTTATCCGTGTCCAATTTGATTGATTCCAATTTTTCCTTTCTTAACCAGCGGCTTGCCCAGCACTACGGTATAGATGGAGTGCATGGGCAGGAGATGAGGTTGGTTTCTTTCAGACCCGGTGTTCCCAGAGGTGGTTTGATGACCATGGGCAGTATACTTAAAGTCACTGCCGATGGTTTTGATACTTCTCCTATTTTACGAGGAGCATGGATTTCAAAGAATATTGTCGGTAATACGCTATCTCCTCCACCAGAGGATATTGAAGTGGTTGAACCTGAGCATGGAGAAGAAGCAGCTTCCCTGCGTGAACAAATTGAGGAACATAAAAAAAACCCGGTATGCTATGCCTGCCACAAAAGTATTGATCCATATGGTTTTGCCTTAGAGAGCTTTGATGCAACTGGCCAATGGCGGAAGCAATATCGGGTAAAAAAACCTCACAAGAATACCTTCATGTATAACCGTGCTGGATACTATGACTTGGTTGGCAAAGTCGACCCAGCTGGAGAAATCAGAGGGAACAAATTTGATGATGTCTATGGGCTCAAAGCGATATTACTAAGTGATCACCAGAAAATCGCCTACAATTTCATCAAGAAATTTTATGAGTACACCAATGGATGTCTGCCGGATCTGGAGCAGCGAAATGATCTTTATGCACTCATACCTGACGATGCAGATCAATGCGGGATCCAGGAATTAATCACAAGTACTCTTAGCTACACCTTAAAAAACTGATATGAAAACAATATCCAGAAAAGAGTTTCTACGGGCAGGACTGGCCCTACCACTTGCCCTGCAATCTTTGAACCTGAGAGGCGCCACCCGGCCAGCACCCGTTGCTGCACCCAAGCGAATCATGTTTATCTGCAGTTGCCTGGGTTTCTATGAGCCTTACTTTTTCCCCAACCATTCTGGAGATTTTAAATCATCCAGGTATCTCAGGGATATGAAGGTAAAGGAAAAGATGACGGTGTTTAAAAACCTTTATCATCCTGGGATGGATACCAGTAATCATGATTCTGAGAAATCATTCCTTACGGGTAGCCCGGCTCCTGAATCACCAAGTTTTGTGAATGGAGTTTCGGTGGATCAAGTGATGGCTCAGAAAATGGGTGGAGATACACGTTTTCCTTTTCTTAATTTCAGTATTTATGATCGTGGTTGGGGATTGTCCTGGAACGAGAGAGGTTCCCCGATTCCGTCCCTCCATGATGAGGAGAAAATTTTTAATAAGCTTTTTGGCAAGGAGGATTTACAGGCAAAGAAAGACCAGATCAGGAATGACCAACAAATTCTTGCAAGCCTGGGCAAGGATGTTTCGAGACTTAGAAAATCAGGAAAAAATCCCGGAAAGCTGGATAGCTATAAGGTGGTGATGGAGGAACTGGCTGCACAGTTGGAACACGAAAAGTTTTGGCTGAATGCCGAGAAACCAAAGGTGAAAAAATCTCTACATCAGGATCACGAATATGTTTTTTCCAATAAGATCCGAAACTTATTTGAACTTTCCAAACTGGCGTTTCAAACAGACTCCACCCGAGTGATTACATTATCGATGGATTGGATAGACGGTGCCATTAAAGTGCCCGGTGCCGTGGGGGGGTGGCATACCTTGTCTCATCATGGAGGAAAGCCAAATGTGATTGATCAATTAAGCAAAATTGAAATCGATACCTTAAAGCATTTTAACAATTTCCTTTATGAGATGGATCAAATTAAGGAAGGAGAAGGTACTTTATTAGACCATACAACTATTGTGATGGGCAGTAATTTTGGAGACGCTTCCAGGCACACCTGTAACAATCTTCCCATCATTGTAGCCGGGGGAGGGTACCGTCACCAGTCCCTGACCGTTACTGAAAATCAAACCCCTCTTTGCAATCTCTATCTCGAACTACTTCACCGAAATAATATTGATGTTGGTGCTTTTGGGAGTAGCACCGCAGACTTAAATTTACTCAAGAGCTGACGCTTTAGTATTTGATGGAAGCGTCTTTATTACTTTTGCGAAATTAAGTTATTTTTTATTCTGCAGTGGATTCCACCAGGCATCCAGTTTGGCTGTTAAATTCTGCACCACATCTGGATTTTGATCAGCCAGGTTGGTGCTTTCCAATGGATCTTTCGTGAGATCAAAGAGTTCCACTTTTTCCCGAGGTATTCCAATTTGCCAGCCCATGGATTTGAGCTCTGGGTGAGGCTCTGTCCAGCGAGTTAGTTTCCAGTTTTGCTGAACAACTGAACGTGCCCGGAGGGCGGTTTCGGGGCGGTCAACATCGAGCATATCATGAGTGAAGTTTTCGAGGAAGATGGACTTTCTTTTTTTGACTGCCGTGGGATTTAAAAGATCAATCCCGCTCATCCTCTCATCTGGTCCTATGCCGCAGGCATTAAGAATAGTGGGCACAAGGTCGAGGTTGCTGGCAAGGTCAGTGGAATTGATTTGAGGAGAAATTTTAGCGGGCCATCGAAACATGATCGGCGTACGAACACCCTGCTCATAGGGGGATGCTTTAACGGAACCTCTCTTCCCGTCCAATCTTCCCCAGCCATTGTCGCATGCATAAACCACCAGAGTATTGTCAGATAATTTCAGCTTATCCAGATCATCGAGCAATTGTCCGCAGCTTTGATCAAACCATTCGCACATCGCATAATATTTTGCCTGTCCACCTGCTCCGAGATCACGGTACTTTTTCTCCAAATCGGCAGGGGGATTATGCGGAGTGTGGGGGAGGAACGGAGCGTACCAAATAAAGAATGGTTTTTCCTTATCCTTGGCCTCACGCAGGAAGTCGGAGATAGGCTTCATGGTATCCCGGCCAATACTTAGGGAATAGGGGGATCCATGTCTTTGGGTAGCTCCCATATCGTGGTTGAAACCGGAATTTTTAGGATGTGCATGCCAGTACTTTCCCGTGTGTAAGCTGATGTATCCTTGCTTGGCAAGTAGCTTGGGCAACTGGGGCGAGTTTTTAAATTTATCAATCCATGGCTGCCGGCTGATTCCCTTGAGTGGGTCATTTCCCGTGGTTCCGTGCTCATGGGGGTAGAGACCGGTGATCATAGTGGTGAGGGAGGAACTGCATAGGGCAGTGGTTACATAGCCACGGTCATATCGTAAGCTCTGAGATGCGAGGCGGTCGAGACTCGGAGTTTCGATCATTTCGTGCCCCATAAATCCATAATCCCCAAATCCTTGGTCATCGCTTAGAATCATTACCACATTGGGCAGTGGTTCAGACTTCGCCCAAGAAAAAATACTGCCGCAAAGTGAAAGAAAAGTGAAGGCTACTAATCTGGGTTTCATAAATTGGAATGTTATGGGAACTGATTTTAAGATCTAAACCAACAATTTTTTTACTACATGTCCATGTACATCGGTAAGGCGGTATCTTCTACCCTGAAAGAAATATACCAGGCGTTCATGATTAATTCCGAGTTGATGGAGCAGGGTGGCGTGAAGATCATGTACCGATACCTCATCCTTGGTGACGCGGTAGGAAAAATCATCAGTCTCCCCAAACTGCAGGCCTGGCTTAAAACCACCACCTGCCAAAAGTTTGGTAAAACAACCGGGATGATGATCACGCCCATAGGCTTCCATCACTTTGCCGTTTTGACTGTAGGTACTTCTGCCAAATTCGCCCCCCCATACCACAATTGTATCATCCAGCAGTCCGCGTTGTTTAAGATCGGTGATTAAGCCGGCAGTAGTCTGGTCCACTTCCCGACATCGTTTGGGCAGATGGGCGGGTAGATTGAAATGGTGATCCCATCCTGAGTGGTATAGCTGAATAAAGCGGACATCTCGTTCAGCAAGGCGACGGGCCATCAAGCAATTGAATGCAAATGTTCCCGGTTTGCGGGCATCTTCTCCATAAAGTTTGTAAGTTGATTCAGGCTCATTGGCAAAATCGGCAAGTTCCGGGATGGAGGTTTGCATACGGAAGGCCATTTCATACTGGGCGATTCTAGTATCGACCGACGGATCACCTGAGCGGTTGGCCTCTTCCCTGTTTAGGGCATTGATAGCATCGAGAATGGATCGTTTTTCCTTAAGGGTTTTGCCAGAAGGATCGTTTAAGTAGAGCACTGGTTCTGTCCCTGAACGCAAGCGTACTCCCTGATGTTTGCCCGGAAGGAATCCATTTCCCCAGAGACGGGAGTTGAGTGGTTGCATATTGGGCAGGTCCCCACTCGAAACCAGTGCCACAAATTCTGGAAGGTTTTGGTTCATGGTGCCCAGTCCATAACTCAACCATGAGCCCATACTGGGCCGGCCGGGTAAGTTGTGCCCTGTTTGCATGAAGGTCATGGCAGGGTCATGGTTGATCGGGATCGTGGTCATCGATCGGATGGTGCAGAGATCATCTGCAATTCCTGCCATGTGGGGTAAGAGTTCACTGGTCCATGAGCCTGTCTGACCATGCTGGGCAAAGGAGTACTTGCTATTAATAACAGGTAGAATCTTTCGGTTGTTATTAAATCCTGTGAGCCGGCCCTGTTGTTCAACATGTTTGAAAATATCACTGCCGTGGTGCTGAGCGAGTGCTGGTTTATGATCAAAAAGATCGACCTGAGATGGGCCACCAGACTGGAAGAGATAAATAATACGCTTGGCCCGGGCAGGGTGATGGGAGAATTTTCCAGTAGTTGTAGAGCCATCGGCAAGCAAACTGCCCAGAGCCATATACCCGAGCCCTGCACCCACGGTGTGTAGGGCCTGACGACGGTTCATCTTCAACCAGAGGTTTTCAATTTCTTGATTCATAAGATAATCTATTTGCGGGTTATGGTCTCGCTGAGATTGAAAAGTGTGTGGCAGACATCAGTTAGCCCAGCCAGTTGAGCAGGTTCCATCTTCGTGATGGATGGCGTACTTTCTCCCACGGATAGAGTGCGATTGGCAGATTTTGAATCTTTTCGGTAATGGGATATGCGCTGATTTTGCAGATCTGAAAGAAGCTGGAACTCTTTGGGGGAAGGCTTTCTTGAAAGCACTCTCTCAAAAGCCGATTTAATCGGATCTGTTTCCCCGTGAACGAGAACGGCGAGCGTGCGTGCGGCTTCCCAATAGGTGGGGTCATGCAGAGTAACCAGAGCTTGAAGCGGAGTATTGGTGGATGCCCGTTCAACGGTGCATACATCCCGGCTTGGGGCATCAAAAGTAGACATCGATGGATGAAGAACGGCACGGCGCCAGTAGGTGTAGAGGCTTTTGCGGTACAGATTATCCCCTTTGCTTTGCACATAAAATTCGCGGTGGGAAGGCGGGGCGTTCAGATCAGCCCAGACTCCATCTGGTTGGTAGGGCATCACACTTGGACCTCCCACTTTCTTGCTGAGTAACCCGCTGGCGGCTAAGGCCTGGTCCCTGATCATCTCTGCAGGCAAGCGGAAAGAGGAAGCACGCGAAAGGGAACGGTTTTCAGGGTCCTCCAGTTCAGGGCGATAGGTTGAGGATTGTCCATAGGTCGCCGAAAGTACGATCTTCTTGATGGTTTGATGAAGGTCCCACTTGTGGTTGATAAAATCTTTGGCCAACCAATCGAGAAGTTCCGGATGGCTTGGAAGTTCGCCCTGCAAACCGAAATTATCTGGGGTTTTAACCAATCCATAACCAAAGAACTGTTGCCATAACCGGTTGACCGATACTCGGGCAAACAGAGGGTTCTCCCTGGATACCAGCCAGTCGACCAGTCCTAACCGGTCCAGCCTGTATCCGTCAAAGGATGGGAGTACGGCCGGTGTTCTTGGAGTTACCCGCTTGCCGGGCTGGTCATAGAGTCCCTCCATGAGAATACGGGTCTCTCTCTCTTCCTCTTTCATGATCATGGTCAGGGCATTGGGTGGAGTGATGCCCCAGATGGACGATGCAAAGCGGAAGCGTCCTAAAACATGTTTATCATGGGAAGAAAATTCCATGCATGCTTCCAATCTTGATCCCTTGGGAATAATTAATTCGGTCTCAAAATCGAAGCGGGCAATCTGGGTTTTATTGAGGCCTCCCTGCACTGCCCATCCAGTACTGGAGTCCCCGTCAATGCTTTGCTTCACATGAAAACCAAACTGATCAAAGGTGGCGGTAGCTTCCCTGATTTTCAAAGGCGTCCTGGAATTTTCTGAGACCAGGAAGATTTCAAGTTCATTGAGTACGAAATTCCCATTGGGAGCCCGGCCAACTGGTCCGTGCTTGGAGCCGTTAATGGGAAGAACTTCAAGCCTCAGGCTTCGAATCTTTTGTGACGAAACCTCAAAGTGAACGACATAAGAATCAGATGAGGGTACCTCTCCTGTCGCTTTAATGGAGTGATCCTTTTGAATTTCAAGTGTTTGTTTTTCAGCAACTGCCTTGGTTGGTTTTAATTGCTTCCAGTTTACATGGATGGGGTTTTTCCTGCCTGAATAAACTTCAAGATAAGGAGCTGCCGCTTTAGTTGCCCGGGATTGTTGGCCAGGGTTTCCTTTCTCTGCACTGGTGTTAAAGAAAGCAAACATGGAATAATAATCTTCCATACTAAGAGGATCATACTTGTGATCATGGCAACGCGTACATTCCAGGGTTAACCCGAGAAACAAGGTGCCAAAGGTGGTGGTTTTATCATTTGCATAGATCACCCGGTACTCCTCATCTATGGTTCCTCCCTCGAAGGTATATCCATGGTTTCGGTTAAAACCAGTGGCAATTAATTGATCCTGAGTAGGGTTGGGGAATAAATCCCCTGCCACCTGTTCACGAACAAATTGGTCATAGGGCATATTTTGAGAATAAGCCTGAATCACCCAGTCCCGCCAGGGCCACATGGTACGGGTGGTATCAAACTGAAAGCCATTGCTATCTGCATAACGGGCACCATCCAACCATAGCAGTGCCATTCGTTCGGCATAATCTATGGTGGATAAGAGGTAATCAACTTCCGCTTCCCTGGCTTTGGGAGTGGGGTCCTGAAGAAATTTTTGGAGTCGATCCAATGAAGGGGGCAGTCCGCTGAGATCAAAGGATACCCGTCGTAACCAGGTTTCCGGATCCGCTGGCTTGGACGGTGAAATCGATTTCTGGATCAGGGAAGAAAGAACGAACTCGTCGATCTCATTTTGAGGCCAGGTGGAATCATTATTGGGAACCTTGGTTTCCTCAATGGGTTCAAAGGACCAGTGATTTTCCCATTTTGCACCTTGTTCGATCCATTCCTTAATAATGGATTTTTCCTGTTTGGTTAGGGAAAGGTGAGAGTCGGGAGGGGGCATAATTTCGTCTTCCTCTTCCGATTCGATCCGCCAGAAGATTTCACTCTCCTCAGGATCACCTGGGGTGATTGCACGGTATCCCCCGAGGTCGGCAAAAGCACCCTCCTCCGTGTCCAATCTTAGATCGGCTGCCCGGTCTTCTGGATCTGGTCCGTGGCAGGCATAACATTTATCCGACAAAATAGGTCGGACATGATCATTGAAGCTAACTGAAAGGGTATCCGATTCCTTGGCTGATGCCCCGAGGACCGGAAGTCCTCCAAGAAGAGGCAACAACCACTGCAGTTTCATGCGATTAATTTTTTAACGGCGTGGTGTTGTTCCACTCCTGTAAGTCGAAAATCAAGCCCCTGAAAGCGGAAGGACAATTGGGTATGATCAATTCCCAGGAGTTGGAGAATGGTGGCTTGCAGATCGTGAACATGGACTGGGTCCTCGGTCACATGGAAGCCAAGTTCATCGGTCTGCCCCAGGGTGATGCCCGGTTTGATCCCTCCACCGGCCATCCACATAGTAAAGGCCTGTGGGTGATGATCGCGACCACCACTACGGTTCAATGCGGCACTGGCCTCGACCATGGGGGTACGTCCGAATTCTCCTCCCCATACGACCAGGGTGTCATCGAGCATACCTCTGCGTTTTAAATCCTGGACGAGGGCTGCACTTGCCTGATCAACAGATTTGGCCTGGTTTTTCACATTTCCTTCCACATCATTGTGCGCATCCCAGCCGGCGTGGTAGAGTTGAATAAACCGGGTTCCCCGCTCGGCCAGACGACGGGCAAGCAGGCAGTTGCTGGCAAAGTCAGACCGGCCCTTTTTTACGCCATAAAGATCCAAAGTTTCCTGGCTTTCCTGTGCAAAATCCATCAGTTCGGGTGCCCGTGCCTGCATCCGGTAGGCCATCTCGTAGGCTTCGATCCGTGCATTGATCTCTGGGTCTCCCATACGGTTCAATGAATTCCGGTTCAATTTGTTGAGCAGATCAAGGGTTTGGCGCTGAGCAGTTCGGTCAATCCCCTTGGGGTTGGAGACATGTAGGATAGGATCTGCACCCTGGCGGAAGGGAACTCCCTGATGTTCGGAGGGTAAAAAGCCGGATCCCCACAACGCAGAACCTCCGCTAAGAACCCCACCGCTTTGCAGAACCACAAATCCGGGGAGGTCGTCCGCCTCGCTGCCGATTCCATAACTTAACCATGATCCCATGCTTGCACGGCCGGGGATGCCACTACCCGTACTCATGAAGAGCTGGGCGGGTGCATGGTTGAAATGATCGGTCTTCATTGATTTTACGAAGGTTAAATCATCGGCAATTTTGGAAAGGTAGGGCAGGCGGTCTGATAACTCCGCCCCGGACTGGCCATGTTTGGCAAAGGGGAAGCGGGGGCCGAGTACCGCGGCATCCGGCTGAATAAAGGCATAGCGCTGTCCCTTGATCACAGAAGGGGGGATGGGCTTGCCCTCGATCTCTACAAGCTTGGGCTTATGGTCAAAGAGTTCAAGCTGGCTGGGTGCACCGGCCATAAATAAGAAGATGACCCGTTTCGCTTTTACGGGGAAACGCATGAAGCCTGGGTTGCCCATTGCCCCAAAGCTTTCTTTGGCGAGCATGGAGGCGAGGGCAATCTTGCCCAGGCCAATTCCACAGTCTTTGAAAAAATGTCTTCGGGTACGGTGTAGGAGTGGGTTTGTGATCATGGCTTGGTGATTGATTCGTCTAAATTCATAATAGCCCGGGCGAGCAAAACTTTGCCTGCCCAGGGAGCATCGGCTTTGGGATCAGAGGTAACATCGGCTGGTTTGAGCTCACCTTTCTTAAGGCGGGCAATTTGTTGCTCGAGGTAGCCTTGCAGGGCCTTTGTTTCCTCCTCAGATGGTGGGCGGGTAAGGAACCTGCGAAAAAGCTCATATACCGGGTCCTTACTCGATTGATGGACAAGTTTGCCAGCCTCCCGGGCAAGCTCGACATACATTTCATCATTGAGAAGAGTGAGGGCCTGCAGGGGGGTGTTGCTGCGGTCCCGTTTTGCGAGGCAGTTTTCTCCGGATGTTCCATCAAAGGTCATGAAACCGGCAAAGGGAGCGGTCCTCTTGATAAAAGTATAGATGGAGCGACGGAAGCGGTCTTCTCCTTTGGAAACATTCCAGGTCTGGTTACCGAAAGCATGGGAGAGCACAGTTTTAGGCTGGGGTGGGTAGACCCCTGGGCCGTACATCTTGGAGGAGAGTTTTCCGCTGGCATGGAGCATATGGTCACGGATCAATTCTCCACTCAGACGAAGCCTCGGACCACGTGCCAGCAGGCGGTTTTGAGGATCTTTTTCCAGAAGATCGGGAGAGGCATTGGAGCTTTGCCGGTAGGTGGCACTGGTAACAATCAAACGATGAAGCTGCTTCAGGGAAAGTCCCATTTTACGAAATTCCACCGCCAGCCAATCGAGCAATTCCGGGTGGTCGGGGGCAGGGGCCTGGGTGCCAAAGTCGCCACAAGTACGAATCAATCCATACCCAAAGAGGGAGCGCCAGGCACGGTTCACCGTAACACGGTCCCCGATAGGATTATCCGCACTGGCCAGCCAGCGAGCAAATTCCAGGCGGTTGGTGGGCATCTTGGTATTTTCACTCAGAAGAATCTCAGGAATTTTTGGGTCAACCTCATGTTTGGGGCTGGTATATTCTCCACGGTGGCGCAGGTAAGTGGCACGGGGGTTGTCCACCGGGCGCTCCTGCATCACCAGAGACCTGCGGCTGTGGGGAAGTTGTTTGCGCAAGGCATGAAGCTCAGAAAGTTCGTTCGATTTCAGGGGGATGTTTTTCCAGGGAGCATCGCCTGCTTTTCCCGCAATGGTAGATTCCTGGCCATCGCTTAGACCCTGGGTCTTCCAATCATTCCCTTCTGGTTCCTGTTCCGAATATTTCCAAGATTTATCGGTTACATAGGATTGTCTTTTACCCTCGGCAGAAATGATTTCCAATTGAGCAATTAAGGCTCCCGGGCCCCCATTATTGGTTGCTCTGACCGCAAGGGTGTTGGTTCCCTCCTGGAAGTGGTTGGATACACTTACGGAGACGGGTTCGTACCAAAGAGCATTAGAGGCCACTTTTTTACCGTTGATATAGAATTCGGATTCATCATCACAGGTGTAGACTAGACGGGCGGACCGTGGTTTCTTTTTTAAGTCGATGCTTTTCGAAAAATAGAGGGTTTGTTTGCTTTGATTATTTTTATCATCCCATATCCATTTGGCATGTGCATCAAATGCCTGTACATTCTTCTTGCTGTAGAATACTTTTTCCAGGTAAGTACTTTTGAGTAACTGAATTTCCTCGGAGCTTAGTGCTTTTTTCATAGCCACTAGGTCCTCAATTTTGGCACCGAATCTCTGTGGTTTTGGGGTAGTGGATGCAGAGGTAGCAGATACGCGGAACCTGCCGAGACTTGCTACAAAGTGTCTTTCAAAAAGCAGGGAAAGAGAAAAGGACTGATTTGCAGCTATGGGTGTAGCAAGGGGTAAAATGATATGCTGTTCTTCCCCAACACCTGAGCTCCAGCCTGAGGAACCCACATTGTCTATGGTTTTGTCAGGGCCATGTCCACTGCTGGCAACAGGTGATTGGATCGAAACTTCCTGACCATTGTTTAAAAATAGATCCACTTCACTAAGGAAGAATGTACCTTTTCTCCCTTCGTAATAAGCCCGGCCCGGACCGAGGTCAGGTAAGCGTTCGTCGGTCATTACTTCGATTCTCAATGCGGTGATCGGTTCTTCTGATGAGAAGTTTAGATCGTACACATCACGCTTGGTAAAATCTCCGGAGGCGAAAAGGGAACCGTCTTCCATTTTTTCCAGCTTGGGTAGATTGGTCTTCCATGCAGTGGGTTGAAGAATATTCCATGCAGTCGCTTCCTTTTGCAGGCTGGTTTTCCATGCCTCGAAGGATTGATCAAAATCATGGTGGCGACTCATCAACTCCTGGATTTTTTCTTCAATCTGTTTTTCTACCTCAGCTTTTCGCTTTAGTTGATTGTCCGAATAGAGCAGAAGGTCTGGCTCCTCCACATTGTCGAGCAGGGCCATGATACCAAAATATTCATCGTGGGTAATGGGGTCGTATTTATGGGTATGACACTGGGCGCAACCCGTGGTCAGTCCCATCCAAACGGTCCCGGTGGTGGCCACCCGGTCAACCGCGGCATAGAAGCGGAATTCGAGAGGATCAATCCCGCCTTCCTCATTAAGCTGGGTATTACGGTGAAACCCGGTGGCAATTTTTTGATCCATGGTCGCATTGGGCAACATGTCACCCGCCAATTGCTCAATGGTGAACTGGTCATAGGGCATGTCCTCATTCAGTGCCCGGATAACCCAGTCGCGGTAGTGCCAGATCTGGCGGGGCCTGTCTTTTTCATANCCGTTGGTATCNGCATAGCGGGCGAGATCAAGCCATTCCCGGGCCCATTTTTCACCGTAGCGGGGAGAGGCAAGTAATTGATCAACCAATCTCTCATAGGCATCTGGTCGTTGATCCGATACAAAGGCATCTGCCTGTTGTGGAGTGGGGGGAAGGCCGGTTAGGTCGAGGTAGATTCTTCGAACCAGGGAGTAAGGGTCGGCGGGTACGGATGGATCNAGCCCATTNTTNTCNAGGTTTTTCAGAATAAAGGCATCGATNGGATTNTTTCCCCACTTGGCCGCATTGACTAAGGTGATGGATACCTGAGGAGGATCAAAGGCCCAGTGCTTTTTATACTCTGCACCTTCCGCGATCCATTGGTCGAGCAGTTCCTTTTCTGCATCNGTCAAAGTGGCATGGGATTCGGGTGGTGGCATGATCTCATCNGGGTCATCCGAATGGATGCGGTAGTGAAACTCACTGTCCTCAACAGAGCCGGGCACGATCACATAGTTTTCCAGGGCTTCCTCGCGAATATCGAGGCGAAGTTTTGCTTTTCTTCCCTCCTCATCGGGGCCATGACAGGCATAGCACTTGGACGCAAGCAGCGGTCTGACATCTTGGTTAAAATCCAGAGCCTGCAAGGATGCTGGCAATTCAAGAATGACCAATGTGGTTAAAACTAAAGTAAAAAATTTAGACATGATAGGGACTGTTTTGTTTTATTTTGCAATTGGCCGCTTTTCCAACTGTAAAAGGCTGATGAAACCTTGGATCTGCCTGTTCCAAGTGTTTTCCAATGCCTTGGCTTTGTCGGGCATTTGCTTGGATAAATCGTTAGATTCAGCACGGTCATTGCTTAGGTCATATAATGCCCAGGGGTCACCCTTGGCGGCCACAAGCTTGAAATTGCCTTGCCTGATCGCCCGGTTTCCNGCGTGCATCCACCAAATCGATTCCCTGTGGATGGTACGATCTTCCGAGAAGGTTGAAACCAAACTTTTGCCGGGTGCTTNGGGTATGGGTCTTCCTTTCCATGATTTAGGTTTTTCCACTCCGGCTAATTCCAGAATAGTAGGTACGATATCGATCACATGGCCTGGGGAATGCCTTAGCTCNCCTTTTGTTTTTATGCCATCTGGCCAATGAGCGATAAGGGGTGTGCTGATACCTCCNTCATGCACCCATGTTTTATGTCTGCGAAANGGGGTGTTGGNAGCANTGGAGAAACCAGGTCCTAAACAGAGATAGGTTTNTGCNCTNCCCATGGGGGCATCNNGNTCATGNCCGCCTCCACGCACCAAGATCTCTGCACTGGCACCATTGTCTGAGGCAAAAAAGATCAGGGTGTTTTCGTAGGCTCCCATTTTTTTAAGTTGCTGGATGACCCGGCCTATTTCCTGGTCGACCCGGTCAATCATGGCGGCATGAATGGCCATCTTGGTTGCCTGAAAGTGCTTCTGTTTATCGGTGAGGGAATCCCATGGGAGTGGGCGGTTTACTTCCCCTGAACCCAGTTGCTTGATCACTTGAGGATGTCCATGAGGTGGGCCAATCTCGGGCTCTAGTGCAGAGAGCGAGGTTTTATGCAGGCCGATTTTCTTTTGCTTGGCAAATCGTTCTTCCCTGAGTTTNTCCCACCCGCTGAGGTATCGGTCNTNGTANTTGGNAATATCTTCGGGCTTGGCATGNAGNGGAAAATGGGGGGCAATAAAGGCAAGGTAATGGAAAAAGGGTTGGTCACCGTAGTTTTGTTGGTGCTCCTCTAAAAATTCAATCGCATGATCGGCGGTGGCAGTGGTGGAGTAATAATCCTTATTCCCCTTTGCGGGATTGTATCTTTTGTCATCGAGTAAATTAGCATTGTGGCTGAAAAAGCCGTTCTGATTGGTGACATNCCAGGAGCGGTTGAATCCTGCATTAAGNACCTTCCCGTCAATNTGCCATTTCCCGCTGTGATAACTCCGGTAACCCGCAGGTTTNAGAAACTCCGGAAGAAGNGGTGCCCATTTTGGACGAGGTTTTAAGCCGCCACCTTTCACTGGCAAGTTGTCCCGTCGGATTTGTTGGGCATAATACCCAGTGAGTAAGGATCCACGAGTGGGCCAGCATCGACCGGTGTTGTAAAACTGGGAGTACCGNAGGCCATTGGCTGCCAGTTTATCGAGGTTTGGGGTTTCTATCTCGCTCCCGTAACAACCGAGGTCAGAATATCCCATGTCATCCACCAAGATAAAGAGAAAGTTCGGCCTCTTCGCTGAAAGCGAGGTGCCTTTCATAAATATTGTCAGGCAAACCAGGAGGGCGATTTTAAAGGAGAATAATCTCATGATGGAATATCTTTTCGAATCTGCCTGAAAATGAAAAGGGAAATGAAAGCCCGGAGAAAGTTCTTTTTATTCAACCACGGCCCACAATTCCTCCTCCGGGATAGAAAAGGACCCCATTAACTTCTCCTCCATATGAGTCTGTAGGTTACGCAGCCTGGAGGTTTCGTTGCGGTTAAAACCTTCTGTGGCAAAGATGGGCCATTTGGGCTGCCCCCAATAAGTGGATTCATATTCCACTCCTTCCTGTTCGATCAGGAGCACACTGGATGTTGAATCGCCCTGTGATTCACCAAACAAAATATCGATTTTCACCGGGCTGGAATCGACCTCAAACCATTCGCCCGAAGCAAACCCGGCACGGGCATTGAGGCAGGGAAGGGCTGGATGATTGTTTCTGGGAATTTTTAATTCCGTTCTGAAATGGGAATCGTAACGGGAGCCCTCAAAGACGGGCTTGCCATCGATGGATACAAGCAGGTTGTTGTCTGCATATCCCCAGAAGCGGAACTTTCCTTTTTGGGGTGGGGACACCTTGCCCTGAAACCATGCCATCCACCCGAGTTGCTCTGAAAACGGGGACAGGTTGTATCTTTTGGGAAACTGATCGTAAGTACCGGCAATTCCACGAAACCTGAGAGGATGTCCTTGTTTCATTGAGCTGACTGATTGTTTATCCTGAAACTGCGACTGGATTAAAGGTAGAAAGAACCGGCTGATCGCACTTGCATCATTGGCAACAGGATTGGAAATACCTTCTTCCGGAAAAGCGAGAAGTTTACCTAGGAGGGATTTGGGTCCCTTGGAGGATGCATCGATCCTGGTATCTGGAACGCCACTGGGCTTGGTGCTTTTTGGGGAAATTTTTCCGTTGCGGTCAAAATCGGCCAACCCCCCTTTGCGCATCAGTATGGATTGTTTGCTGTTAGGATCTCCCACTGCAATTTCCCCATCAAGTACAAGTACCCGGGAACCCAGGTTGCTCGCCTGCACCACAAAGCTGGTTCCTAGGTCGACAAATTTCCTCTCCATCGTATCCACCACAAAACCGATCCCTTGAGGCGGAACCACCAGTTTGATTTGACCTTCCCGTAAAAAGAGCCGGTTCTTATCGACCAAGGTCATATCCAGTGGTCCTGTCCCAATGAGATGAACTCCGGTATCTCTGAAGGCAAGTTCCACCATTCCTTCGGCTAGTTTGAATTCATCTCCTTTTCCGAGGTTTTCCCATTGCCTGCTTTCCGCAAGTGGTCCTTCCACCCGGATAAATTTGGCAACCTGATTATGGGTCGAGTCCGGCTTGTTCAGAATCAGGGCGAGGACAAAAGCTGCCGCGATTCCAAAACCGGCAAACTTGGAGAAGGATATTATTTTGTTCTCTGGTGGAAGAGGCTTGGAGCTAATTTTCTCCCAGACTTCGTTCTCGAAGTCATTTTTATCTGCAGTTGGAATGCCCAGTTTTTCTTCCAGGTCCAGCCATCTTGGCTCACCACTTTGTACCGCCCGGGTGAGACCGGCCATCTCAATTTCATCGGCCAGTGCCTTGCGTAAATCAGAGTCTTGGTTGAGTCTCTTCATCAACTCCTGGCGACGGTTCGGGGAGAAGGACTTATTTTCACACCAGGCGGAAATAAGATCGAGAAAATCGGGGTCGTTTAGAAAGTTCATTTAAGATTGGGGAAGAGGGGACTCCTGGTTCATGCAGTCTTTCAGGGCAAGATGAGCCCTGTGTCTTAACTGGTAGATGGCATTGGGTTTTAGATTAAGCTCCTCACTCAGGTCATCGACGCGTTTGCCTTCCAGTCCGGAGCGTACCACTTGCCGAAGATTTTGGGGGAGTTTGGAAATGCACTGAAGAAGCTTCTTAATTTTCTCCTGATTCAGGTCATCCGAAGATTGCATTAATTCAGGCTGGATGGACTCGGCAATTTCCTGGCGGAATTTTTCCATCACCGTGGCCCGACGGCCGTATTTTCTCCAGTGATTATTTAGCAAAAATTGAGCAATGCTCATGAGCCAGGCACGGAAGTTTGTGCCAATCTCATATTTTTCCAGCTTTTCATAAGCGGTGACAAAAGTTTCCTGTGCCAAATCCTCGGCATCATCTAGGTGATAAATACGGGCAGATAAGAAACCTCTGACAAGCAAGCTGTACTCGGCCACAATAAGGCGGTAAGCATCTTTGTTTCCTTCAATTACCTGGGAAACAACAAGGTCGGGATCAAAACTTTGGGGATTTTGAGGCATGCATACTTCTTATGTAGTTTCTCCAGTGTTTCTTACATGGAGGAAGTAGGCAAACCTTAGAATCAGCTCTTTAAATGGATACGAAATTAATCCTTGGTTTACTCAGTTATAAATTCGTAGGTGGCTAGGTGTTCTTAGTTTGAGAAAAATTTATGATTGGTGTCTCCTCCGCTAAGGATGTATGCCAGAAGGTCCATGATCTCATTTTCCTCCATCATATTTAAGAGTCCCGGAGGCATGGGAGAAACAGGAGAAGGTCCCATGCTCACTACCTTACTTCTTGCCACATTGGTTCTTTGGTTGGGGTTATAAAGATCGGTGTTAAGGGTGATGTTGTTGCCACTGAGATTTACCACCACTCCGGTGAGGGCGTCCCCATTTTTTAAGGTCACAAAAGTTGGGACAAATTGTTCGTTGATTTCTTTGCTTGGATGGATGATTTGTTCAAGGAGATCATGAGCCGAGTAACGTCCACCTGAGCCGGTGAGGTCGGGGCCATTCATCCCTCCTTCGTTGCCAAACCGGTGGCAGGCAAAGCATCCTCCTGCGGCAAACATTTTTCGGCCATTAGCAAAGTCTCTTTCTTTCAGACCACTGGATGATATTTTACTGAGTTCTTCCAGTTTCCAGTTTTTGACAAAAGTTCTGCCGGCCATCGCTTCCGCCATCACCTCTGCGGGTGATTTCACTTCGGCTTTTTGGGCGAGCAGGGGAGCGAGCTCTTTTTTCTCCGCATTACTCAAACTTGCCACTGCATCATTGCGGATAAACTCAATAAACTTGGTAAAGCTGGCACCTCCCCGATAATTTGCCGCTTTGAGAAACCAGTTGAAGTAGTGGGTGCGAAGTTCGTTGGTCCATCCGCTTTTGAGGTTACGAAGAGACCGGGCATACTCCATTTGTTCCTCCTGAGTGGTTGCTTTGTTAAGAAGAGAGATCCCTTTTTTTGCCACNGTGGGAGCTTCNAGAAANGCGAGGNTTTCACANAGAAGCCAGTTCATTTCANAAGTTTTGGCNGGNAAATGAGCATCCAACTGGGCAANGATTTGATCNGCAGTTTGTTTGGAAGGNTTACCAAANCGCACTATGGCTACTTGATAGGTNCGNACCATCGAAAGCTGCTCACTTGGNCTCAGNTTTTCAAAATCGAGCTCAAGCAGGGATTGGAGNATNTTGTTNCCCATTTNCCGGTTGATTGGAGGGTCGGATTTTTTNCGGTGAAAAGGATCGATNCCGGNAGCNTTGGCAAGAGAGAGCAGAACATAGGCACGNTTNCCCTGATTTTTCTCAGTCAGTGCTTTCTCAGCCCATTTTCCCACGGGCAGTCGTTGAATCGCCATAAGGGCAGCCCATCGGATGAAACGGTCGGGATGGTCGGTATGTGGCCAGGCGATATCCAATGCATCAGGATGGTTCCCAATATGAAGATCTTCAAGATTATGGCGGAGTTTTGCGAGTTCATTGATCTGAGGCTTCATCGACACTGGGTCGGTTTTTTCTTTGCCCACATAACTGACACGGTAGAGCCCGGACTGTACCTTTCTTCCCCCAATCGCAAAGTACATGGTGCCATCTTCGGGATGAATGATCGCATCCGTGACAGGTAGAGGGCTGCCGGTAATGAAGGTTTCGTTTTTGCCGGTGTAGGTACTGCCATCGGGTTTCAAATGTACCGCGTAGATTTTTCCCCAACTCCAGTCCAAAATGAACATTGCGTTCTGATATTTGGGCGGAAATTTTGCTCCATATCCAAAGGTCACTCCGGTGGGTGAGCCGGGGCCAATATTGACTACGGCAGGAAGATTGTCCGGATAAAACTCAGGTCGTTTGCCGGTGCCGTTTCTCCATCCGTACATGGACCCGCTGGTGACATGGTTGATCCGGGTGGGGCGATACCATGGAGTATTGAAATCGTATTCCATATCAGCGTCATAAGTGAAAAGCTCGCCGTCTGTATTGAACCCTGCATCAAAAATATTGCGGTAGCCGGTGGATACAATTTCCCAGTCTTTGCCATCTGGGGAGATTTTATAAATGATTCCTCCGGGAGCCAACCTGCCGCGGTTGTGACCCCGCCCATCCGGCATGCGGGGCAGGAGATGATCCTCCCCCCAGTCCAGGGGAACCCGTGAACGGTTTGCCTGCACGGGCTCGGTGTTGTTTCCTGTAATCAGGTAGATCGATTTTTGATCCGGGCTGAGAAGAAGGGCATGCACACCATGATCCCCACGGGCATACATGGTCTTCAATTTTTCCACCCGGTCGAGCTGATCGTCGCCATTGGAGTCAGTCAGTCTGTAGACCCCGCTATCCATTTTTTTTACATAATCATTGACCGCGACATAGAGGCTATCAAACGCCCAAAGAAGTCCATTGGCTGCCCGAATTTTAGCCGGCACTTTTTCAATATCATCTTCATTGAGGGGCTGACCAGGTGCAGGAGCCTTGAAGCGGTAGAGCCCTCCAAACTGATCGCTGGCAATGATACGGTTCTTACCATCCAGGCAAAGATTGACCCAGGAACCCATTTTGTTCTTGGGCACGGTGAAGAGTAACTCCACCTTGAAGCCTTCCTTGACCGAGATGCTCTCAATAGGAGTAGCCAGGCTGTCAAATTTACCAGAAGCATGAGTAGTAAGAAGAATCCCAGTCAGGATAAAGATCCACAAGGATAAGGGAGTTTTCAAAGTAATCATAATAAATTAGTTACAGCACCTCATAGGAGACAATTTTTATTTTAGCCAGGTTGTTTGGCTTGAGCCTTTTACTCCGCGGCTACTTTTTGAAGGGCTTTCTTGGCGGCATTTCCGGAAAGCTTTCGGTATTTAAGAGATTTGAATTCCACCTTCATTGGTGCTCCTCCATGAAGTTGCAGACCAAGATAACCTTTTTCTATGGATTGGGGATGGTTTTCAGTTATGTCTACGGTTATCACATCGTTAACCATATGGATCAGCCGGTTGCCTACAGCCAATATGCCAAGTTTGTTCCACTTGGTGCCCACCAGTTGTGTTTTGTCTCCGACTGAACCGAGCACTTTTACATCCTTATCTCCCCTTGCATCCACCTTTTGCCAACGCTTTGCTATGATCCCCCGCTTGCCAAACTTTTCTCCATAAAGCATGCCAAAAAATTCCTGCCTGGGATGTAAGTCAGCCTGGTAGCCACGGAGTACACAATCTTTCAAGGGTCCGACCGTTTCACTACGATACTGGACCCCTGAATTATTGCCCTGAAATCTTACCTGACAGGTAAATTCGAAATCCTCAACTTGATCATCCTTCCAGATCAAAAAAGTATTTCCTTTGGTGGGATTTTCCTTGGTGGTTTCTCCAACAATAGAACCATTCTCCACCCGCCAGAATTGGCTTTTTCCAATCCATCCGGATAAGTCCTTTCCATTAAATAGATCAATGGTCTTTTGTGCAGATAAAGACCCGAGGCATGAGATTAGTAGAACAAAAAGAACGGCAGGTTTAGATTTCATTGTTATATGCATAATAATTGAACTTGTTTTTTTCTGTTTAAAATTAATTGAGTTGCCCAAGCAATTCCTACAATGGCTCTATTGCCATACAGTAATTACTTTGCGTTTCTTGACCGGCCACCATTGTTCAATCTTGGCGGCAAGCCTTGCGACTACTTTTGGGTTTTGTGAAGCTAAATTCTTTTT
>NYYP01000007.1 GCA_002686835.1 Opitutia bacterium | reverse complement strand
AACTATTTTACGCCCCGGAATGATTACCCGGGAAGAGTTGGCAAATTGCTTGGGCGTAGATGTCGAATTGCTATCGACCACCAAATCTAGCAAGCCATGCATGCCAGAAAAGCAACTAAGTGCCCCATCCCCAGGTATGCACCAGGTACATTATGCCCCCAAAACCCCGATGAAATTGTATAATTCTTTAGGGGAATTTCGGGATGATCAAAATTTTGGTGCTGGCGATGCGATTATTGTGTCAGAAGAAAAAATTGCGTTGGAATTACGGGGTATAGGATTTCCAGAATGTACCTGTCTTTCGATCGATGGATGCCCTTATACAATTGCCCGAAATCTCTATGCCGCATTGATCGAACTTGATGCCCACAAAACCAATCGTATGCACCTTATTTTTTCGGGAGAAAATAAGGGGGCAAGCCGAGCAATATTGGATCGCTTGCAACGGGCAGCAAAGGCCTAAAAAAGTAAGATTACCCGAACTCTTGCCAAGGTCGCGTTACGCAACTAGCGCTTGCCATATTAGAAGATTTGCTATTCCAATATAATTATCTTAATTCCCACATCCATGGTGCCCGATTTATATTTAAGAATCTTCCTATCAATCTTAGCAATTTTCTTCGTTAAGAACATTGCTTTGGGACAGACCGATGCCCAATTGCGTGACCCTGACTTTCTGATCAAGCAATATAACGACTTAGCAGCCAAGCATAATGCACTGGTTGAAAAAACCCGCTCAGTGGTGCTCGAAAAGCTCAACTCTCCACCTGTTACCATTCAGTCCCCGCAGAGTGCAAAAATGCAAGACGATTTGAATGAAGCACTTGGACAGATTGCTGCTCTTGAATCGCAACTGTTATCACTAAAACAGGAAGGCTTGAGAAATGTGAACAGTAATCAATACTTGGATGAAACTAATGCAAGATTACGGCGACAACTTCAACAGCTTAAAGCTGATGAGAAAGAATTGGAAGTACGCAACCAAGAACTGGCTTTGGAAAACCGTAAGCTCGAACAGGCACAGGCCAACTTTAATTCTTCCGAAGAAAGTGCTTACGCTAAAATTAGAAATCTTGAATTACTCAATTCAACATTGGAGAGAAAGGCGAAAGATCTGCGCACCGACATGAGTGCATTCAAAGCTGAAAATAACAAACTTGAAGCACAACTTGACCGGTCTAACAAAGAGAATGCAAAACTAAATCAAAAGATTGCATCGCTGGGTATTGATCAAGAGACAACAGATTCCAAAATGAGCGAAATGAAAGCCTTGATGAGAGATGCTCAAAACGAGGCAAAAATGTTGGAAAATGAAGAAATTGTCCTGCGGGAGGAATTGATGAATGCTCGCAATGAGATTGCCAGGTTAAATGGTATACTTTCATTGGAACAGGATAGATCATCCCTCGCTTTAGAAGATAAAGATGATCTTTCCCAAAAAGTGAGTGACTTAGAGGTCGAGAACGATGCCATTCGGGCCCAATTAGCCAGTTTACAAAAAATAAACACCGACTTGACCATGGAGGCTCAAAGGCAGGGAGAAAATGCTCGTATTGTACAAATGAGCAATAATGATCTGCGGGCCAATTTAGATCGGGTTTCCTCTCGTAATGATTCTCTCATCGATACTGATATGGCCCAGAAAGAAGAGTTAAGTGTATTGAGGGCAGAATTAAACAACTTGGCTATGCAAGAAGCCAGAATATCAAGCGAGATGGTTGGGTTAAGGGACTCCAATGAGATGCTTCTGGCAAAAACTTCTGCACTAGAAGCAGAAAATGCAGACATGCTCAGGGCGGTGGATTTGATGAGAGAGGAAATAGAAAACATTGAGGCGAATGAACGAAACCTCATTACCAAACTCAAAGACCTAGATCAGGAAAACCAAGAGCTAATGTCACAAAGTGGATCTCTGCACAGCGAGCGGGGCTTCTTCAAAGATAAATCCAGAGATTTGGAGATTCAATTAAATCGTGCGGTGGCCAATGAAAGGTTACTCAGCCAGGAAGCTGGAATTCTTGAAGCAAATATCAGGGAACTCGAAGGGAAAATTAAAGGGTTGGAAAACGATGGTAGCACCGAATACCAAGAATTACTCTCTGAGACCAGAGAATTGGAATCCGAATATTCAGAAGTTTTGGCCCGTGAACAAGTGTTAATCAACCGTATGAATCTTCTCGAAAAAGAAAATATCCGTCTCGAACAAGACATCGTCAGAATGACTGACCGGGAGACTGATATGAACAATGCAATCCTTACCTTAAAGGAAAACATTGGCTTCATGGAAAGGGAGTTGGAATCCTCAATGCGTATGAGAGAGCGTCTTAAAGACAGCATGATTGAGGTAATTGATCGTAACGAACGTCTGGGCAAGTCTGATTCGTCTACCCAAGACCTAACCAACCGTTACTAATTTCCGCTCATACGGAAATTTTGCCCATCTTTCTAAACTTTTGATATCTGTGCTCGGCAAACTCTCCGGGCTTTATTTTTCCAAGTTCGTTCAATTCATCCAATAGGGCGGACTTTATAGTCTCCGAAGTAATATCCCAGTCCCGATGAGCCCCCCCTGCGGGTTCAGGAAGAATCTTATCCACAATTCCAAGCTTCAAGAGTTCATTGGCATCCAGTTTGAGTGCTTCCGCTGCATTGGATGCAAAGGCACGGTCTTTCCACAAGATTGCAGCACAGCCTTCTGGTGAGATCACAGAATAATATGCATTTTCCAGAATCAGCACCCGGTCTGCGACCGCCACGCCAAGGGCACCGCCTGACCCCCCCTCGCCAATAACCAGAGCAATAATAGGAACATCAAAATCTGCCATCTCACGAAGGTTTACCGCGATTGCTTCGGCAACATGACGTTCTTCCGCCCCAATTCCAGGGTAAGCACCAGGAGTATCGATCAGGGAAATGATCGGCAGATTAAAACGATCTGCCATTTTCATTAAGCGTAAAGCTTTTCTGTAGCCTTCGGGGTTCGGACAGCCAAAATTCCTCTTGAGGTTTTCTTCGGTATTTCGACCTTTTTGCTGGGCAATCACCATGACCGGTTTTCCATCAATTGATGCAGGACCACCTATTAGGGCATGATCGTCACGAAATAATCGGTCACCATGAAGTTCTTCAAAATTGGTAAATATCCTTTGGATCAGATCGGGCGAATACGGACGATTGGGATGGCGGGAAAGCTGAACCTTTTGCCAGGAACTAAGATCAGAATAAACCTGTCGTTTGGTAAGCTCTATTTTTTTCTCAATTGCTCTGATCTCATCGGTAAAATCCATATCCGAATTTGCAGATGATTGCATAAGTTCATCCAATTGTTTCTCCAAAATCAGGAGAGGCTTTTCAAAATCCAGGCTCTGTTTATTGATCGAAGACATACTTTAAATTTTAGTTAAGGTTAGGGATTGTCTCCCTCCTGAGCAAGTTCATCCTTCCATCCAAGAATTCTTGCCTTGGCAGATGCCTCCTCCGCACCTTCCTTGTCCCCCTGGGCCACAAGGATCCTTGCCAGGCTAACGGTAGAAGCAAGGTCATCCCCATTAATAGACAAAGCCTTGCGACATGCCTGCTCTGCACCGCACATGTCTTTTCGGGCTAAGCGAATTTCAGAAAGTGCACGCCACGCATCAAGATCTTGTGGATGTAGATTAGTATAATTAAGCAATAGAGTTTCCGCTTTTTGCTCTTCGCCTAATGTAAAGTGCAGTACGGCTTGGTCGACAATGTTAGAGGAAGTTTGATCGGACATATTCTGTTTTGAACAAGGAATGACTTTGCCATCTCAATCGAATGAAGTAAAGCACCGCTCCTAAATTCTTGTATTTTGAACAAATGCCAGACATTTAGGAGGTTTGCCACACTATTAAACATTCCTACCCTTACGACTCATAATGCTTTTCCAAGATCCCGACTTTCAAAAACTACTCCTTCTACACAGCCGGGATAGGCGCTATCAAAAACTGGTCCAAGAACTTGAGGAACTCCCCCATGAACTCGATCGGATGGATGAAAAAATTGCAGTGGAACAAAAATCTGTGGAACTTGCCTTGGCTGAGTGGAAAAACCTAGAATCACAAAATAATACATTAGAAAAAGAAATTCTTTCGAAAAATGAATTAATCGCAAAGCAGAGAAATCGACAGCTCGAAGTCAAAAAGAATGAGGAGTATCAGGCATTGGAAAATGAAATCTCCAATTTACTCAGCAAAATCGAGGAGCAAGAGAATGAACAAATTGAGGTATTACTAAAGATCGATGATGCCCGAGAAACCGCAGAGGTTGCTCAGGGAAAGATTTCTGAGAGAGTTGCCGAAATGCAGGAGCAACGCGACAAACGAGCAAGTTTGGGAGAAGAAAGAAAAGTTGAGACCGAGGAATTAAAAACTGAAATTGAAGAAACCAGAAAGGATGTGGAGCCTAGTTTCCTTGCAACTTATGACAGGGTTAAGAAAATTGTTTCCCGCCCGCCCTACATGGCACCGATTAACGATCAAAAATGTACGGGTTGCCACCTTCGGGTCTCCAATGATGTGGTATCATCCGTGCTTGTTGAAAAAAAGATTACACAGTGCGATCAGTGCGGTCGGATCGTTTATGTGGAAAGATAAATGACCGGCAAGAAAGCTTTGTACATCCACAGTAAAAATTATTTCCGAGAAGCGGTCATTCGCTTGTTTACCTTTGGGTATATGAGAGGAAAGTCCGGACATCACAGGGCAGGATTCCCCGTGAAAGCGGGGGGGACTTGTTTCAAGACAAGTTCACGGCTAGTGCCACAGAAAACAAACCGCCTCTTTACGGAGGTAAGGGTGAAAAGGTGGGGTAAGGGCCCACCGCTGGTCGAGCAATCGATCAGGCATGGTAAACCCAATCCGATGCAAGACGAAATAGGAAACCGGGCTGCCCGTCTATGGTTTCGGGTACGTCGCACCCCGCAGCAGTGGGGATCTGAGCATTTGGTCAGATAGATAAATGAATGGCGACCGTTCTCTGGCTTTTGTTTTTGAATGGTTACAGAATCCGGCTTACAGCTTCTCGGAATCCTTTTTTTCGCATCGATTCAAGTTGACGAATCTACAAATTTACAATTTTTTATATCGCTATGGCCAATACCAAGTCAGCACTAAAGAATATTCGAAAGAACAGAACAAATTATCTGCGCAACCGCTCGATTTCGAGCAAGCTCAAGACTTTGGACAAAGCTTTTATTGCCTCGGTTGAAGCAGGAGATAAAAAAGTTGCTATTCAGTCTGCAAATTCTTTGATTTCCGCACTCGACAAAGCAAATAAGAGTAATTTAGTTCATGCCAATAAGGTAGCCCGGAAGAAATCCCGTTGTGCTTCTCTTTTGGCATCCCTCTAAGCCTTTTTCCCTCCCTCCTTGCCCGCAAGTTCTTGTGGGTTTGGATTAGTGCATTTTTTTCAAGACTGATTAAATATGTCTTGAGTCATCCTCGTCTTTCTTAGCATATCCGCTTTCCTGGCGATTGTGATTAACTTGGTTTTTCTTTAAATATGCCTGGTGTACATCATCCGCGGACATACCCATAACCTGAGCAAGCGAAATCAAAAAATGGAAGAGGTCAACAATCTCAACTTTTGCATTTTGCTGATCGAACTCCTGATATTTTGCCCACCACTTCCACGGTACAGAATCAGTTAATTCAGCAAGTTCCTGCTGCATGGCACGCACATAATTGAGAATCCATTTGGTCCGATCCTCATCATTCATCTCATCCATATTGACTCCGATCCGTCGGTTTAAGACATCCTGAAGCTCAAAAATATTTTCCAATTTATCCATCATCGACCTTTAAGTACTTAACTTGGCTCAGTTGCAAGTGGTTTCGCAAAGATTTGTAAATTATTTTGCCTTGTCGATCCACACGCTTGGTAGTAGAAAATCGTATTGCTTGGCCAAGGCGTAAGGTACTCTCTGGCGAGAGCAAAATTTAAACGCCTATTTAAACCGTTTCCCTTGTGCTCGGTTATAAAATTAATCAGCTATCAAATTATCAATCTTATGAAATCTAGAATTCGTTCCCGTTGGCACAGAGCTAATGAAAAGCCATTAGAAAATGATGGCACTCCTGCACCCACTGCCCCAATGGGGGAGATTAACCCCGCCAGTTTGTCAGTCCTAACCGATGACCTAAGCAATGTAAAACCTCCTAAAAACAATGGCGATCGATCCCGTAATCATGAACCAAGAAATGGTCGTAGGAATGATCGTGGGAAGCAGGGAAACCGCCGATCACAACCAAAAAATAATAGAAATCCAAACCAATCAGAAAAATCAAACGAGTCTTTAAAAGAAGACGATTCAAAAAAACCATATAATCAGTCCAAAAGAAGAGCCCGTAAAAGAAGACAACATCAAGGAAAACAAGCTTCCGAAAATTCCAAACAAACCAAAACACAAAACAATAAACCCCGTAAATCAGCACAAAGTACTGATAAGAAAGCAACTGGTCTGAAAGGTTTCCTTGGTAAGCTGTTTGGTTGATATGGAGAAAATTTTCTAGTTTCCAGCCAATATATTAATTTACGATTATTTCCCCCTCTTTTACATGGAAATACTTCGAATAAAAGGTGGGAACAAAATTTCGGGTGAGGTAGAGGTAAGCGGATCCAAGAATGCCGCCCTGCCCCAGTTTGCCGCAGCTTTGCTAAGCGATCAGGAGACTATTCTGGAAAATGTTCCTGATTTAAGCGATATCAAGTTTATGGGNGAAATNCTCNCNCATGTAGGNGCAGATGTATCAAATATTGGGCCTGGNACTTGGAAAATTCATCCAGCCAATATTCAACCCAATGCCCCCTATGAATTAGTAAGAAAAATGCGGGCATCCATATGTTTGCTCGGTCCTTTGGTCGCTCGACTAAAAAAGGCAAAAGTGCCAATGCCTGGAGGATGTGTTATTGGTCACCGCCCGATTGACTTACACCTTCATGCCCTAGGAGAAATGGGTGCCACTATAACCTTAAACCAAGGAGTCGTTGAGGTAGATGGTTCGAAGTTGATTTCCAAAAATATATTTATCGGGGGCAGGCATGGAAGCACCGTTACCGGTACTGCCAATGCAATAATGGCTGCAGTATTGACCCCTGGACAAACAACTTTGGATGGAGCCGCTTGCGAACCGGAAATTGTGGATTTGTGCAAAATGCTTGGTAAAATGGGAGCAAAGATTTCTGGAGCCGGTTCGCATCTCATTTCCATTGAAGGAGTGGAAAATTTAAACGGATGTAATCACCGGGTCATTCCTGACCGTATCGAAGCAGCCACCTATATCATGGCCGCAGCAATTACCCGGGGGGAAATTAGAGTCCAAGGAGTCCAACCCCAGCATCTTGGTGCATTTTCCAAAGTAATGAACGAATCGGGAGTTGCCCTGGAGGTGAAGGAAAACAACCTTCTGGAGGTAAAAATGAGTCCCGATGGACTATCTCCCTTTGAGATTATTACCCTTCCCTACCCTGGCTTTCCAACCGATCTCCAAGCACAAGCGTGTGCACTTGCCTGTACTCTTCCTGGGCTGAGTATTCTGACCGAGCGGGTCTACCCGAGTCGATTCATGCACATACCTGAACTCCTCAGAATGGGGGCGGAAGTATCTTTGGAGGGAGCCAATGCAATCGTTCGAGGTGGAAAAATGTTAAACGGTGCTCCTGTGATGGCATCGGATCTTCGGGCAAGTGCAGCATTAATCCTTGCGGGCTTGGCTGCAGAGGGAGAAACTTGGGTACATCGGATTTACCACTTGGACAGAGGATATGAATTATTTGACCAAAAGCTCATCAAATTGGGTGCAGAAGTTGAAAGATTGCCAGAATCTGCTCTTCCTCCCGCTTTTCGCAGTCCCATTGAATAACTAATTCAACCTGATGAAAGAAGACCCACCAACGGGACGGAANTTTTTTGAAGATTCCCTGACTCCAGGAAATGAAGTGGAGGCCGCCTTGCGTCCACCTGCGTTTGAGGATTTTACCGGACAACCAAAAACGATTGAACGATTACAGGTAATGGTAGGTGCCGCATCAAAACGGGAAGAAGCGCTCAAACATGTGCTATTGTGCGGTCCACCAGGATTGGGAAAAACCACCCTCGCTCACATTATTGGACATGAATTGCAAAGGGAGGTTCGAATCACTTCCGGGCCAGTTATTGACAANCCTGGGGACTTGGCCGGATTACTGACCAATTTGCAAGGCGGAGATATTTTATTTATCGACGAAATTCACCGGATTCCCAAAACAGTGGAGGAATACTTATACTCTGCAATGGAAGACTTTCGGATAGATATTATGATCGATCAGGGGCCGAATGCACGTAGTGTCAGACTTGAAATCCCAAGGTTTACACTGGTTGGGGCAACTACTCGGGTAGGCTTACTCTCCGCTCCGATGCGGAGTCGTTTCACCCTGCAAACCAGACTGGATTATTATGACAGGGAGGATCTGACCAAAATTGTTCTTCGTAGCTGTAAGCTTTTGGACTGTAAAATTGATCAGGCAGGGGCAGAGGAAATTGCGGCCCGTGCACGTGGCACACCAAGAATTGCCAATAATTTAATTCATTTTGCAAGGGATTATGCAGAGCAACGATCCGATGGTTCGATCAACCGAGAAATTGCTTCTCAGGCATTAGAGCTTTTGGAAATTGATGACCGCGGATTGGATGAAATGGACAAGCGCATACTTTCGACCATGGCGGAAAATTACAAAGGTGGCCCAGTTGGTCTAGGCACTGTAGCCGTGGCGGTAAATGAAGAGGAGCACACTCTCGAAGAAGTTCATGAACCCTTTCTCATTCAAGAAGGTTACCTAAAGCGCACTCCCCAAGGACGGGTACTAACTCCAAAGGGTTGGAAAGCCAGCGGAATCACTCCCGATAAGGATAGCGATGGCAACCAAATGTCCCTTATTTAATCGATTTAAAACTCTTTCTGACCAAAGGAAAAAGGTAACGGAAAGAGGAGGCAAAATTTTGAGGCTCTTGCTCCATCCAATCATCCAATTCCGATAGCCCAATTTCGCACACCTCGGAAATTTCCGACGGGTCGGGAACTGGCACAATGCCAGATAGTACTTCATATGAACGGACAAATTCATATCCATTTTCCAAGCATGGGTCGGAATGCAGCAGCGTAGCTAATTCAGATGAGGTGATGGATGAACCTAATTCTTCCAACATTTCTCGTTTTGCGGCATCAACAAAAGTTTCTCCCCTGTCAACATGGCCAGAACAACTCACAGTCCATAAACCCGGTTCAACATCCTTGTACAGACTACGCTTTTGCAAAATCAACCCTCCCGTTACTCCAGTAGCATACAAATGGACTGCACGATGATAGAGATTCAANCTGTGTGCATCCTTGCGTGAGGTAATTCCAATTACCCGATCATGCCGGTCCACCCAGTCAAAAAACTCAGTCATTTTTTATAAACCTGGAAAGATTTAAATACTTTGTGATTGATTGCACATTCCAGTGATTACTAGAGTTTGTCTCAGGTGGAAACGAAATTTAAAATACTTGGCTCTAGCAGTTCGGGAAATGCTGCACTTTTAAGAACTGCAAATTCTAGTATTTTAATAGACGCTGGACTATCTGGAAAAAAACTGAAATTTCTACTTTCTGATGAAGGTTTGGATATTGAGGAATTGTCCGCGGTCTTTTTAACCCATGAACACAACGACCACAGTGCAGGAATTCGAGGACTTTCTCGCTATTTGAACCTACCAATCTTTGCCAACCGGGACACCATTGAAGCCATACAACCCAAACTCCCACGCCGACCGAACTGGAAATGCTTTGAAACGGGTGAGCCCTTTGAGTTTCAAGAATTCAAGGTTCATCCATTTAGCGTACCCCACGATGCTTATGATCCAGTTGGGTTTTATTTTGAATGGGGAACGGGCGATTTATTTGACCCCACTTCCAGTTTGGCATGGGTAACCGATCTCGGATTTGTCCCGACCTTGGTCAGAGAAAGAATCAGGCAGGCAAGTATACTCGTGATTGAGGCAAATCATTGCCCAGACATGCTCGAACAGGACNCCAAAAGACCGTGGAGCTTAAAGCAAAGAATTCGCGGAAGGCACGGTCATCTATCCAACCAATCGACCTTTGAACTTTTAGAGTCCATGGAAAATACATGTTGGCGTGAAATCTTTCTGATGCACCTTAGCCAAGACTGCAATGATGTGAACTTAGTGCGCGAACGGTTTAGACAGCTTACTGGTCAGGGAACAAAATTCTCCACCTATGTAATTGATCCAGCAACGGCCCAGCCTATTGGAGTGTAAAACACTGAAAAAACCTTATCCAAGTAAGTTTGCTACCACTTTTTTTCTCAATTACTAATTTAGTTTCGAAACTTCGCAGAACTCGGGATTCTTTGTAAATCTCACCGGTTTTATTTTACTGGATGGAAAACTATTTCANCCATCAGTTTTGNTTANACATCGGAATTGCCACTTCATTNCACACGAATCCTCTCCCCATCTTTAGTACAAACGACTCGATGAATAAGACCTCGGTTGTATCATTGACAATCATTCACGATGGGCTTCAGTTTATCGGAATAGAGTACTCGCATGAACTAACCTGCTCGATAATTTCTCTGAATGAAAATAGCTGAAAGACAGACCAAGATTATTGCNACCATNGGACCGGCAACTCAGTCCGATGAGATGTTGGAGTCCCTAATCACTGAAGGCGTAGATGTAATGCGTCTGAACATGGCACACGCAACCCATGATTGGATTAGGGATATTTCCAAAAGAATTCGTATGATTGGACAGCGTTTAAAAAAGGANCCTGCAATTTTGATGGATGTCAAGGGTCCCGAAATTCGTACGGGATATTTGCAAAACCCCATTAATTTAATTCGGGGAGACCTTATTGATCTTGTTTTTACAGCCCAACCAGAACCTCCTCGAATCGAGGATATTTGGCAAATTGAAGTAAACTACGACAAATTGCACGAGCATNTAACCACGGGCAAGAATGTACTTTTGGATAATGGATTGATCCCCTTATTGGTTGTGGAAACATCGCCCCAACGAATACGCTGTCGAGTTCTCCAAGATGCCCGGCTAAAAAGTAGAAGGCATGTCAATCTGCCAGGCATTGAGACTGGTCTGCCTTCCATCACTGAGAAAGACCGGCTCGATACACTTGTGGGAATCGAGTGTGAACATGATTTTTTTGCTCTTTCCTTTACCCGGGATGCTGATGCGATCGATTTATTTAAGAGCTTTCTTAGTGATAATAATAGCACGGCACAGGTAATTGCAAAAATCGAAGATCAACAAGGTGTTAGTAATCTCGAAGAGATTGTTACCGCCGCTGATGGTCTGATGATTGCCCGGGGAGACTTGGGTATTGAATGTCCATTTGAAGAGTTGCCCATCATTCAACGAAAGTCAGTTGGTATATGTTTGGCCAAGGGTAAGCCAGTAATTATTGCCACTCACTTACTGGAATCGATGATTGAATCTCCAGTTCCTACCCGAGCNGAGATTAGTGATGTTGCCAATGCCGTGAATGAAGAGGCAGATTGNGTTATGCTCAGCGGGGAAACGACCACTGGTTTGTATCCGATCGAATGTATACGAATGCTNAAACGAATATCTTCAAGAATAGAAAAAGAACTCCCTCCCGTACTTTCAGAAAGTATTCGCCTATTCCGGCCCAAAGCAAAAATGTTAAGATCAGCTGCANTGCTTGCCCTACGCATGGGAAATACCGCNGTTTTAGTTTTTACCCGCAGTGGTGACTTAGCCGCTAAACTTGGTGCACTTCGACCAAATGGTTCCCCACTATTTGCTTTTACCGATATCCCAGGACTGCACCGGCGNTTACGCCTGATCTGGGGTATTGAGCCTTATTTGATGGATTTTTCTGAGGACCCAGAGATTACGATACAGTCTGCGATCAAACGCTTAAAGCTGGAAAAAAGGGTAGAACAGGGAGATCAAATAGTAATGGTTACCAATGTACTTGCAGATGGCAAAGTGGTGGAAAGCATNCAACTACGCGAGGTAGAAGANTAAGCNAANGATNTTTTACTTTTGTGTTTTAAAAAATAAAACTGTGCCCAAAAGCACAACAAAGTAGGGCAAACTTGCTGCCAGCATAGGAGCAAGAATATCTTGTTCTCCCAATGATTCAGAAAGTGTTCTGACCAAGTAAAATCCAAGAGCACCCAGTAAAGAGACTCCAGCAAGTTTTGCAGGCGTGGAAGAACCTCTAGAACTGCCCAGACTCAGTCCGACCAATAGAGCAACCATGCAGGCTGGGCCATTCCACCAAAGTTGTGCTTTTCTCATACGATAAGGAACAATTTCCCCACTTTGCAAATTTGGGAAACGCTCGAGCAATCGATCAATTTCAGAAATACTCATATCTTTGGGCCTTTTTTGAAGCCACAAATATGGGGTTGGGTCATCTTTAAGGTTCAGTCCCGTAAGCTTTTGAAATGGCCGGCTAACTCCTGGACTTTTTGTTTGGTAGAGATTGTCTCGACCCTGTGCATTCACGCTTTTTTCCAAAACCAACCCAGTCCCATTTTGATCGATTACAGGAAGCCCTAGGGAAGAATAGAAACCAAGAAACCTGCCTTGGTAAAAGGTCCATCCGTTTTCTGGGTCCCAATCTGCCTGGGCGGCACGAATTCTCAAAAAATCTTCGCCCTGTTTTCCATAATAAAATAATTGCAGATCATTACCTGATAAGGTGACAGGGTCAAAAGAACGGAAATACCATAACCGCTCAGACCCGATTTGCATTTTCAGACTACGCACTGAGCTATCGCTCTGTCCCATAGAACGATTGCCCGAAATTTTCATCAAGCGATCACTGGACCACCCTATCCCAAGACCGAGCAGAACAACTAGAAAGAAACATTGCCAAGGAGAGATACCATTGGCCAGCATAGCGGTCCATTCTCCCCTTTTACGGGCAAAAGAAAGCGAAAATAAACTCGCGCCTAAGCAGCAAATTGGGAGCAACCAAGGTAAGTAAGTAAGCAACCAGTGCCATAAGTCCTCCATCCAATAATCAAAGCCGCGTGGGAATACTTGGCTAATATCTTCAACCGAGGAAAATAATAAGGTAGTACCAAGTAAAAATAACAGACAACCCAGAAACCAGATCGTCCACTCACGGGCCATGTATAAAATAATCGTCTTTGCCACAATAATACTTTTGCTAGCTTAACCCTTGCCCTAGGGGAAGTGAATTCTCAATCTGTTATTTGAAAAATTTTATGATTTTGAAAATGAAGTATAGTCTGTACAGCATTCTTTTAATTCTCCCTGCCTTTGCTCACGGAGCAAATGAACTGGCTGAAAAGAATTGGGAGCAAAAAATGGATTTATTCTTTGGTGAATATATAGTCGGTCCATTAGCTGCTCTTCTATTTTGGCCCATACCTGGTATTGAAATGCCCCTTGTGGTGGCCTGGTTATTGGGGGGTGCACTCTTCTTTACCATCAGGATGCGCTTCGTCAATGTGCGTCTCTTCAAACATGCCATCGAATTAATTCGTGGAAAATATGATAGCCCCAACCAGGTTGGAGAAGTGACCCACTTTCAGGCACTCACCACTGCCCTTTCTGCAACCGTTGGATTAGGAAATATTGCCGGCGTTGCCATTGCTATAGGCACCGGTGGTCCAGGGGCGACCTTTTGGATGATTTTGGTCGGTTTCCTTGGGATGTCTTCCAAATTTACGGAATGTACCCTTGGGCAAAAATACAGAAAAGTTCGGAAAGATGGTCGAATAATGGGGGGTGCCATGCACTACCTGTCTAGCGGTCTCAAAGAAAAGAATCTGGCTGGGTTAGGTGGTTTTCTTGCTGGGCTATTCTGCCTACTTTGTATTGGTGGTTCACTGGGCGGAGGAAATTCATTTCAAGTTGTACAGTCGCTTGATATGATCAAGACCGTCATCCCTTTTCTAAGCGATTATTCATGGGGTTATGGATTGCTTATGGCCCTGTTGGTCGGACTGGTAATCCTGGGAGGGATTAAAAGCATAGCTCGGGTTGCCTCATTTATTGTACCAGTTATGTGTGGCGTATATTTGCTCGCCTGTATCTTTATTCTCGGAACTCACAT